>DATMBL010000340.1:0-5101 GCA_035559295.1 Candidatus Eiseniibacteriota bacterium
TCTCTATAGCGTCGCTAAGCCCGACGGTTTGACGATCGGAACTTTTAACAATGCCACCGTTGTCGCGCAATTGATCAAGGTTGAAGGAGTGAGGTTTGACTTAACCAAGTTTGCCTGGCTGGGCAGCGCGGCCAGCGATGCGGTGATTCTCGCGGTGCGCGCCGATCTTCCCTACAAGACCGCCGAGGATTTGCGAAAGGTCAAGCAGTTTGTCATCGGCACCACCGGGCCGGGAAGCTCGACCCATGATTTCCCAGCGCTGCTCGATGAGTTTGCTGGTTTTGATTTCAAACTGGTCTCCGGCTACTCATCGAGCGCGGACGTGATGCTCGCCCTCGAGCGTAAGGAAGTGGACGGCCGAGCCGGGTCTTACGATTCGATCAAGCCCTTTATCGACCGAGGTCTCGTGCGTCCAATCATTCGCAACCGGACCTCGGCTCCAGGAATCGAAAAATTACCCGTCGACGAAGATCTGGCAACCAGCAAGCAGGGAAAACTGATTATGGCTGTGAACGCGGTTCCAACACAAATCTACCGGCCTTTCGTGGCGCCGCCGGGGACGGCCAAAGACGCACTGAAGATCCTTCGCGACGCTTTTGCCAGGGCCCTCAAGGACAAAGACCTCCTTGCAGAAGCCGAGAAGGGCAAGATGACCATCGATTACGTTTCGCCGGAACACGCCTTGAAGATCGTCGCCGAGGTTTTAAATCAACCCCAGGACGTCGTTCAGACGCTGGCGAAATACATCAAGTTTGGGGATTGAGTTTGTGCGCGGTGCGAACCCTTGCGTCGGGCGGAGCGCGGCTTGATCCGCGCTCTGCCCGGCGAGAAATCCGCTGTCTCAACCATGCTGCAAGCCTTTATCGACGGCCTGTTCGTCGTTTTCCAATGGCAGACTTTCCTGATGATGCTATTGGGAGTCTTTATCGGCTTCTGGGTTGGGCTATTGCCGGGACTCGGCGGCACAACCACCCTGGCTTTGATGCTTCCCTTTATTTACAAGATGACTCCCGCCGAAGCCTTTGCTTTTCTCTTGGGCATGCATTCGGTGGTCTCGACCACCGGAGACATCACCTCGGTTCTGTTTGGAATACCCGGGGAGGGAACCACTGCGGCGACGATTTTAGACGGCCACGCGATGGCCAAGAAAGGCGAGGCCGGGCGGGCTTTGGGCGCTGCGCTGATGAGTTCGCTCATCGGCGCTTTGATCGGAGCTTTTGCGTTGGCCCTGGCGATCCCTGTCGTGCGCCCGCTGGTTCTCTCCTTCGGCGCGCCAGAGCTGTTCATGCTCGCCATCGTCGGCATCGCCTTTATCTCCTCCTTGAGCGGCCAAGGGGGGCGGGCATTGTTGCGCGGCATTCTTGCCGGGCTTGTGGGGCTCATGTTCGCGCTCGTGGGCCAGGATCCTCAGGCGGGAATTCTGCGTTTTACCTTCGGCCAGCTTTATCTGTGGAACGGGCTCGATTTGGTCCCGGTCCTGGTCGGCCTGTTCGCCATTCCTGAGATTATCGACCTTGCCGTCAGAGGAACGTCGATCGCGGGAGAGCTGCCGCATGAGAATCTTGGCAGAGGCGTTTGGGTCGGAGTCAGAGATACGTTCGTGCATTTTTGGCTCACCGTCCGATGCAGCCTCGCCGGTACATTCATCGGAATCATGCCAGGCTTGGGCGGCGGCGTGGCTCAGTGGATCGCTTACGGTCATGCGGTGCAGAGCGCGCGCAGCAGAGAGGAGCGAGCGGGGTTCGGCAAAGGAGATGTCCGCGGCGTACTGGGCCCCGGCGCGGCCAATAATTCCAAGGAAGGAGGGTCGCTCATTCCGACCATTGCGTTTGGCGTTCCCGGCAGCTCTTCTATGGCGATTCTCCTAGGCGCCTTTTTCCTGTTGGGGATCATGCCGGGACCGGACATGCTGGATAAGCATCTCGTTCTTACCTATTCGATGGTCTGGACGATGGTCGTGGCCAATATCATCACGGTCGCCGTCAGCCTTTTTTTTCTGAACTACCTGGCCAAGCTCACTTTGATCCGCGGGACGGTGCTGATCCCGTTCATTCTGTTCTTTGCATTCATCGGAGCCTATACCTCCAACAATCATTTGGGGGATTTGCTGGTTTTTCTCGCGTTCGGGTTTCTCGGCTACGTCATGATCCGATGCGGCTGGCCTCGAGCGCCTCTGGTGCTCGGTTTTGTTCTCGGCAGGATTGCGGAGAACAATTTTTACATTTCGACGATTCGCTATGGGCCGGCCTGGACGCTCCGTCCCTTGGTTTTGATTCTCATCGTCTTGACGGTCATAGTGGTTTGCTTTCCTTTTGTCCGTTTCAAGGGAAAACCGTTGATGGGGGAAAGCCTATCGTGAGGCGTCTTTTAAGTCTTGGCAGCGCGCTCAGTCTCGCGACGGCCGGTGTCGGTGGCTACGCGCTCTACGCGTCCTGGAGCTGGCCGTTTCGAACCGCGCTCTTCCCACGGGTGATCGCGCTTCCCCTGCTTTTTCTTGCTTTGATCGAACTGGCACTGAGCGTCTGGAGCGCCGAAGGAGCGCGCGAGGGTCGCGCGGTGGATTTCCAGTTCACCGATACGGTTGAACCTGTCCTGGCCAGGAAGAGAACGATCGCCATAAGCCTCTGGACGCTCGGCTTTCTCGCGCTCATTGTGTTGGTCGGCTTTCCCCTCGCAGTGCCGATCTTCGTTTTTGTTTATCTGAGGATCGCCGGACGAGAACCGTGGGCGCTCACGATCGTTTTAACCGTCGTTGCTTGGCTCATCATGGAAGGTCTCTTCGACAGATTTCTCCATCTCCCGTTCCCAGAGGGCTGGATCTTTGCGCTGTGGACGTAGGGCTCGTTGAGGAAGCGATCCAACCCTTCATCTTTGGCGGCCTGCGATCCATTTCTCCAATTATCGCGGCAGGATTATGGCTCCCAAATTCTGGAAGATCTGAACCTTTTTTCCAAATTCTAGGAGACGGCGCCTCATTTTACCGGAAGAATAAGCCATTGAGCGGTGGCATCTAGTTTGCGGACGCTTCGCCTTATGACCCAGATCCGGTGTGAGCAAAGGTGGACCAGCAGATTCATATTTCCTACCTCGGGCTGGTTCGTAATGTCATCGGGTGCGGGGAAGAAACCGTAAACGCCGCGCCCGGCACTACGATCGGCGAGCTTCTTAAACTCTTGGCCGCGAAACACGGCGACCCTTTCCAGCATAGCGTCTTTAAGAAGAGCGGCGAGCTACGCGCAACGGCCCAGGTGTGTCTCAATGATCGGGACATCAGCGAACTGCAAGGCTTCGCAACTCAACTGGGTAAAGGCGAGCAGGTCAGCATCGTCGTCGGAGTCTATCCGCCTGAAGGAGGTTAGCATGCTCGGACCGAAAGAGGATGTCTGGGTCCACTCGGTGTGCGACATGTGTTTTGCGGCCTGCGGTATTCTCGCTCACCGCGAGGATGGCGTGGTCACCAAGATCGAAGGTGACCCGGACTGTCCGGCGAGCCGAGGAAAAATTTGCGCCAAGGGGCAAGCCGGCTTGATCGGCCTCTACGATCCTTCGCGCGTCACCGTGCCGCTCGTGCGAACCAACCCTAAAAAGGGCATCGGCGTCAATCCCTGCTGGATGGAGATCTCCTGGGATAAGGCGATGGATCTGCTCACGGAGAAGCTCCGCCAGGTTCGCGAGGACGATCCGCGCAAGCTGGTTATCTCTAGCTTCGATCAGATCGCGCTGTCTTATTTCATCCGGCCGGTATGGGCGGTCGCTTACGGCACACCGAATGCGGACTGGGTCGGCTATTTCTGCGGCAACTATCTTCACGCCTCCATGTATCTCACCAACGGCGCCTTTCATTCCGATTTCGATCTCGATTACTGCAATTACGCCATCCTGTTGGGCAATCAGCAGGGTTTCATGGCCGGGCTCAATGCTACGGTGACGGCGCGCAAGATGGCCGAGGCGCGCCGCCGCGGCATGAAAGTGATCGTTGTCGATCCGGTCGGAACCAACGCCGCGGCCAAAGCCGACGAGTGGGTGCCGATCCGCCCCGGAACCGACGGCGCCTTGGTGTTGGCGATGCTCAACGTCCTGTTGAACGAACTTGGCTGCTACGACCGCGAGTTTCTCTGCCACAGAACCAACGCGCCCTATCTTGTGCGCAGCGACGGACGGTATCTTCAGGCGGAAGGCAGCGGGAAGCCGTTGGTGTGGGATGAGACGATCGGTGCACCGTTGCCGTTCGACAAGGAAGGCATTCGACCCGCCTTAGAGGGAGCGTTCACGGTCGGCGGGGTTGCTTGCCGGACCGCGTTCGAGGCCCTCAAAGAACAAGTCAGGAGTTATAGTCCGGAGTATGCCGCCGCGATGACCACCATACCCGCCGCAACGATCCGGCGCATCGCCATCGAATATGGCCAGGCCGCGCGCATCGGTTCAACGATCATGATCGATGGCGAGGCGCTTCCCTATCGGCCGGTGGCGGTCAACATCTACCGCGGCGCCGGCGCGCACAAGCACGGGACACACACGGCGCTCGCCGTGCAGATTCTCAATATGGTCGTGGGCGCATTCTATGTCCCTGGCGGACACAGGGGGCCCAATCTTGTCGGTCCCGCTTGGCAGTGGGAGCCAGGACAGACCCGCGAGGGACTGATTACGCCGCCTGCGGCGATCGGTCACGGCGCGCGCTACTACGATTTCGAAGAGCGCGAGCCGGAGGACCTCGGGCTTAACGAACTTTTTCCGATCAGCACCAACCGCAGCCCGATGTATCAGATGAACTTGAGCGAGCCCGGCAAGTTTTCACTGCCCTATCAACCGGAGATGCTGATTGTCTGCCGCCGCAACCTGATGATGAACAACGTCAATCCGCGAGCGACGGCGGAAGCGCTCAAGAAGATTCCCTTCATCGTAAGCTTCAGCACCCATCTGGACGAAACGGCCGAGTTCGCCGATCTCGTCTTGCCGGAAACCTACTACCTCGAGCGGTTCGATCTTTTTCCGAATCGGCCGAGTCATACCATGAGCCCCGCGACGGGCTATTTCTACTGGGGCGTGAGGCAACCGGTGATTGAACCGAGGGGGCAGGCGCGGCGCTGGATTGACGTGCTGC
>DATMBL010000341.1:0-12248 GCA_035559295.1 Candidatus Eiseniibacteriota bacterium
CCGGGACAGTGGTTTGCTTGTTGACCGCCATGCTGAAGATTTCGGCGACGGTTTGCTTGCGCGGAAAGCGCTTGTCCTTGTGGCTGAGACCCAGCTCGGCGCGCAGGAGTTGGAGCGCGTCTTCGCTGTCGGATCGGTCCATGATCGTAAAGGACGGCGCAATCTCGATCCGAGGACCGAATTGCCGGAGCACGAGATTGGCGAACGAATGAAAAGTCCCGCCGGCGACTTGGCTGCATCGGTTGTCGATCAGCGCCGCGGCACGCCGCAGCATCTCCTCGGCGGCGCGGCGCGTAAACGTCAACAGCAGGATTGATCTCGGATCGACGCCTATGTCGACCAAATGGGCGACGCGAAACACCAGCGTCCTGGTCTTGCCCGTGCCGGCTCCGGCGACGATCAACAGAGGACCTTCGATCGTCGTCGCCGCCCGATACTGAGCTTCATTGAGCTCTTTACGGTAATCGAGACCAGAGAGCTGAGGCGCTGTTTGGATTGAATTCGAATTCCTAAGAACGTATCGCTTCGTCAAGGCGGCTCCAGTCGGAGCTAAATTACCGATTTTCCCTCAGCGGAGCAAGCGACAAATCACGGTTTTTACGCGCGTAAGCCGCGAAGAAAAGCTTCACCACCAGAGAGCACGAAGTTCACGAAGGAGAGTTCAAAGTAAGAATTCTTTGAACTTCGTTGCCTTCGTGTTCGCCTTCGAAATATCGCACCCTCACCCTTGCCCTCTCCCTCAAGGGCGAGGGTAAAAGAGATTGGGAGCGCCGGTTACTGATTACCTCTCCCGCTGAAAGAGGGTTAGGGCGAGGGCCGGCACCGTAAGCTAATGTCGCACTTCGTGGTGCAGTATTCTGGGTGCGAGGAAACCTGGCGGTTGCCGCAGGCGCGCGGTATGTTACCCTGGTCTCGTTCTCAGGAGTCGATTTCGAAAATTGTGAAGTTGCTCACGATCACCTCCATTGGCGCACTGATCTGGTTGTCGTCCGCGGCGCTTGCCGCGACCTCGCAGCCGCTGATCGAAACCTACGTCGATCCGGAATACGAGTACTCGTTTCGATTTCCGGCAGACTGGCAACTCCGAAAGCTGCCGGAAGGAGCGGGCAACCAGAGCGTCCGCGTGCGGCTGGACGGTCCCGGACGGAGCTCGTTTACCGTAGTCGTCGAGGCATCGCGCGAGGATTTCGGATCCGAGGGTCCGGGGCGAAGCGTCGAAGCATTGATACAGAAGGCGATCCGCGAGGTTTACCGGCCGATTTCAGCCAACATCGGGGCGGAGAAGATGACGGTAGGCGAAAAGGTCGACCTCTCGAACGAGGCGGGAGTCCAGTTCTATATTTCGACCCTCCACGAACGGCAAAATGGCCAACCGATCGTGGTGGCGGGCATTCACGCGTATCCCTCGGGCAAAAACTACTCGATCAATTTCCTCATGACCGCCTTTTTCGATCCCGCGGCGACCGAGCGGAACAACGCGCTTACCGCTGTCTTCAACTCGTTTCGTCTGAGCGCTGAATCGCCGAGCAGATGAAGCCCGCTTTTCGGCGGGAACAAAGATCTGGAACGATTGACGGTCCAGAAATGCGAACTCCCGCTGTAACCGATATCCGGCCTGTTCCATCTCGCGACGGATGAATTCCGCCGGGGTGTAGTGGCTCCAGAGCCCTTGAAACCAGGCCCTTCGATCGAAATCGATGATGGCCAGACGGCCTCCCGGTCTGAGGGATCGCCGCAGCCTCTTGAAATAAGCCACGCGGTCGTCGATGTGATGATACGTGTTGACCGTGAATATCAAATCGAGACTTCCGGCGGCGAGCTTCGGATCGTCGGGCTCGGCCAGGATCACGCGAATGTTGTCGAATCCCTGCTCTCGAGCGCGCGCGCCTACGAGATCGTTCATCTCCGGGTCGATATCAACCGCGTAAACCCTCCCGCTAGGCCCGACGGCGCGGGCCAGGCGAAAAGTGAAATAGCCGCTGCCGGAGCCCAAGTCGGCGACATGATCTCCTTGCCGGATCTCGAGCGCGGCAATGACCTTTTCGGGGGCCTGCCAGCTGTCCCGGTCAAATCCCTCATAGGCCCATTGTTTGATTTTTGCGCAACCGGGGAGGAGAAGGAGGGCGAGTAGCGCGAGCCGCAGAGTTTTTGCCTGGGGGAGGGGGCAAAGGGGGCGCATCGCCGGTCGGCTCGAGCAGGATCAGGACTGGTTTTGACGGGCCTTAGCCAGCGCGTCACGGACCTTGCGGCGAAGTTCCACGACGTCGAAAGGTTTGCTCACAAAGTCGAAAGCCCCGAACGCCATTGCTTTGGTCGCGAGCTGAAGCGAATTCAGCCCGGTGAGCATGATGACTTCGCAACCCGGATGGAGCGTCTTGATTTGCCGCAGCACTTCGATGCCGTCGACTTTAGGCATCAGGATGTCGAGCAACACGACCTCGGGTTCGTGTGACTGGGCGTGGAGGATGGCGGCGTCGACGGCCTCCGCTTCGAGCACGCGATAATCCTTTCCGAAGACCATTTTGAGCGATTCGCGGACGCCGACTTCGTCATCGACGACGAGCAGACAAGGAGGATCCATGTTCCGGTCCCGCCGATTCAGTGTGAGCTTACTTTCTCACTAACACGCCCGTCTGGCAAACGTTTTTTGCGCGCTTTCAAGATTGCCCGATCCGGACGCAGCGGCTCTTTTCGTTCGCATGGCGGAGGCAGTCGTTCAAAATCTCGTCCGCCGTTCGACCGAAGGTCGTCTCCAGGTAAGCGAACGTGTCGCTGGCGCACTTCGTGCGGTCGTGCTCGCGCGAAAAAGCCGAACAAAACGGCAACGCGTAGCGCGTATCCCATGTGTTGTCGACCAGAGCATAGATCACGCCGCGCATGCATGGCTCCCGGTCGAGAGCCGGCGCGGTCTCGCACGTTTCCGCAACCGCGCGCGCGTTTCCCGCGCGCGCTTCGTTTGAAAGATCGCGTCCGATGGATTGCACGCACGGCTCGCGGTATTCTGCGGCGCGGGCGCACTCCCGGAACATCTCTGCGATGGCGGCACCCAACGCCGCCATTTTCGACGTTTGCATCAGGTAACACTCGCGCCGGTACCGGGGCGCCACGGCATTGCAGGGATAGTGGTAATCGATTAGGGACGTCTCGCGCTTTTCCGCATTGCCGGCGACGTTCTCCATGAAAACCCCCCCGTAGCAAGACTCCCGGCTCCAGGCGTCGGCGAGACCGTCGCACGCCTCGAGCGCGCTCTGCAGCTGGTAGCGTGAAAAAAACAGGAGCGCATGCCCGAGGCCGTGCAGGCACTGAAAGCGCACCCTCAAGACGTCATCGGGCTTACATGCAGAGGCGGCTTTCTCCCTGAGCTCCGCCTGGCTCGGATGTCTCCCGGCTTGAGCGTAGAGATCGTCGCCTCGAAGGAACCGCTCGACCGATCCATGATAACATCCGGAGTGGCAGGTCTGATCGCACGCCGAAAACGCGTCGTGAATGTTGCCTTTGAGCCGGAATGTCTCCCGCCCGATCGCGTGGACGATCGGATGACAGTCACGCCGCAATTCGGGGTCGGCTGCTTCGAGTTGCTGGATCTGGCGCAGGGCTTCGCGGGTGGAGTGAGCGCGCAGAGCTTCCCGATAAAGCCGATCAAGGCATTCGGCGGCGGCCGCGAGATTGAGGCACGCCTTGAGCTCCTCAGAGGAAGGTAAAACCGATACCGACCGCGACGGCGCCTCCACCGGTTCCGGTTGCGCGAGAGCGGGAGGCGAACTCACGAAAAGCGCCGAGCTCAAAGCCACGCCCAGAGCGGCTCCAAGGATGCTTCTCGCCACGGTTTCCTCCTTACAGAGCGATTCCCCAATCGAAGTTAATGAACCGGCTGCTTAGCGGCCGGCGGGATTCCGGGTTGTGTTTTGGCCTTAGATATAACATTCTAAGCGCATTCTCGTCTAACGCTCCGAGAATGAAGCTCTACCAAGCAAAAGGGTTCGCGGCCGCTTGGATCATCGCCGCTATGCTGATAGCGACCGTGTCGAACGCGGGTGCGCCGGCGACAAAAGCCTTGCCGGCGGTTCCCGTCTACCAGCCCAAACATTTTCCGTTCGATGAAGGGGAGCAGGCCGTGTATCACGCGCGCTGGAACGGCATCCCGGTCGGTACGGCCGAAGTTCGCGCCGTCCCGGTTGTTTCGGACGGCAAGAAGTTCTATCGCGTGCGGGTTGAGGCGCAGACATCGAAGGCGCTGGATCTCGTCTGGAAAATGCGCGATACGATCAGTTCCACGTTTGATGCCCGCTTGCTAGCGCCGTCCCGCTTCGTTTTTAACCAGCGCGAGAACTCCCGTGTCGTCGATACCGAAGCGACATACAATCCGGCGACGAAGGAGTGGTTCGTCGACCGGCGCGAGCCGGGCAAGAAGCCGAGGGTCCAGCGATTTGAGGCCGGCAACACGTTCGATCCCATCACGGCGGTCTATCTCGCGCGCAGCGTAGACTTCAAAGTCGGCGACAAGCTCCTGTTCAACGTTTTCGGCGGCCGGTCGCGCTATCTCCTCGAACTGGCGGTTCAGTCGAAAGAACCGGTCACCCTCGAGTCGGGTAAAACGATCGACGCCTACAAGATCGTGCCGAAGGTGACCAACTTGAGCAAAAAAGGGTACGCCAGCCGGATGAACAACGCCTCTATATGGATCTCGGCCGACGAGCGTCGCATGCCAGTCAAGCTCACCAGCAAGATCTTTGTCGGAACCGTCCAGATGGAGCTCGTGGAAGATCGAGCCGGTACGCGTTCCGTCCTCGCCGACAGACCACCAAAGCCCGCCGGTTAAGTTCGTGAGCTGTGAGCGGCGAGCGCTAAACGGTAAAATTGGCCTGCTCCGCAGATGAAGAGAACGAAATAGTCACCACGAAGCCCACGAAGAGCACGAACGAAGAACCAAGGGGAATTCAAAGTCTCTCTTTGTAAAAGGGAAATTTAGAGGGATTTAGAGGCGGAACCCGATTTCATCCTCTGCCTTCGTGGCGCGGCCGAAGTCCAAATCCCGCGAGTCATTGACCGCGTTCCCTTGCGACCCTGCAATTTTCCGATTCGAGCGTTTTCCAGGTAAACACATTCGCCGCGCCGCCGTCTAACTCCGCAAGGAGGGGGTCCATATGCATAGCGCATCACGCACTGGAGGTAAACTTATCAGCCTTTTTGCGGCTTTCGCGGTCGCCGGGAGCCTGGCTGCCGGATGCGCCGGCGGCTCGCTCACGACGCGTGAAAAGGCCGCCGGCATCGGCGCGCTGGGAGGTGCGGCCGCCGGCGGGCTCATCGGCTCCGCCGTGCGCCATCCCGGCACGGGTGCGGTATTAGGCGCGGCTCTCGGCCTCGGCGCCGGCGCCCTCATCGGGGATCAGCTGCAGGGCCGGGACCATAAGGCTGCGGAGCAAGACCAGCAGATCATGAGAAACGAGCAGGAACTCGCGCGGCAGCGCGCCGAACTCGAAGAGATCCGCCGCCGCGGTGAGTATTACTGATCCGCTCCCACTGCCAGTCCGCTCCCTGCGATGATCGCAGGGAGCGGAGTCAGTTGGTTCCTTTCTTCTTGCCAGTCTCGTTCGTTCGGTTATTCTGGCCTCGTGAGAATCCTCGTCACGGGTGCGGGCGGGCTGATCGGCCGTTTTGCCGCCGCGCGCTTTGCGCGGCGGCACGAGGTCGTGGCTTTGCGCCGCCCGGAACTCGACGTCACCGATGCGACCGCGATTCGCCGCATGGTGGCAGAGGTAAGGCCGTCGTTACTGATCAACTGCGCCGTTCTTCAAGTCGATAATTCGGAGCGGGATCCCGATTTAGCCCGAGCCGTCAATGTCGATGGGCCGAGGTTTCTCGCCGAGTCTGCGGCGAGCTCGGGCGCTGAAATCGTTCACTTCGGAAGCCAATATGCCTTTCGCGGCGAGCCGGTCGGCCGGGCGCCTTACACGGTTTGGGACGAGCCGGATCCGGTCAACGTCTACGGCGAAACCAAGGTCGCCGGCGAACGCGCCGTGCTCCGTGCGTGCGCTCGAAGCTACATCGTTCGGACCTCTTGGGTTTACGGTCGCGGCAAGGAAAGTTTCCTCTGCACGGTTGCCGATGATCTCCGGAACGGCAAACGGGTTCGGGCGATCGAAGACATCTGGTCCTGCACGACTTATGTCGAAGATCTCCTCGACCGACTGACCGAGATTCTCGCCAGAGGACATTACGGAAACTATCACGTCGTCAACGAAGGCGCCTGCTCGTATTACGAGTTTGCACTCGAAGCAGGCCGGCTCTTGGGTTTGGATGCCGCCCGGGTCGACTCGTTGATCGAGGTCGTCAAAGAATCGGCCATGGAGCGCGCCGCCGCCCGCCCGCGTTTCACGCCGATGCGCTGCGTGTTGTCGGAAGAGCTTGGCTTTGCGCCGATGCGCCACTGGCGCGACGCCCTGGCGGCTTACGTCGGCCGCGCCTGAGTCGGGCGGTTAGCCTCCGCCAATTTGAACCGATTCGAAAATATCCTGTCCGGTGCATGACGGCGATCGGGTTAGGGCCAGATCCTTTTCCCAGCGCTGCTGCTGCAATTGCCGTTGGTCATGCTCATTTGCAGCATCACAACGCCGGGCGCCAGCTCTCGGACTCCGGCAAGAGATAGACGAAGCGATCGCTTCGTTCCGAGATCCGGCGCCAGTGAGAGAGCATCGAACGTGTTGCACAAAATTGTCAATGATGGACAACAGTTTCGGTGGTTCGAGCTGGTTATGCCCGGCCGGGATTTTTTATTTCGAAGGATTCTACCACGAAATCCGAAACTTGCATCTTTGCAGAGGGATGGCACAGCGATTGCTCGGTGCTGCATGCGTTGCGAAAACAGGACAGAGAGGGACAATATGGAAGCACCCGCCATCGCCGAAACTTCCGAGATTCAAGTCGAGACTGCTGAAATCCGAGTCGAGAGTTTGACCTATCGCGCGGCGGTTTGCCCGCGCTGTGGTACCAAGTTTTACCCGGCGGAAACGCTGGATGCCCACATGGACCGCCATCAACTCCGCGATCTGTTCCTCGAAGGCGAATTGAAGAAGCTGCAGCTGGCGATGGGTAAGATGCGATAGTCCGTCTCGCCGACTCTCCACGAGCCGCCGCGCCGCCTAAGCAGACCTGGACTCGCCCGCGGTGGCAGGTTTGCCATCACAAAAACACAGAGGGTGTTCGCGAACACCCCCTGTGTTTTTTGTTTTTTGGGGAGCCGCGGTTTGATTTTGGCAGAATTGTTCTCGCGATTATGGTTCCGCGACGGACGGCGGCAGAAGACCGGTTTCGCAGCCGGTCGACTCGCATGCGCGCTCGATCCCTTCGACAATCAAGCGGGCGACGTTCGCGATAGTTCCTGCCCGAAAAAACGAGCCAATGTCCAGCTCTATACCGAACGCTCCCCGGATGCGACCGATAAGTTGAATTGCGTTGAGTGAATGGCCCCCGAGCGCGGAGAACTCGTCGTGAATGCCCACCTGTTCTACGTCGAGAACCGCTGCCCAGAGAGCGACCAGCGTCTGTTCCAGCGCGTTGCGTGGCGGCGTAACGGCGGCCTCGAACCGAGTCGCGCTGAACCGCCGTTGGGCGAGCGCTACGCGATCCACCTTGCCGGTTGCCGTCATCGGTAACGCGTCCAGTTCCGCGAAGACCGAGGGAACCATGTAATCGGGCGCGCGCGACGCGAGATACGCGCGCAACTCCGCGGCGGTGACGCGGGCCTGACGCGCGCTCACGTAGCAGGCGACGAGGCGTGTTTCGCCGCTCTCGCGGCATTGACCCACGACCGCGACGTTCTGAATGGCAGGATGCGTGAGCAACATTTTTTCCACTTCCGTCGCATTGACTCGATATCCTCTAATTTTCAACTGAGAGTCGTTGCGTCCGAGGTGAAAAAAACAACCGTCGGCAGTCATGTGGCCGAGATCGCCTGTCAGGTAAGTGCGTTCATCGCCGCCGCTGGGATCGGGCAAAAACCTGGACGCGCTTAGCTCCGGTTTGTTCCAATAGCCGCGTGCCAGATAACGGCTCTGCACAACGATCTGTCCTGTCGTGTCGGCCGGTAGCTCCCGACCGCCCTCGCCGACGATTCGAACGGCTACCCCTGGTACGGCGAAGCCCAGGGGCAACACATCGCCGTCGATCGAACTTGCCAGACTGAATTTGTACTGTAGGAAAGGGCCGACCTCAGTGGTCCCGAAGCGATTGATGAAAGAGCACGTTGGATTGAAATGACGCCGGCATAGAAGCACGTCTCTCGGCACGACCGGCTCTGCGCTGAGTTGAACCACGCGCACTGTCGGAAAATGTTCGTCGTCTTCAAGCGTTTCGATGAAACTCCGAAAAAGGCTCGCCGTCGAATAGTAGATCGTAATTTTGTCCCGTTTCAACCAGAGAGCGAGGCGGGATAATGCCTCGCTGTTCAACCTCGGGCAATACAGACTCGCCCCGTTGAGGAGCGCGCCGAAGAGGTTTCCCAGGGAACCGTTCGAACTGAAAGAAAAAAGGAGAATCAGTCTGTCGGCTGGGGAAATGCCGACGTCTTCGGAGTAGGCGCGGACGATCCGCAGGATGTATTTGTGATCTTGAAGAACGCCTTTCGGGGCTCCGGTGGAGCCGGAGGTGTAAATGATCGACGACAGGGTGTCTGGCGTCAGCGGCAGACGGAGATCGTCGCTCGCGGAAGCGTCCTCGAGCGCGTCGATATCGACGATCGCAGCATCGGGCGGCCGTATGCGTTCGACGGTTGCGAGCAGGTTGCCGTTGGTAACAATGCAACGAGTTTGAGAGTCATCGAGCAACGAACAAAGCCGCTCCTCGGAAGCGTCGGGATCGAGCGGAACGTAAAGGTTGCCCGTCTTTAGAACTGCCAAAATCGCCGCGACCGTGGCGACCGCGTCGTCGGCCAGGATGGCCACCGGCTCGTTTCGACATGGTCGGCGCGCCATGATCGCGCGCGCCAACCGGTTTGCGGTGCGGTTTAGCGCATCGTACGTGAGGGTTCTTTCGCATGTCTTCACCGCCCGGCGGTCGGGGTAGCGCCGGACGATGCTTTCAAAGCGATCGATAATCGACCGCGAGAGATCCGAGTCGTCCCAGGCGACCCGCGCCACGCGCGATCCCGCCCCGTTGGCCGAAGGATCCGGCGTCTGGACCATGTGAAAACGACACCTCCGGCCTGAACTCAAGCAAACGGCAAACCATTTGAATTCGTGCCTCGCGGCGCGTTGCGTGGCGCCCACTGCGTCTGGAGACGCCGTGCAGTTTTGTAAAGAACCCGGTCACTTTCACACGCGACAAAACGGCGGTACAGGCGCCCGGTTCCGTTGGCTGGTTCGAAAATTCCAAGCGTCGCGATACAAACTCGTCGGGTTGCGCCCGCATGGGTTCCGAACGCGCAGACACGCGCGAACATTCCAAAGGACGGGGCCCCGCTGTCTTGTCTCCGCTTCGGAAGGCGAGGCTTCGCGGTTTTGCCCGATGGATTCTCACAGCGCCTCGGAGCACACCCGTTGACCGTCGCGCGCCTGCGTAATAAGCAAGAACGAAAGTATCCAAACGCCATGGGAAGTCTGATCATCACCAATGGACTCATCGTGCCGATGACCGAGTCCCGGGACAGCTTCCGGGGCTACGTGCGGATTGAAAACGATACGATCGTTGAGCTGGCGGGCGGTACGCCGCACCGGCCCAACGGCTGTGAGGTGATCGATGGACGCGGCTGCGTTGTCATGCCCGGGCTCATCAACGCGCATACGCACCTCTACCAGGTATTGCTCCGGGCCGTCTGGGAAGATCTGCCGCTCCTTTCATGGCTAAAGCGGATTTACGGCGCGGCTCTGGTTTTACGCCCCGACCATTTTTATGCGGGAAGTCTTTGGGCGTGCATCGAAGCTGTCCGGGGCGGCGTCACCACGGTGTGCGAGCACAACTTTTTAAACCCGCACCCGGAATGCGCGTTCGAGACGCTGCGCGCAATCCGTGAAAGCGGCGTTCGCGCGGTTTTCGCGCGGACGATCATGGATGCCGGCGAGATCGTCCCGGACTGCGTCAAAGAGCAGCCCGAACCTGCGTTGCGTCACGTAGAGCAGCTCATCTCGGCGGCGAGGGGCAACGAACGGCTGTCGTTCATGACCGGACCCAACACACCTCCGCTCAACACGACTCCGGAGTTGTTAAGGGAGATCCGCCGTTTCGCCGACGCGATGGCGATCGGCGTGAGCGCGCACGTGGCGGAGTCGAGGTCGATCGTCGATTTCACGCGCGAGCGTTACGGCAAGCCGGGCGTCGTTCGGTTGCTCGACGACGTCGGCATTGCAGGCCGAAACTCGATATTCGCTCACTGCGTCCATGTGTCCCCCGAAGAAGTGGCGATTCTACGCGAACGCGGGGCTTCGGTGTCCCACAATCCGGTCAGCAATATGATGTTGGGAGACGGGATCGCGCCCGTGGTCGAGATGCTGCGCCAGGGTGTCAATGTCGCACTGGGCACCGACGGCGCGGCCAGCAACCATTCTCAAGATCTGTTTGAGACCATGAAGGCCGCTTCGCTCCTGCAGAAAGTTGCGCATGAGAACGCCGGAGTCATCGATCCCTACGCGGTTCTGCGCATGGCAACGGCGGGTGGCGCCCACGCTCTGGGGCTCGCGTCGGTCTGCGGCACGTTGGAGGTGGGGAAGCGGGCGGATGTGATCCTGGTCGATCTCGAAACCGCGCACAACCAGCCCGTCAATGATCTGTTCAGCCAGTTGGTGCACTGCGCAAAAGCGGCCGATGTGCGAACGACGATCGTCGGCGGCGAAATTTTGATGCGCGACCGCGCGCTCCAGCGCGTCGATGAACGAGCAGCGCTCGAGCGCGCCCGGGCAGCGAACCGCGACTTGATGGCGCGACTTCAAACGCTGGAGTTCTAGTGGCGTGCGATCAACTCCGGCGAGTAACTATGTCATTCTGAGACGAAGGCGAAGAATCTGCGGATGCTTCACTTTGTTCAGCATGACAGCTCTGAAACTAAGTCGCGGCTTCCGAGGCCGCTTTCTCGACGAGTTGCGCCAAGGATTCGTACGGGTGCGCGCCGACCAGCATATAGCGGCCGGCAAGAAAAGTGGGGACGGCGTTAACGCCGTAAGCCGCGCAGCGCCGCCAGTCGTCATCCACCGCCTGTTTGAAAGTTCGGCTGAGCAGGACATCGCGGGCTTCATCGCCGGGCAAGCCCACGCTGCTTGCCACCTCCACCAGCGTCTCTATTTTGCCGATGTTCTTTTCGTCAACGAAGTAAGCGTAAAAAAGCGCGCGCTGCATCGCCTCGGGTTTCCCCCTCTGTTCGGCCCACTTCTCTAGCTCTTGGGCGAGCCGGCTATTGTACGACATCCGCCGCTCGGCATTGTAGGGGAGACCTTCCCGGTCCATGTTTTCCTTCATGCGCTGGTTTCTCGCCAACGTTTCCGGCCCCCGCATGACCCCTTCCGCAGGCGTTTCAGGGTGGAGCGGAAAGCAAGTGAACCTTATCGCGAGATCATACCTCTGCTTGAGCTTCTCGACACGCCCGGTGACGAGATAGCACCAGGGTCAGACGAAATCGGAAAAGATTTCTAACGTGAGCGGCTCGGACATGGCATCGCCTCCTTCGTCACCGAAGTCGATTCTAGGTTCGCTCCACCGCCAAAGTCAAAGGATCGGCGCGGCGCTGTCCCGCGCAATGCGTCCCTTGACCGGGTTCCTCGGGATTGGTAAGCATCGACCCGCCCCGACCCGGGTGCGGGCGGTGCCTTCGAGATTTATCTTGCCGCGGAATCCTGTTAAGAACCAGGGTAGCGTCCCTTTGGAGGTGGAGTGTGCCTGACGATCTATTCGAAAAAGGCATGGCGATGCGCCGGTCGGTGCTGGGCGAAGAGCATGTTGCGCGCGCGGAGGCGAACAAGACGGAATTCGACCGCGATTACCAGCGCTTCATCACAGAGACAGCCTGGGGAGCAATCTGGACGCGGCCGGGGCTCGATACCAAAACGCGCCATCTCGTGACGATTGCGATGCTCGCCACACTCGGCAGGCAGGAGGAGCTGGCGATGCACATCCGAGCAACGCGCAACACCGGCGTAACGGCCGAAGAACTGAGAGAGGTACTGCTCCAGGTGGCGGTTTACGCGGGAGTCCCGGCTGCCAACGGGGCGTTTGCTACGGCAAAGCGCATTTACAGCGAGGCGGGCGTCAAATAATGCGACGCGAGG
>DATMBL010000342.1:0-5743 GCA_035559295.1 Candidatus Eiseniibacteriota bacterium
AACTGGCGGATATTGAGATTGAGCGTGATCAGGTCGTTGATGTCGCGGACTTCCCCGGCCGCGAGCTTGGCCTGGAGCTCCTCACATCGCTTGCGTCTGGCGACGACCTCCCGCCAGATTTCGGTCGGGAGCGCGAATTCCGCTGGCGCGGCTTTATTCCAGCCCGTGCGCCGGGAAACGTCGTTTAGGCCGGCAGCAATCTCGGCGGGGAGGAGTTTGTCCGTGCCGTGCAGAACGGCAGGATAGATGTAGCGTTCAGGGTCGGCTTTGAGCAAATCCCAAATCGTCGGCCCGTTGGGATTTTCAAAGGCGATCTTGCACTTCTGCCGGGCGGTGTCGAAAAGAAACGGAATCACCGTGTTCTTGCTGATGTATTCGGTAATGTCCTCCTGGGTGTAATAGGCGCCCATCTGCTTCTGGTTGATGTATTTCTCGAAGATATAGCCGAGGACCGCGGGGTTGATCTCGTTGTCGTTACGCAAAGGGCGCTCGTCCAAATGCCATTGCCAGCGGTCGAAGTAATCGAAGATCGCTTCAAACGCCTCGTCGGGAATCTGGATCGCCTTGCCGTAACGGTCGGGCCTTTCCAGTTCGTGAATGTCGAATAGACCGCCGTTGAGGTAGGGAATACGCCCGAGAAGCTTTTCCAACTCCGGCGTCCGTTCTCTGCTTCCCAAGCCCTCATGGAAAAGGCGAAGGAGAAAGTAGCGGTAGAACGAATAGAATTTGTCCTTTCCAAACTCTCGCTTGGTGCGAATGAGCCGGTCGCGAAGATAATCGAGATGACCGTCGAGGAACCCCTTCCGCTGGATAAAATAGATAAACATGAGGCGGTTCAGCATGACGGAGGCGTACCACTCCCGGTCCTCTTTCACGGGAATGCCCTGGATGAACTTTAGAAAGGCTGCGTGCTGCTTGCGAAATTCGTCATAGAAGCGCTTGGTAACCCGCTCGACGTCGAACGCTTTGCGGGCGCGACTCGTGACATCGGTGAGCGAAAGATCCTCTTCCTCCGCCAAGCTGAAAGCAATTCCCAGCAACTTTTGAATCAAAGCGTCGCCCGACTGGCTTCGGTGGTAGGTATGCTCGCGGCAGGCTGTCGGCTTACCGGACTCTCGTTTCACCCACTGCCATATCTGGGTTGTCTTGGCGTCGTCGATATAAACGATCAGATGCTCAAGGACGGCCCGCGACACCTGCCGTTCTATCTTGCGTCGAGTGGCATAATCGGGAGGCGAGCCGTCTGCCGGTTCGCAAACATAAGCCACCATTCCCCTCTTTTGGGCGACTGCGTTCAGGGCAAAGTTTTGACCGTCCACGTGGACATCGAGCCGGCTTGTGTGCCGATCCCAGCCCAGCTCTTCGATGAAGAGTTTATGAAAATCGAAAGCTTTGAGTTGTTCGCGGATTCGCGTCGTACCGGGCATGGATGATTAGCTCTTGGTCGGACTGACAAGACCCATGGAGCAGATAATTCTCGGCTCTTGAGTTTGCTCTTCTTCGTGGATCACACAGAGGCGGCCTTCCTCTCGCAATGCGATCACGAGCTGGGCCAGACTTTCATCGGATATGCCGCTCCGAAGCTGGCGGTTGAGCGTATCCGTCGCGGTCGAACGCAGAGGATAGCGGTAGATATCCTCGATGGCCTTGTGCAGTTCTTGAGAGTCGAAAAGCGTACCCTTGATCTCTTCGGCGTAGCGTTTGAGCCTTTCGTAGGTACGGAAGCGCGCGCCCGAAGGGCGGCCCAGTTGTCCGCCGACGGTCCTTTCTTCTTCGATGATCAGCTCGACGCCCTTTCGCACCAGCTCGTGATGATTTTCCTGCCGCGGCAAAGCGGGCGTATCGGGCTTGCAGGCGGCGGCTTCCAACACCGCCAACTGCGATTCGCTGACGCTGTTGCCGTCCTGATCGACCCAGACCAAAGCGTCATTGTCCTCGGCCGTCTTCATGTAGACCAGCACGCCGTCGGGCGCTTTCTCTGTGGAAGTGTGCGCGCGCGTGGAAAACGCCACGGGCGAAAGATCGGGAATGATTTTCTGCAGCGACGGATCCCTTGTAATGGCGTTCTTCCAGATCTGATACGCGTAGGACGCCAGATCGACTTCCGAGTCCGCCTCGCCGTCAAGCAAGCCCGACTTTTCGTTGTACAGATCGACCACGGCCTGATCGTTCCGGTCGTCCTCGAAGAACGCTTCGTCCGTTCCCACAACTTCGGCGTTTTCCCGCAAGCGCTGGCGCACGCGCGAGCGCAAGCTGATAATTCGATCAACGCCGTCGGCCGGCAGAAACGAATAGCAGAGGATATCTTCGGCCTTCTGCCCGATACGATCCACGCGGCCGACCCGTTGAATCAGACGAATGATAGCCCAGGGAAGATCATAATTAACGACAATCGCGGCGTCCTGGAGATTCTGGCCTTCGCTGAGCACGTCCGTCGCGATGACGACTCTCAACTCGTCCGACGGCGAAATCTGATCGCGCTTGTTATTGCTCACCGGACTGAAACGCCAGGCAATGACCGTGGGATCGGCGGAGTCTCCGGTCACTCCGGCAACACTCGCAAGCCCGAGCGCCTTGAGTTGTTTTTCCAGATAACAAACCGTGTCGGCAAACTGCGTGAAGACGATGATCTTTTCCTTCTGGTGTTTCTTACTTAACAAGTCGAACAGCGCAGCTAATTTGGTGTCGTGGGCTGGGTCCCACTTTCCTGCTCGGCTCAAGACCCCGAACAATGCCTGGGCGTCGGTCATTAAATCTTTCTGAAGTTCGTTTATGAACAACGACGGACGCAGCCATTTGAAGCGACGTTGATAGCGACCCGCATAGTCGGCGTAAATCTCTGCGGCACGACGCTTAAAATCCGCTTCGGTCTCCAACTCAGTGGCTTCTATTTTTGTCGAGTGTTCTCCATCCTCCTCATCGAACAAATCGGCTGTGGAGACCAGATCCTCGTCCGCGTCGTTGACTCGGGCGTCCAGCAAGCCCTGATCCTGGGTTCCGATGGGCAACGGCTGATTTTGCCCGATCGCATGAAGATAAATGTAGTTTCGCAAAATGTGACGTTTGACGGACTCCAGGAACGCTTGCCCGCTGCTCTCCAGACGTTTGAAGAGATTGGTCCGGCAAAAACCCATCAGGCGTTTCCCGGCCCGCGAGAGGTCCTGCAATTGCCTGGCTTCGGCTTGCGTCGGCGGCTCATGCGGCGAAGGTGCCTGATAGTTTCCTAAGCCGTATCGCGGCAAGTTTAACCGGTTAATCGTACCGACGACCTCAGGGCCGTAAAGTCTTGCGTATTGATCTGCGGGGTCCTTGTCGTTGATTGTGAACTTGACGGTCAAGGGTTTTCTCGTCGGAAAATAGGACCGCGAGCCGTCGTCCAAAACGAGGAATCGTCGTCCGTTGGCCGGATCGGTTTCGGCATAGTTCTCCTGTATGAAGGTCCGCGTCCGGCGCACGAGATAAAGCCGCATGAGCTCGCGCCAATCGTCTGCGTATTCGCTCTTCTCAAAGGCAGCAAGGGACCGGACCGAGCACTGGTGGCGCCGGATGAACTCGGTTTCGCCAAGCTCCCGCAACTGACGCTCGGGTCGAATGCCGAGGTCCTTGTCCTCGGGAACGAATAGCCTGAGTTGGTTCGAAAGGTCGAGATACGTCTTGTTATAAGGCGTCGCCGTGAGCAGGATGCACTTGCTTTCATTGGCTTTGATGTACTCTTGAATGGCTCGGTACCGCTTGCCTTCGCGGTTGCGCAGATTGTGGCTTTCATCGATTACGATCAACCGGTAACGGCGCAGGTTCGGCATCTCGCCGATCACCTGACTGATGGACATCACCCTGGCGCGCAAGCGATACTGTTCGCGGTAGTCCTCCCACATCCTGACCAGGTTCTTCGGGCAGAGAATCAAGGTTTCCAGGCCGTGGTCGTCTTCAAAGATACGGGCCAACGCACTTGCCATTAGCGTCTTGCCCAGACCGACCACGTCTCCGATCAGCACTCCGCCGCGCTTGTTGAGATGATGAGCGGCGATCTTGACGGCAGCGGTCTGATAATCGAAGAGCTTATCCCCGAAATCCTTGGGAATGCGGAATTCAGAAAGTCCTGCCCGCGCTTCCTGCGACAAATGATAGGCGATCTTGATGTAAATGTAGTAGGGTGGCAGGGCATCTTCGCGCGCCCAGCTCTGCTCGATAATCTGCGCGAGGTCTTCAGAGATATCGATGCACCAGCGATCGTTCCACCGATCCTCGAACCACTGGGCCAGCTTTTTGCCGGCATCGTGATCGAGAACATCCACATTTAATTCGCCCTGCTTGGCAAGGCCGGAAAAAGTGAGATTGCTGCTGCCCAGATAACCGACGATCGGATTGATCGGGTCAGGACGGAACAGCAAATAAAGTTTCGCGTGGAGCGGATAGCGGAGAAAGAGCTTTACGACCAGCTTTTTTGCTCTGATCTGAGCGGCGAGGCGACGCAGCCCGAGTTCGTCCTGATTGGTCGGCACTCCGATCGCGAGCTGCTCGCGAAATTCTTCGGCAAGTTTCTTTTTGAGCCGCGCCGCGGTTTGGCTGTCGATCTCGCCGTCACGCCGCGTCAGGCTCAGCGCAGTGAAAAGCTCATCTTGCGGAGGCTTCGCCATACCGATCAACAAGCGGCAACAATTTCCCTCCCCACCCGGCCAGGGTTCGATATAGGAATCGATCTCCTTCCAGCCGCGTAAATTGAAGTAGCCGACGCAGAAATCTGATCTAGTGGATAGCTCCAGCGTCTCACGCAGCGCGGGGAGGAGTTGCTGATCGATGTTGTCGAAGATTCTCGGCAAAGGGGCCTTTGACTCCTTAGATTTCTGGCGATTTTACGTGAACTGGGAGCGGGAGGGCAAGAACGGAACGGGGCGAAAGAGCCTTCGTACCGGCTATTTCATGAAGCTGGACCGGCCTGGCAGGGTGGGGAGAACAAGAGCCACGAACTCGGCGTGAATACGGCGAAACTTTTAGCGATATATCTCATGAGTGCCGACATCATAATAGAGCACCTCGCTGGGGCTGAGGAATCGGAATAAAACGCGATACTCGCGATTGACGGAGTATGCCCAGTACGAGGAAAGCTCGCCCTTCAGTTTGTGCGTCCGCAGGCGCGGATCGAAAGCGTCTTTGCGAAACCACTGATCTTTGCGGCTCGCAAGGGCTTGAATGTGCTTGGGCAATCGGAGAAACGCCTTCTCGAAATCAGGCGTGACATGAACGGTCGATATCGCCCGGGCCATCCGGCTATCGACCCAGTTCGGTTAAGGACGAAACGGTTTTCGTTCGCCCTTGTCGATAGGCCGCGTCACCTCGAGATATCTTCTCCAACGCGTCGCTGACCTCGGCGAGACGACGCTTCAGCGCGGCATATTCCGCCGCATCGACAAGCACCACTTTTTTGCCGGCCAACTTCTTCGGCACACGGATCGATACCAACTCTCGCGCTGAGAAAGCTTGCTTACGCATCAAAGTCCCTCCAAAGTTCTTTCAGCATACTCGACTGAGACCGGTCTTTCCAGCCACCCGTCGATTGTTGATTGGCGCGACCTCACAAAAAAAATTTACCGCTAAATACATGCGATTGACCGGAAGCGTTGCGAGCAACGTGCAACTTGAAAGTCGGGGCCGCGGACGATAGGTTTAACGTGGCTCATGCTTCTTTACGAAGATCTCGGGCGCATGGAGTACCTCGCTGCGCTCGAATATCAGCGGCGGTTGG
>DATMBL010000343.1:0-8815 GCA_035559295.1 Candidatus Eiseniibacteriota bacterium
GGTTGCCGCCGAGCCGCCGCACCCGCATGCGGCCTTGCTGTTCGCCGACTTCATCCTCGGTCCCGACGGGCAGAAGGTGCTGGAAAAATACGAATACGGCAACCCAACGACGGAGTACGGCTTCAAGCGCTGGTACCCCGACCAGGAGGGGAGGACCACGGAGGAGTATGAGAAACTCGACGCCAGGTGGGAAAAGTGGCTTCGGGATCTCGGACGAAAACAGTTTTGATCCGTTTCGGAGGCAGGGCTCATGAAAACCGGTTCCTACATCGACGGCCGATGGGTCCACCCGCAGTCGAGTCGCGTGGTACGCAACGTCAATCCCGCCGATCCCGACGACGTCATCGCTGAGTTTCCGTCGGCCACGGCGGCAGACGCCGCGCGGGCGATCGATGCCGCGAAGCAAGCGTTTTACAGCTGGAAGAACACTCCGGGACCGGAACGCGGGCGGGTGCTTTGGCGCGCCGCCGACATCGCGCGCCAGCGCGCCGACGATATCGCCCGGACACTCACGCGGGAGGAGGGAAAAATCCTGAAGGAAGCCAAGGGCGAAGTCCTCAAAGGCATTTCGCTCCTGGAGTTCTATGCCGGGGAAGGCTTCCGCATGCACGGAAAAACGCTTCCGTCGGAGGCGCGCGACACCTTCACCTATACGATCCGCCGCCCGCTCGGGGTCGTTGGCTTGATCGCCCCATGGAACTTCCCGTGGGCGATTCCGGTCTGGAAATCCGCCCCTGCGCTGGTGGCCGGCAACACGGTGGTCTTCAAACCGGCCGAGCTGACGCCCGCGACGGCGGCGCTGCTCGCGGAGATCTATGAGGAAGCGGGTCTGCCGCCGGGCGTGTTCAACATGGTGGTCGGTTCGGGATCGGTGGTCGGCGAAGCGATCGTCGGCTCTCCGGTGGTGCGCGCAGTTTCCTTTACGGGTTCGAACGAGGTCGGGGGCGCTCTCTACGCCAAGGCGGCGCAGCGCGGCGCCAAGGTGACATGCGAGATGGGCGGCAAGAACGCGGTCATCGTCATGCCCGATGCCGACCTGGACAAGGCTGCCGTCGCGATCCACGGCGGCGCCTTTGGTTCGACGGGACAGCGCTGCACGGCCACTTCGCGTGTTATCGCCCACGGCGATGTGAAGGACCGGCTGCTCGAGCGGCTCGTGGAAAGCGCGAAAAAGATCAAGGTCGGACCGGGGCTGGTCGAAGGCATCGACATGGGGCCGGCGGTGGACGAAAAGCAGTGGAAGACCGATTTCGATTACATCGAGATTGGAAAGCGCGAAGGCGCCCGGCTCGTGTGCGGCGGCCGAAGGCCGCCGCACTTGCAGCGTGGTTACTTCGTAGAGCCGACGATTTTCGACGATGTGTCGCCGGCAATGCGCATCTTCAAGGAGGAGATCTTCGGGCCGGTCCTTGCCGTTTCAACGGCGCGGAATCTCGAGGAGGCTCTGAGCTTCGCCAACGGCGTCGAGTACGGTCTCACGTCGGCGAT
This sequence comes from Candidatus Eiseniibacteriota bacterium, assembly GCA_035559295.1. Lineage (GTDB taxonomy): Bacteria > Desulfobacterota > Binatia > UBA9968 > UBA9968 > DATMBL01. Next base: position 1,489 of record DATMBL010000343.1, read on the forward strand.
CTTTACGGAGAACATCGACACGATCATGAGGTTCGTCGAAGATGTCGAGACCGGGATGGTCCACGTGAACGAGCCGACGATCGGCGGTGAAGCGCAACTCCCCTTCGGCGGGACCAAGGCAACGGGCGTCGGCGAACGCGAGATGGCGGAAGAAGGCCTTAATTTCTTCACGGAACTCAAGACCGTCTTCATCAACTATTCCGGTAGCGCCGAACGGTCGATGATCCGCTGACACGCCGGCGGCTTTGCGCGGCTTCGCCGCCAAACGTTACTTGCTTTCCGTCTCGATCGGCGCCGCTCCAACCCAGTGTCCGACGTCGATGATAATCCCTTCGGGGCCGACGAACTTGTCTTCGTAGTACGCGGTGCCCAGATTGACGGTGCCCGCCTTCTTCGCTCCGGCGGCCTCGAGCATGCGAAAAGTCTCGGCGTCGTTCTCGGCCATGAAGCCGATGTGATCGATTCCGGGACGCTTGGGCTGGCCGTCCGGCACGCCGGCCGTCAGCGGCAGCACGGTAATGTTGACCGTCCCGTCGGAGAGATCGATCGCGTTGTTCTTGCGTTTTTGCTTGATCGTCATGCCGAATGCGTTGACGAAGAATTGCGCCATGGCATCGACGTCCTCGGCCCGGTATGCGATGTGTCTGATCTTGGGCATGGGAGCCCTCCTCTCTACGATGCCCTCCTACTTACCAGCTTTCGTTGCCCGGCCGCAATCGACCACGGGTCCGCAGCCCGCTAACCGCCGTAGAAAACCTTCTCACCCAAATCGCGCAGCGTCAAAGTGGCGTCATCGGGCCGGCCCGGCGGCGGCACCGCCACGCCCGCCTCTTTGACTTCGCCGATAAAGATCGCGTGATCGCCTTTCTCCACGGTTTCGACCAGCGCGCATTCGACGTAAGCCGGCGTCGATTCGAGGATCGGCGCGCCGAGCGCGCCTTTGCGAAAGCGTTCGCCGCCGATCGTATCGTCTTCACGCTCGAGCGGCTTGAAAAACGTAAACGCCATCGCCTTTTGATCCTTGCCCAGGATGTTGAGCGCGAAAACCCTCGACTCCTTGATCACGGCGTGCGCCGTCGAATCGGTTTTGACGCCCACGACCACGAGCGGCGGCTGAAACGCGGTTTGCGTTACCCAGTTGACCGTCGCCGCTGCGATCTTGCCGTCCCTGCCTTCGGCGGTGAGAACGTAGAGACCGTAAGGGATCATTCTGAGCGCGGTCTTTCTCGCATCGGCATCCATGTTTGTCGCTTCCTTTCGTTGACGAAATTCCGGGACAGCTCGATTCTACGGGAGCCTCTCAGCCGGCGCAACGGCGACCGGCCGGAGAGTGGGAACCATTCACGCAAAGCCGGCCTACAAGGGCTTCACCACAGAGTGCGACATGAGCTTAGCTCCGCTCTTTGCTCTTTGCGCGCTTGGCGCGAAGCAATCTTATTTTGCGCCATCCGGCACGCGGAACGCGAGGATTACGTAGCTCTTCCCGCCGAGCTCGAACTCGCCCGCTTCGAACATGCCGAGACCCAGAACGTGCGCGTTTAAAGAATGCGGATTATCGCGGGAAACAAAAGCCACGCCGATCTCGAACCGACCGGCCAACGCGCGCAGCTGCGCGTCGTAAAGACCGCGCAGCAGACCTCTGCCGCGGAACTCCCGATCGATGCAGACCGGACCGTAAATGTACGAGTTGAACGAGGCAAGAGGCCGGCCGTCGAAGCGCACTCGATCGTACGCCGCCGACATCGCGGCGATGACCGGAGAGCCGTGCTCGAACTCGCGGCGAAAAGCGCAGAGAAACCCGGCTACGGTCTCGCCGGTCACCCCAACCGTGATACCGAGATCGGCCGCGATCGCGCTGATCTGCGCGGGCGAAAACTCGGCCGAGAGAAAGCCGAAACGTCGATCATCGGGCCCGAGGTTGCGTATGTGATTGGCCGACTGGAGCCGGAGAATCGCCGGAAAATCGCCCGGCTCGGCGCGGCGGAACTGCACGTCGAATGTCGCCGTTGCGGCGCTCATAACCTACCGAGGCTACGCGGCACCCCAAGGGAACGCCGGATATCTCCCGCAAAGAGCGCAAAGATCGCCGAGTAGAAGATCATGGGAGTAACGGAGTGGCGGAGTGCTGGAGTATCGGGCCATTACTCCAATACTCCAGTCCCTCCTAGCCTTTGCGCACTTGGCGTCCTTGGCGCGAGAAAGTCTTTTGTTTCCGACAATTGCCGTCGCGACCAAATTTCCCGCAAGCCGCGAAAAATCTGAACGACAGTACCTCAGGGGCCGGGCAGGCGAAGGCCCATGCCCTTGACCGCGCTGGCAAGATACCCGCCCAGCGCGCCCGCGGGAATGATGATCAGCAACGAAACCACGCGAAACCACTCCGGCACCGCAACCGGTTCGGACTGCATCGCTTGCTCGACGAAAGAGACGACCAACGAACCCGCGCCCACGAAGGCGCCGTGCTTGGTCTCCAGTTTCGACGCCTTATAGCCCGCGACAAAACCGCCCAGCGCCGTGCCCAACGTGCCGATCACCAACCCCACCAGCAGTCCCTCGGTAGAAAGCATGTATTCGGCCAGAAGCTCGGGCGTAACCTCGCCCTGCTTCGAGAGCTCCCGGGCCAGGTACACAAAGAAATAGGCGTAGATCGCGACGTAGGTCGCGATGTAATCGACCACGACGCCGAGGATGATCGGGCGAATTTCGATGCCTGTGAAAAAACCGGCGGGTTCGATCGGCGGCGGCGAGCTGCTGCGGGAAGGTTGTTCAACTCGCATCGAAACGTCGTCCCCCTTTCTCGTGATCGCCTCCGATTGTTACGCAGAGGCGAACCGTTTGACTTCAAAACCGTGAGGAGAAAAATAGGTTTTGCAGGATCAAAACGCAAACTGCAGGCGCGTGGCGCGCCGGCAGAAAGGAGGCGCCGTGGTCGCTCCGCACGGTCTCGAAGTCTTGGCCTTTGATGTGTTCGGCACCGTCGTCGATTGGCGCTCGAGCATCATCGCCGAGGGAGAAAGGTTCGGCAGCGAGAAGGGCCTACGCATCGACTGGGCGGCGTTTGCCGACGCGTGGCATGAGGAATACCGTCCCTCGCTCGATCGCGTGCGCAACGGCGAGCTTCCATGGACCAAGCTCGACGACTTGAATCGTGCCGCCCTCGAGCGCATTTTGCCGCGCTTTCATATCGCGTTCGACGATGACTCGAAGCGCCGGTTGAACGGCGTCTGGCACCGGCTCAAACCGTGGCCTGACGCGCTGCCGGGGCTGGAGCGGCTGAAACGGAGATTTCTTCTGGCAACGCTCTCGAACGGCAATCTATCGCTGCTTGCACGCATGGCCAAGCACGCAGGCCTGCCCTGGCACTGCATCCTCTCGGCCGAAAATGTCAGGCGCTACAAGCCCGATCCGGAAACCTACCAGCTCATCCCCTCGCTCTTCGATTTGCGAGCCGAACAGGTCATGCTGGTCGCCGCCCACGAGTACGATCTCCGGGCAGCGCGCCGGCACGGGCTTAAGACCGCCTATGTCCATCGGCCGCTGGAGCACGGTCCTGGCCGAGCTACCGAACCCCCGCCGTCGGACCGCTACGATGTGGTCGTAGGGGATTTCATCGAGCTTGCGGACCACCTCGGCGCATGAAGAATAGGCGAACCTCCGAAGCGAACGAGGTTGAGGTTCAGGCTCAGGCTGAGCAGCGCTGAACCTCAACCTTAACCTCAATCTGCTTTGACCGTTACCGCATCTGGCACACCACGTCCACCAACGCCGGCTTTCCCTCTTTTACGACTCGGACGGCCTCGCGAAGCGCCTTCGTGAGATCTTTGGGCTCGGTGATCGGCCCCGCGCCCCAACAACCGTAGGTGCGCGCCATCGCTGCAAAATCGACTTCGGGATCTTCGATGCGAATGCCGATTGTCTTGTTCTCGACCGGGCGGTTGCGCACGAGCGCAATGCGCTCTTGATGCTCCTCGTCGTTGAAGTAGGAACGGTTGCTGCAGACCACGATCAGGAGCGGGATCCTGTGATGCACGGCGGTCCAGAGCGCGCTCACGGTGAACAGGAGATCGCCATCCGGTTGGAGATCGACGCAGAGCTTGCCCGAGCCCTTGTGTGCCAGCGCCGCGCCTAACGACGCCGGCAGCCCGTAGCCCAGTCCGCCGCCTTTGTACTTACCGAGGATCTGGTTGAACTCGCCGGCCGGCATGTAGAGATTTTCCTTGCCCTGAGAGCTGCCGTTCGTCAGTACCCACTTCTCCCCTTTCACCGCTTCGATGATCTCCGCGTAAAGTCGCGTCATCGAGACCGGCTTTTCGTCCCATTTGGCACGGGTTTCCCGTTCGAGCGCCGCCTTCTTGTCCTCGTAGAGCTTGTTCCATTCCGCCCGCCGGCCGTCGATGTCGCCGCGCAATTTGGCGAGGCCGTTCGTCTCCGCCTTCAAGCGCCGCACCAGCTCCGGCAGGAACACCGAGGTATCCGCCATGATCATCAGGTCGGCCTGGCGCAGTTTATTGAAATCGGTCGCCCAAGCGCGAACGAGCAGATCGTCCAGGCTGACGTTGATGATTTTCGTGGCCGGTGCCAGCAGCGGAACGGCTCTGCGGTTGCCTCTTTCTTGCGCCCGTTTCGTCACGGCGCCTTCAAAGTCCGGCACATCGAGCGCCAGGATCAAATCGGCCTGCGGGATCACCTTATCCTGTTGCCCCGTGAGGTTGAGGGGATTTTGAACTGGAAAGTTCAATCTGCCCAATTGATCGAGGACCGGGATCGCGAGCAATTCGGCCAGCTCGGTGAGCGCGCGGAATCCCGCCTCGCGCCGACCGACCCAGTCGGCGAGAATCACGGGCCTCTTCGCCTCCAGTAGCCAGCGGACGGTCTTTTCGAAACCCTCCTCCGGCGCCTGAAGCGGCAAAGGAGCCGGATATCGATCGACCGGTGGGAAAGCAACTTCCTGATCCAGACGCTTCTCCTGAACGTCGCCGTCGTAGCAGAGGTACACGGGACCCATCGGATCGGTGGTTGCGAGCCGGTAGGCGCGAACAAACGAATCGGGGATCGCCTCGACGCTCGCCGGCTGATCGTCCCACTTCACGAAGTCGCGCACGAGATTGCCCTGAACCAAAGCGGTATGCACCCAGTCGATCCACGGCCGCCGGTTGGCCGTATCCATTGGCCCGGTCCCGCCCATTACGATCACCGGGAGGCGGTCGGCCCAGGCGTTGTAAATCGCCATCGATGCGTGCTGCAGGCCGACGACGTTGTGCACCGCGGCGGCCATCGGTCGTCCCTTCACGCGCGCGTAGCCGTGAGCCAGCGCCACCGCGATCTCCTCGTGGGTGCAGAGCACGATTTCAGGCGCATGGTTCCCGCCATAGTTGACGAGCGAATCGTGCAAGCCGCGGAAGGTCGCACCGGGGTTGAGCGCTACGTACTCGATTTCGAACGCCTTGAGTAGATCAACGACGATATCGGAGCCCCACTCGGCTCGAGGTTTTTCCATCCTTTGCGCTTTGGCCATAACCACTCCTTTGCGTTAGAAATAGATCGAGTATCGGAGTAATGGAGCAGTGGAATGTCGGTCCCGCCGTCCCTTACTCCGTGCCTCCACCACTCCAAGACTCTATGCTCACACTTTCGGCACCGCCATCCCCCTTTGCACCGCCGGACGCGCGGAGATCGTGTCGTACCAACGCTTCACGTTCGGAAATTCTTCCAGGCGGACGTGGTGTATTTCGTGGCGGCCGACCCACGGATAGGTCGCGATATCCGCAATCGAATACTCCGCACCCAGGTACGCTTTTTGAGCCAGCTGCCGATCGAGAACGCCGTAGAGCCGCAGCGCTTCTTTATGGAAGCGCTCGATCGCGTACGGGACTCTCTCTTGCAACCGAAAAAAATGATTCGCCTGCCCGAACATCGGCCCTATCCCGCCCATCTGGAACATCAGCCACTGGATGACTTCATAGCGCTGCCGCGGGTCCGCCGGCAGAAGCTTCCCGCTCCGTTCCGCGAGATACATCAGGATCGCTCCCGACTCGAACAACTTGAGCGGCTTTCCACCGGGCCCGTCGCTGTCGATGATAGCCGGAATCTTGTTGTTGGGGTTGATCGCGAGGTATTCGGGACGAAACTGCTCGCCTTTGCTCAAGTCGACCGGATGGACTTCGTACGGCATGCCGATCTCCTCGAGCATAATGGAAACCTTTTTCCCGTTGGGCGTTCCCCAGGTGTAAAGTTGGATCATGGATCATTCCTCTCTAGCGCGTCTGGGCTTTCACGATTCGACTACCGGCGAGGACGATGAACACCGACACGATCAAGCAGGCCAGTGAAACCAAGAACGCCACGGTATAGCTGCGCGTCAGATCGAAGAGAAACCCACCGAGCCAGGCGCCGGCCGCCCCGCCCAGGCCGATGCTGAACGTGAAGTAACCGAAGATCGCGCCGAAGTGTTTGCCCTGGAAAATGTCGGCCGAGATCGCCGATAGGACCAAGGCGCGGGAGCCCTGCCCGAGGCCGTAACAGAGCGCGTATGCGTAAAGCAGCCACGGCATCGAATTATCACGCATCGCGAGCAGGGCCAACACTCCGGCAGCCGAAACGACCTGCACGGAGGTAAAAACCGCCTCTCGTTTCATCACGTCCGCCAGATAACCGAACAGGACCCGACCGAAGACGCTGATCACGCCCATGAGACCGAAGATCGATGCCGCGAAAACCTTCGCGTAGCCGACGTCGACCGCGTGCGCGATCTGGTGTGTGACGACGATTTGATTTCCCATGCTCGCCAGAGTGCGCGCGACGAATAGAAGCCAAAAAGCCGGATTGGCGAGAGCGCGCTTGACCGTCCAGTCGGCTTCGCCGGCCGAGTCGCTCGAACCTTTCGGTGTCTCGGCCGCGGGATTGGAAACGGGATTCGGCGGCATGAACAGCGGGATCGGCGGGATCACCAGAGCAGCCGTGACCAGCGCCAGTCCGACGTAAGCCGCCGACCAACCCCAGGTGTTGATCATCACCTGGGTAACGGGAACGAGCATCACGATGCCCATCCCGCCGCCGGCCCACGCGATTCCCAGGGCCGTGCCGCGCCGGTTCGGAAACTCTCGCGAGATGATCGCCACGTGCGGCACCATGCCGATCAACGCGATGCCGAAAGCCGTGACGATACCGACCCAAAAATAGTACTGCCAAACCGACGAGATGGTCGCGCTGAGACTCAGCCCGGCTGCCAACACGAGTCCGCCGACGGTCAACGTTTTGCGCCCGCCGATCCGGTCGATCAAGCCGCCGGCAAAGGGGAGGCACAGCCCTTCAAAGACGATGGCCAGCG
>DATMBL010000344.1:0-14614 GCA_035559295.1 Candidatus Eiseniibacteriota bacterium
AGCCGACCTGGAGGCATTCTGCGCTATGGTACGCGGGAGCCATCGCGCACGATGCTTACCACTCCAAACTCTATCATGAGGGTAAGAGCGCGGCCGGAGTCCCGCCCGATCGCCGCGTCTGGACGGGAATCGAAGCGGAAAAGAAGTGTCTCAGGTTCCAACTGGAAACTCTTGGCGCTTTGAACGCCGACGACCAAACGCTCGCCTATCTCGAGGGGCAGCTCCGGCATCCGACCTACGTCAGCGAGCGTGGCGGTTTCCGCGGTTGGCTAGATTATCTCAACCGCGGGTGGTAGCCTGAAAGCCTTCAATGCCGGTTATGGCCAGCGGCGATAAGAACTACTTCGACCCGGCGGTTCTCGCCGGCATATCGAGTCTTTACCTCCGCGCCCGCTGGGTGGTCGAGGGAATGATGTCGGGCATCCATCGGAGCCGCTCGAAGGGCTTTAGCGTCGAGTTCGAGGAACACCGCGAGTACTCCCCGGGAGACGAGATCCGTCGCATCGACTGGAAAGCCCTCGGGAAATTCGACCGCTACTTCATCAAGGAATACGAAGACGAAACCAATCTGCGCGCCTACCTGATCCTGGATTGCAGCGCCTCGATGGACTACGCCTCCAACGGCGTCACCAAATTCGACTACGGCTGCACGTTGACCGCCTCGCTCGCGTATCTCGTTCTGAAGCAGCAAGACGCCGCGGGGCTGGTGACGTTTTCCGATCGCATCGAACAGTTCGTGCCGCCGAGAGCGAAGCGTGATTACCTCGCGCAGATCCTCAAGGCCCTGGAAACCCGCCGACCGGCGGGCGACACGGCAGTCGGCAGGATCCTCGAGGAGATCGCCGGGCAGATCAAGCGCCGCGGCATGATCATTCTGGTCTCCGATCTCATCGACGAGCCGGAAGCGATCCTCAAGGGGCTGCGGTTGTTCCGTTACAAAGGCAACGACGTCATCGTCTTCCATGTTCTCGATCAGGCCGAGATCGATCTCCCTTTCGACGGCAACTGCCTGTTTGAAGATCTCGAACAAAGCCAGTTGAAAGTTGTCGCCGATCCCAAGGCGATCCGCCAAACGTACCGCAAGGTAATCGAGGAGTTCACGGGCGGCATGCGCCAGCAATGCCATGACAGCTCGATCGACTACCAGTTGTTGCCGACGAGCACCGCCCTCGACCGAGCGTTGGCGAGCTACCTGAGCTGGAGGGGTTAGAGCGTTCGATGTCGATCTTCTTTCTCCATCCGATTTACCTCTACGGGCTGCTCGCGGCGGCACTGCCGCTCCTGATCCACCTTCTGAACCGGCGCAGGCTTAAGCGCATCCGCTTTCCGGCGGTGCGCTTTGTCCTGCTATCCCAGAAACGCATCTCGCGCAGTTATCGCCTCCGCCACTGGCTGCTGCTCGCGCTGCGCACCGCGGCGGTGATGCTGCTGGCGCTGCTGCTCGCGAATCCGATTTTCCAGATCGGTTCGGGATTGTTTGCCGCCGGCCACCAGGTCGCCCTCGTGGTCATACTCGATAACTCGCTCAGCATGACCTGGAGCGGCGACGGAAGCGGCTTTGCGCGGGCCAAACAGGCGGCGCGTCTGTTGATCGATGCTCTCGGGGAGGGCGACCGCGCGGCAGTCGTTCCCACGGTCTTCGGCGCAAACGAGCGCTTCAGGCTCAAAGATGAGAAGGCGGTTTTGATGCGCGACTTGAACGCGATCGAAATCAGCGACGGCGCGTCCAACTTCGCCGCGGCGCTCACCGCCGCTTACGAGCTTTTGCAGCAGCCGGCGGGGCAGAAGGAAATCCGGCTGATCACGGATATGGCGCTGACCGGCTGGGACCAATTCAGCAGCGGTGCCGTCAAATCGTACGATCCCTCGGTTCCGGTTCGCGTGATCCGCGTGGGGCGCAAACAGCAGCCGCTCAACGGCACGATCAAAGAGGTGCGCTTGGCGAGCCCCGGAGTCGGGGTCGGCCTGCCGGTAACGTTGGAAGCCGTGGTGACGAACTTCAGCGACCGTGAAATCAAGGACCTGCTGCTGCAGCTTTCAATCGCGGGACAGGCCAGAGACCAGAAACTGATCTCGGTCCCACCGCGATCTGACGTCACCGTGGTATTCGAGACCACGTTGACCCGCGCGGGTTCGCACCAGGGGCAGATCCGGTTGAAAAACGACGACCTCGCGGGCAACCAGGTGGTCCACTTCGCGGTCGAGGCCGCCGACAGCTTGAAGGTTTTGCTGATCGATGGCGACCCGCAAACTTCGCTCGTGCAAAGCGAGACTTTCTTCTTGAGCCGGGCGCTCAATCCAGGAGGCGCACGCGAGAGCTCGCTTTTCCTGCCGACGGTATCGATCGCCGACGGCCTGGCGAGCGTGTCTCTGGAGCCCTACCAGGTGCTCGTGCTCAGCAATGTCGCCGCGATCCCGGAGGCGTTCCTTCCCCGGCTGGAGCATTTTCTCAAGCAGGGTGGCGGGCTGCTGATCTTTGCCGGCGATCGACTACAGGCCGAACCCTATAACTCGAAACTCCTCCCGGCGTCGGCGCAGTTGCGCGAAAAGAGGACCACCGGCGAAGGCCGGACCGAAAAAATCGACAAGGTCGACGTCAGCCATCCGGCATTGAAGCCTCTGGCCGATCCCATCCTGCTCGAGTCGGTCAAGTCCGCTCGCGTCTGGGGTTATTATCGCATGCCGGCCGCGGGAAACTCCGCGCTGATCACGTTGGGGAACGGCGATCCGTTGCTCGTCGAGCACAGAGTCGGACAAGGCCGAGTTCTCGTGCTCGCGACGAGCGCGGACCGCGACTGGACCGACCTGCCGCTCAAAACCGCCTATCTGCCTCTGGTGCAATCGCTGGCAAGCTATCTCGCGGGCGGAAAACGCGGCGCCTTCGATTCCGGCATCAGCGTCGGCGCGCCGAAGACGATGCCGCTGCCGCCGACTTACGTCGGCAAAACCATCCGGGTGTTCAAGCCGAACAAGCAGCCGATCGAAGCCGTCGCGGTATCGGCACGGAACGGCGTGGAGGCGGTTTTCCAAGACCATGACCGCGCCGGCATTTACCGCGTCGCGCTCGCCCCGATGCCGGAGAGCGAGCTTCGCGCGCCGCTTCTCTACGCGGTGAACGCGCCGTTTTTGGAATCGCGGCTCGAGGAGATCGGAGAGCGAGAACTCAGGGCCAAGCTCCACCCCATTCCCTCCGAGGTCGTGCCCGTGGAAGCGTTGGAGAAGGGCGGTAAGCGGGTCGATCTTTCTTTGCCGTTGCTGCTTGTGCTGATCGCAACGCTGCTCATGGAAAGCTGGATTGCGCAGCGGGTCTGATGTGGAGACGAACCGCATGGAAATCCTATCGAGAGCTCATGAAACGACGTGATTTCATCCGCATCTTTTTTCAAGGCGCAGCGGCCGCGGCGCTCTGGCCGCGGCCCGCGGCGGCCAGTCACCCGGCGGAAAAGCGACCCATTCATTTTGTCTTCGCGCAAATCAAATACCGCGGCGGCGACTGGAATCCGCACCCGCTCGCCGTCGGTCCTTTGATGGAAGAACTGACGTTGCGTACCAGCGTGGAAGCGGCGAGCGCGAGGCATGAAGTGACCCTGGGCGATCGCGACCTCTTCAATTTTCCGTTTCTCTACATCACCGGCAAATACGAGTTCGAGCCGTTCAACGCCGAAGAGATCGAAAACCTCCGTCGTTTCGTATCGTACGGCGGCTTCCTGCTCATCGATGACGCCCTGGGCCAGCAGGGGTACGGCTTCGATAAAGCGATACGGCGCGAGATGCAACGCGTGCTCCCGGGTAACGAATTCAAGCGGCTTCCCGCCGGCCATGCGGCGCTACGAAGCTACTACCTTTTGAGACGGATTGGTGGCGTGAGGATCGCCAATCCCAACCTGGAGGGTATCCATATCGGCCCTTCGACGCCCGTCATTTACTGCCAGAACAACCTCGGGGGAGCGTGGGAGCGCGATCAGCTTGGCCAGTGGACCAACAGCTGCACTCCCGGCGGCGAGGAGCAGCGCCGCGCCGCGTTTCATCTGGGAATCAATTTGATCCTCTACGCCATGACGGAAAACTACAAAGAAGACCTGATCCACGTGCCCTTTATTCGCAAACGACTCACCCGCTGAATCATGCGCGATCTCTACCTTCTCGGAGGGCTACCCTGGTGGGTTGCTGCAGTCATTGCACTGGCGGCAGTGGCGCTTCTCGCCCATCAGTTTTTCACGTTGCGCCAGAGGCTTGGCGTCTATCAGAGCGCGTTGCTCACGCTCCTCCGCGGCGCGGTTTACGCGCTGCTGGTTTTTTTCCTCTTCGGCCCGGCTTTGATCGAACAGCGCGTCACGAAACTGCGCCGCCCGCTCACGGTCTTGATCGACAGCTCGGCGAGCATGGCTTTTCCTCTTTCCGCCGGCGATGCCGTCGATGGCCGGCCTTCGAAGAGCCGCCTCGATGCGGTCAAAGAAAAATTGCTCGCCGGGAGCGATCCGGCAATTCAAAGGCTCGGCCGGGAGTACGATCTCAAGCTCTTCAAATTTGGCGCCGATCTCGAGCCGATTGCGCCTTCGTCGATCGCTCAGCTGGCGGCGCGGGATCAGGGAACCCGGCTGCTCGATCTGGTGGAGCAAGCGGCCAGGCAGAACAGCGGTCAGGCGGGCATCTTGGTTTTCAGCGACGGCATCAACAACGGCGAAAAGCAGGAACTCGACGGAGCGGCCGGGTTGCCCGTTCCGGTCTTTACGGTCGGAGCCGGCGACGAACGCGGATTCACGGATCTGCGCATCGTTGAGGTGCGGGCCCCAGAGTTTGGCTTTCGCGGGCGCGAATTCAAGGTCGATGTCGTGGTCCAGAGCCACGGGCTCAACGGCCGGAGCGTGCCGCTCTACTTCAATCGAGGGCGCAACCTCATCACGAGCCGGACGATCACGATCACTTCGGAGTTGTTTGAGCAGACCGTGACGCTGGGGTTTACCCCGAAAGAGATCGGCAGCCATCACTTTACCGTGTCGTTGCCGCAGCAACCGGGCGAGCACATCGCGCAAAACAATCAGAAAGAGTTCAAGGTCGACGTGCAGCGGGATAAGATTCGCGTACTGACCCTTTCCGGTTCGCCTGCGTGGAATTACCGCTTTCTGCGGATGGCGCTCAAGCAGGACCCGCTCATCGATCTCGTGTCGTTTGTTTTCCTGCGCACACCGACCGACAGCGTCGATGTCCCGGATAATCAGTTGAGTTTGATTCCGTTTCCGATCGACGACATCTTCCTCGAGGAGCTAAAGAATTTCGATGTGCTGATCCTCGATGACTTCTCGCACCGGTCCTACTTCAACCCGGTCTATTTGGAAAAGGTGAGAGACTTCGTGCGCGACGGGGGCGGGTTGGCGATGCTCGGGGGCGCGCGCAGTTTTGATAGCGGCGGCTACGCGGAAAGCGCGCTCAAGGAGGTTTTACCGGTCGAACTCGACGGGCAAGGGAGTTACCAGATGCCGGGCGAGATACGCGCGGCATTGACGCCCGCGGGTAAGGCCCATCCGATAACGCGCCTGCTCCCGGATCCTCGCGCCAACGAGGCCGCCTGGTCCCGTTTGCCGCCCCTGCGCGGCATGAACCGCGTTCACCGCGCGCGCGGCGAGACGCTGGTCATCGCAACCGGCAACGGCGTCGGCACCGGAACGCCGTTGCTTACGGTGGGGCGTTTCGGAAAAGGCCGCACGTTGGCGCTCATGAGCGATGACATCTGGCGTTGGAATTTTATCGCCGTTGGCGAGCGGGATACGCCGCAAAACCATCTGAAGTTCATACGCCAGACCGTGCGCTGGCTCGCTCAAGAGCCTTCCTTCGAACAGGTGCAGATACGCCGGCTGCCGGTAGCCCGCCCGGGAGAAAGGGTGATCATTAAAGTGCGCGTTTTGAAGGACGATTTCACCCCTGCTCGCGACGCGGCGGTGCAGCTCCGCGTCGTCGCGCCCGAAGGGGACGCAAAGCCTCTCGCGCCCCGGCCCGGCTCGGAAGAAGGCGACTATCAAGCCGAATTCATCCCGGTCCGACAGGGCTTGCATCACATCGAGGCGGAGGCGACTCTGGGCGGAAAGCCTCTGGGCAAGGATCGGTCGAGTTTTTCGGTCGCGCTTTCCTTTGCGGAAACCGATGACGGCCGACCGCGAACCGCGCTGCTCAAGCGGGTGGCAGAGGTGAGTCGAGGAGAGTATTTCCCCCTCGAGCAGTGGAACGACAAGGCAATCGAACGGATCAAGGAGCGACTCGAAAGTCACGCGCCATCCGAGATTATCGAGCGGCGCCAGATCCGGCTCTGGAGCACGATTTGGACTTTCTCGGTCGCGCTTGTGCTGCTCAGTGCGGAATGGTGGCTCAGGCGTAAATGGGGACTGGTTTAGTTCCGGTCCCCGACGCCCCGGGACGAGGCGAACACGAATGATATCGATGGAAAGCGCGCCGCGGTTGATGATCGTGGCCGCGTTGATATGCATCCCTCGCCTTGCGCTCGCTTTTTGCCACGAGATGGAGGTCGTGTCCCGTCCGCCGCTCCATCGAGTGGCGACCGCCGCTGCGGCTGTCGAGATCGAATGGTTTGGCCACGCCACGTTTCAGATCACATCCTCGAAAGGCACGCGCATTCTCGCGGACCCGCATTCGCGAAGCGACCTCCGCTGGCCCATGCTCGAGCAGCATGTGGTGACCACGAGCCACCAGCACAGTGCGCACAACAACGTGTGGATGGCGAAAGGAAAACCCGTCGTGCTCCATGGCCTCACACCGGGCGGCGAGAACTGGCAGAATGTTCACACGACGATCCGCGACGTCTCGGTTTATACGGTGCCCGCGTACCACGACAAGAGCCAGGGACTGCAACGAGGAAAAAACGCCATCTTTGTCTTCCGTGTCGATGAAGTCTGCATCGCCCACCTCGGCGATCTCGGCCACATCCTCACTCCGGCGCAGCTCAAGCTGCTGGGCAAGATCGATATCTTGCTCGTGCCGGTTGCCGGCGGCATGTTTACCGTCACTCCAGCGGAAGCCATCGAGGTCACCAAACAGGTCAATCCGAAGATCGCGATCCCCGAGCACTACTGGTGGGAAGGCGCGGCGGAACAATTCATCGCCGGCTTCTCCCGCGTCAAACGCGCCAGCGGGCCGGTATTGAGAATAGCGAAACGAGATCTCCCCCAGCCGATCGAAATCGTCGTTCTAAGAGACAACGGCCGCTAAAGAGGAGAGAAGATCGCGATCCTCGCTTTTCTCAATCCTCGATGCTCGGTTTTTACCTCGTGGTCTTCGTGTCCTTCGTGGTGCAGTATTCGACTTGGGCTCTTACCGCTCTCCCCAAAAGTGGCTGCGCGTCATCCGCTGATCGGAGAGCATCTCTTGCAGTTTCTTTCGCTGATCGGCGGTGAGCTGCTCCTTGCCCTTTTCGATCGCGCGGATCCGGGCGAGCCGCAAATCGCCTTTGAGCCGCTCGATCTCGCGGATCTTTTCCTCGACTTTTCTCATGTCAACCGATTCCGCTTCGAGCAGCGCCTTGAGATCCATCTCGGCGACCCGGAGGTCGGCCTCCTTCCGAATCGACTCTTTGTGAAAGTTGTCTCGGAGCTGCTCGAGCTGCCGCGCCTGGCCTTCGGAAAGGCCGAGTTTCTCGCGATGCCGCAGCATGGTCGAAATCAGCGGCCGTTCTTCCCTCGGGACGGGAAAGGCGAAATGCTCGCGCCAGCCGCCCAACCAGTCGCGCACCTGCCGTCCGAGATCCTCCCAGGATTGCGCGAGTTCCTCGTGGACCGCCGGGGTGATTTTGTCGACGGCGTAACTGGGCCCGGCAACAACGACGCACGCGACAAGGGCCGACAGAAAATACCACGTAACCATGTGAGCCTCCTCCGACCGAGTCTCGATCGCCAAGATTAAACCCCGTGCCGTGGCGCTTGTCAATTTTCGCGCGGCGGCGAATGCCCGGGTGCAAAACCGGTCTTGACAGAACGCCACCGGACGAAAATACTGAGGTATCGGAGGTATCGGGCTCTTCGATCGATCGAGAGTCGGCCAGCAAGAAGCGCCGTCGCCTCGGAGAGAAAGGAAGGAACCATGATCACGCGCATGATTTGGGTCCGCGTTCCGCCGGAAAAGGCCCAAGAAGCCGAGCGTCTCTGGAAAGAGGAGTGTGCCCCGCTGATGATCAAACAGCCGGGCTGCCTTACCGAACAGTTTCTTCGCGGCCGCGAGGACACCGGCGAGTTCATTTCGCTTTCGACGTGGGAAAATCAGGAGGCGATCGATCGCTACCGCGAGAGCCCGGAGCACGGCGAAATCCAGCGCCACACGCGCGGCCTCATGGGCGTTGCGAAAGTCGAAGTGAAGAGCTACGACGTGATCGGCTGATCGTCGCCGGCGCCGCCGCAACGTTGACGCCACGGGAGCGGTAACAGCGCGCAAAGCGCCCGTGCCCTTATGCCGAGTAGCATTGTCGAGATCTCCGGCCACATCATCGATTCCCTGATTCTGCCGAAAGTCCTCGATCTCATCATCAAACTCGGCGCGGAATTCCAGATCCTGGAGATCGAGATCGGTAAGCGCCGCTCGGACCGTAGTTTCGCCCGGATTCAAGTCGAGGCCGCAAGCGCCGAGTTGCTTGAAACCGTGCTGGCGAAAATCAAGGAACACGGCGCGCTGCCCGTCGAGGAGGAAGCCTGGCCTGCCGAGCTCGAGCCGGCGCCGGCGGACGGGGTTTTCCCCGAGGGCTTCTACGCCACCACGAACCTGCCGACGTCGGTTCGGATCGACGGGATGTGGCTCGACGTCGCCTATCCGGAAATGGATTGCGCGATCCGCATCGATAAACCGGCGAGGCGCGCCGAGTGCGTGCCGATCCATCGCGTCCAAAAGGGCGATCTCATCGTCGTCGGTCATCGCGGCGTTAGGGTGACCCCGATCGAGCGAAAGGTGCCGCGAGAAACGTTCGAATTCATGTCGAGCCCGGTATCCACCGAACAACCCAAGGGCTTGCTCATCGAGGAGATCGCCGAGACCTTAAAAGGCCTCCGGCGCGACGGCCGGCGCATCCTTGTCGTCGCGGGTCCGGGACTCGTGCACACCGGCGCCGGCCGCTACCTCGTCGAGTTGATCGAAAACGGTTACGTGCAGCTCTTGTTTGCAGGCAACGGGCTTGCGGTCCATGACATTGAAACCGCGCTCTACGGCACGTCGCTCGGCGTCTATCTCGACAAAAAGCTCCGCGCCCGAGAAGGACACGAGCATCATCTCCGGGCGATCAACGTCGTGCGCCGGGCCGGCGGCATCCGACAAGCGGTCGACCAGGGAATCATTCAAAGCGGCATCTTTTACAGCTGCGTCAAAAGGGGCGTCGATTTCGTGCTCGCCGGCTCGATTCGCGACGACGGACCGCTGCCTGAAGTCATTACCGATACGCTCCGAGCCCAGGACGTCATGCGCGAGAAGGTCCGCGGCATCAGTCTCGCATTGATGATGGCAACGACGCTGCATGCGATCGCAACCGGGAACCTGTTGCCGGCGACGGTCAAAACAGTCTGCGTCGATATCAATCCCGCGGTTGTGACCAAGCTGACGGACCGAGGGACCTTTCAGGCGATCGGCCTCGTAACCGATGTCGAGCCGTTCCTGCGCGAGCTCTGCGGTCACCTGGAGCTCCGGGAAACGTGAGGCGAAAAGGTGAGTGGATGTTTTTCATCGCCGACGCCTGGCGCTTCCCGTTCGACGTCCTACGATCTTTAACATGCAGCTTCTCATGTGCCCGCCCGCCTATTACGGCATCGAGTACGAGATCAACCCATGGATGAGCCGCAGCCGCCAGAGCGATCGTGACCGGGCGCGGCGCCAGTGGGAGCTGTTGCGCACGGTGTTGACGGAAAAAATGGCGATCGAGGTTTCCCTGGTCGAGGCGCAACCCGGTTTTCCGGACATGGTCTTCACGGCCAACGCGGGTCTGGTTTGGCAAAAAAAGTTCATCTCCAGCCGTTTTCGCCACGAGGTCAGGCGCGGCGAATCGGCTCACTTCGAGCGTTGGTTCCGTGATCGAGGATTCGAAGTCGTGCGCTTGCCGGACAACTGCTGCTTCGAAGGCGAAGGCGATGTATTGCGCTGCGGCGACACCTGGTTTGCGGGCTATCACATCCGCTCCGACATCTACGCGCATCAATGGGTTGCGGAAATCATCGGACAGGAGGTCCTCTCGCTGGAGCTGTCCGACAACTGGTTCTACCATCTCGATACGTGCTTCTGCCCGCTCGGCCCGGGCCGCGCGCTTTATTACCCCGCCGCTTTCGATCCGTATGCGCTTCAGGTTCTGCAAGCGAACGTCGCCGAGCTGATCCCGGTCGGTTTCGATGAGGCGGCGCGTTTCGCCTGTAACGCAATCGTCGCCGGCCGCTCGATCGCGCTGAACGACGGGTGCCCGAATGTTCGCCGCCAGCTCGAAGCGCTGGACTTCCAGGTCTTCGAAACGCCGCTGAGCGAGTTTTTAAAGGCCGGCGGCAGCGCCAAATGCCTCGCGCTCATCATTGCCTCCGAGAGCTAGCAACGATAGTCAAGGCGCCTTTGACCCAGCGCAGCTAAGCCGAAATCCAAATCGACGAGAGATCTCGCGCAAAGCTCGCAAAGAGTGCCAAGTTAGAACATAAAGTCTATTTGGGCTTGCGTTGCGGGGCCTTTGCAATCTTGGCGTGCTTGGCGCGAGAAAATCTTTAGCGCGGTGGTTCGGTGAGGAAAAACACCAGCGCGGCCGAGCCGAGCCCAATTGCGGCGGCTAGAGCCTGCCAGGCTATAGTGTACGAGCCCGTTGCATCGACGATGTATCCGAAAATCGGAGTCCCTACGGTCGCCGCGGCCGCGTTGATCGTGATCATGATGCCCATCGCGGCGCCCGTTCGCGTTTTCCCGGCGAGCTCGCCGATCAGCGCGTACGAAACGCCCTGGTAACCCACGAGGCAGAGTCCGGCCAAAAACACAATCGCTACCAGGAGCGCGAGAGATGAAACTGAAGGCAGAACGCTCAGAGCGACCATCAGCGCGGCGCTGAGAACACCGATGATGACGAGGACGATTTTCCGCCGCCCGCCGAAAAGCCGGTCGCTCGCCATGCCCCACCCGATCCGGCCGGCCATCGCTCCGGCTTGCGTGATAGCCAGCGCCTGGCTTGCCCAATACGCGGGAGCGCCCATCGACTCCTTGAGGAAGAGCGGCAGGTAGGTAATCAGCGACATCTGCCCGATAAGGAACACCGCCGTGCCAAAACTCGCCGGCAGGAAACTCCAGATGTCGAGCGTCTCGAGCGCTTGCGCTCGAGTCCTCTGAATACGGGCCGGCTGAGGCTCGTCCGGCGGGTCGCGCCATAATCGCGAAAAAACAAATCCACAGAGCAGATTGATGATTCCCAGAGCCGCCAGTGCGGCGCGCCACCCGAACCAAAGGACCATGGGCGGCGCCAGGAGTGCCGCCACGACGCCTCCTGCGGGCACGCCCGTTTGTTTGAGGCCCATCGCGGTCGCGCGCTCTTCGCGCGGGAACCAGAGCATCACCCCTTTGGTAGACGACGGGTTGAGAAAACTGTACCCGAGCCCGGCGAGAAAAAAGCTGACAAACGCCCAGGTGAACGACGGCGCCGCAGCGGCCGCAGCCGTGCACAAGCCCACGAAGACGTGCCCCGTTAGCGTGGTCCGGCCGACACCCAGCCGATCGGCCAACCACCCCGCGCCGAAGGACGATGCGGTCATCGCCAGGTAAAAGGCCGAGAAAAAAAGGCCTACCTGCGCGCGCGAAAGATGGAGCTCATCCTGGTAGAAGGGCGCGAGGGTATTGATCCCGTACTGGGCTGCCGCGCCGATCACGTGCGAGACGCTGATGAGACCGAGTATCGCCCAGCGGAGGTCGGAGCGGGCGAAAGAAGTTTCAGACATCCGGCATGCGGCGTCAGTCGAAGACGGTTTCGGAGTATGCTTCGACGTCGATTGCGGCTTCGATGACACTCGGCCCGCCGAGCTCGAGCGCCCAGGCAAGTGCCGCTCGAAACGACTGTGGATCGCTCGCGGCGCGGCACGGAACGCCGAAATAATGCGGCGGCGAATCGGGCGGTTCGCCGAGGTAAACACCCGATAGCGGATAGCCCTTGCGCTCTTGTTTGACCTTCATCAACCCGAGCCAGCCGTCGTTCAGAACGATCACCGGCACCGCCAGACGCAACCGCCGTGCCAGCGCCAGCTCGCCGGCCGTCATTTGGAACCCGCCGTCTCCTACGATGCAGACGACGGTTCGCTCCGGATGCACGATTTTTGCGGCATAAGCTGCCGGCATGGCGTAGCCCATCGAGGACCAGCCATTGGTGGCGAGCAGCGTACGCGGCCGATCCACTCGCCACTGGCTCGCGATCTGGTGCGTGTGCGCGCCGACATCGCAGGCCAGGATGCCGTCGGCCGGCACCATCTCGCGCGCGAGATCGATCAGTCGATGGGCGGGAAACCGCAGATTCTCGGGTCGAAGCGCGCGTTCGAGCGCAGCCCGGTGCTCGCGCCATTCCGCGATTGTCCATTCGTTACCGAACGGGGAAAGGTCGGCCAAAGCCACGATCGCGCCATCGAGATCCGCGGCTTGGTTCCACAGCAAGTTCAGTTCGCCGCTCGCGTCGGCGCCCTCGCTGCTGATGTGGACCACGGAAGTGGGCCCCGCCCACTCCTCGTAATTGATCTCCACCGGATCGTACCCGATGGCAACGATGAGGTCCGCCCGATCCGTGAAACGTTTGACATCGCTGCGCCGCGCCCGGCCGATCACGCCCGCCCAATGGGGATGGCTCTCGGGCAAAAAACCCTTGGCGTGAAGCGTCGTAACGAACGGCACGTTTTGCTTCTCAATGAACCGCAGCAGGCTTTCCGCCGCGCCACTTCGCGTGAATGTGAGACCGGCCGCAACCAGAGGCCTGCGCGCACGACGCAAGGCCGCGGCAACAGCCTCCGCCGCCTCGCGCGCCTGGACCGCTGGCGGCTGCGCCGGGCGGCTCGCAAAAGCCCCTTCGGCCGGCTCAGCCGCCGTTTCACCGATGTCTTCCGGGATATCGATATGCACCGGGCCCGGAGGTTCGCTCGTCGCCAGCTGCAACGCTTCACCGACAATCGGACCGAGCCGGCCACTTCGCGCAGAGAAGCTGGCCTTGGTGAGCGGCCGAAAGAGCGCTTCGTGATCGATCCGCATCTGTGTCCGGCGCTCGAGCCAGCGGCTCGCGACGTTGCAGGTCAAAGCGAGCACCGGCGCTCGGTCCAGCCAGGCGCAGCCCACGCCGGTTGTGAGATTGGTCGCGCCCGGCCCGAGCGTCGAGACGCAAACACCGGGAGTACCCGTGAGATAGCCGACCGTCGAGGCCATAAAGCCGGCCGAGGTTTCGCTCGCCGTCAACACAAAACGGATCGAGCTCTTGCGCAAAGCCTCGATGAGCGGCAGCACCGGCCCGCTCGGCACGCCGAAAATCCAACGCACGCCGGCATGCTCGAGGATGCGCACCAGAAGCTCAACGTTTTTCATTCAATCCCTCACCCTAACCCTCTCCGAGCGGGAGAGGGGAAATTTACCCTCGCCCTCGTAATCGAGGGCGAGGGCGAGGGTGGGGCTCTCTCGAAGCATGAAGTAGCTTTTCTCGGTGAGAACTAGCTAGTTCCCGATCCGCACCGGATCGACCACGTCCTGGACCGCGCGGATGATCGACAGCGCCGTCAGTTTCCCGGTCCTGGGATTTTCGCTGGGGACGTTTTCGATGTGAACGTGCAAGCGGCCGAACTCGCCTTCGACCTCGATATCGTGGCAATTGCGCTCGAGGCCGGGGACGGCGATGATCCGAATCCGTGTGCGATCCGGGCCGATTCCCGCCATGCTTACCGCCGCCGAGACATTCACGTTGGCAGGAAATCCTCTGCATGCCTCGCGCGCCGTGCCGAAAAAAACTTCCCTCGGTTCGGTGAGCCCCGCCAGGGAAATGCCGTTCTCAACGAGGTAAGGCGCGCCCTCGAGGCCGTTCGGCGGCTTGCGCGTCGTCATCGTCACATGCGCGACCTCGCCCGCGCAAGCGGATTTTATACCGTCGAGCCCGGCAATCGCTCCGGAGGGAACGTACAATCGGCAGCCGCTCTGGCGCGATTTCTCGATCACTTCCGGATGGTCGAGCAGTGCGCCCGCGCTGATCACCATGAGATCTTTTCCGGCAGCGAACACCTCGGCGGCCAAGCCGGCAACGACCGCGCCGCCCGCCGCCTCGATGATCAGATCCGCCGCCGCGATCAAGCGGCCACGCGGCAAATAGGCCGGCGGCTCTCTGAGCGCGGCCAAAAACTCGCGCGCGGTTTTCTCGGTCCGGCTCGTGACCCCCGCGATGGGCACGCGGAGTTTTCCGGCGTCGGCTGCTTTGAGGAGCGCCCGCGCAATCGCCCCGCATCCGACGATTCCAATCGACTTCAGAACAACCCCCTCTCCTGAGAGCCCGGTAAAAAATTGCCCTCGCTCTTCAACGAAGCTCGGGCCGAACGGCTAGGTGCTCCAACTTCCTTCGTGAGGTCCCTTTCATGGTGAGGCTCTCGAACCCCTGAACGCATTTTTCACA
>DATMBL010000345.1:0-3650 GCA_035559295.1 Candidatus Eiseniibacteriota bacterium
CGAAGCGATCGTCGCGCCGTTCCTGAGGTCGCGCAAGATCCTGACCGTCGATTACTTGATCCTGAGCCACCCGCGCATCGATCATTACGGCGGCATGACAACGATCGTGCGCGAATTTACCCCGCGTGAGTTTTGGTCGGCGGCGGGGCAAGGCGGCACGGCGCGATTCGATGAACTGGAACGGACGCTGTCGCACGCCCCCACCGAACGGCTCGTTTTCCATGCGGCGCGCCCCTGTCGCCAGCTCGACGAGGTGAGGGCGTGTTTTCTCTACCCGCCCCGCGGCGCCGATCGCCCGTCGCTCGTTCTCCGGCTCGAGTTCGGTGAAGCAAGTCTTCTTTTTGCCGGCGATATCGAGAAACGCGACGAGGACGAACTGTTGCGCGATCCCGGCGGCCTCCAAAGCCGCGTTCTCAAGGTCCCCCGGCACGGAAGCGCCGCGGCCAGCAGCCCGGCTTTTGTCGCGGCGGTTCGGCCGCGCCTCGCGATCGTTTCCGTAGGCGCGCGAAACGCCCAGGGATTGCCGAGCGCGGAGGTCGTCGAACGTTATCGGAGTATCGGCGCCGAAGTGCTGCGCACCGACCAAGACGGCGCGGTCATCGTGGAAACGGACGGTCGTAAGCTACGCTATCGAACCTATCGCAGCGGCAAGCAGGGAACGATCACGTTCTGAACACTCAGCCAAGCGCCTTCAGCTCTTCAATATAATCGCGAAACCCGTTCTCGAGATCGTATTGCGCCTGCCAGTCGAGCATCTTCTTTGCGCGGCTGCAGTCCATCGGCTGCCGCGATGATCGCGGCGGCTTTCCGGGAACAATTTCCACTTGGAGTTTGGGCAGGAGCTTTTGCGCGGTGCGCACCAGCTCCTCGAACTTGGTCACCACGCCGGTGCCGATGTTCAACACCGTCGGCTGCGCGAGCGGCACGGTCGCCGCTTTATCCAGTGCCCGGCCGAGATCCTTATAGTAAATGTATTCGAAGTCGCGGGCCGTCTCCTGGTGGATCTTGACCACGCCGCCGTGAATACCCGTCCGAAGCAGATTCTGAACCATTTCGCCTCCGCCCGAACCTCCGGCGAAGTGGCCGACGCCATAAACGTTCGCCAGCCGCAACACGATCAATTCGAAGCCGTAAAGCCGCTGATAGGCTTCGACCATCAGCTCCTTGGCGACCTTGGAGTTGCCGTACGCTTCGCCCGGCCCGCGATGGAAGCCCTCGTCGATCGGAGCATCGCCCTCGAGCCGCCGATCATAGACGCCCATCGTGCTGATCTGGATGAGGCGCTTTACGCCGGTGAGGCGGACCGCCTCCGCGACATTGATCGTCCCCACGACATTGATCTGCATGCCGTTGTAGATCGGTTGGGCGACTTTGCCGCCGATCAGCCCCGCGGTGTGAATCACCTTGTCGACGCGGTGCGTTTGGATCGCTTCGATCAGCGACGGCAGATTGCGCACGTCCCCCTGAATCACACTGACGTCGGCGGTTCCGAGTTTCGTTGCAAGGAAGTCCCTGCGCGGCGCAACGTCGAAAAAAACGATCGTTTCGCCGCGCTTGAGCGCGTTTTGCGCGTACGACGTGCCCACGAGCCCGAGTCCGGTAATGAGTGTCGCCATAGCGTGACTCCTGAAAGGGGCGTGACTTGCGTATTGTCAAATCGACATTTCCCAACGCATCCGAGCGGTAACATACGGGCGTCCAGTCGATCCGTCAAGCGCGCTCACTCCGCGCGCGAGCGATAACGGAACAAACGGCCGCGCCGGGTCGTATCGCGCAAGTCGGCAAACAGAACGCCGCGAAAGAGCATCAGAAAAGCGAGGAAAACCCCGGAGGCTAACCAGACCAGAAGAGAATCGAGGAGAAAAGGGAGGCCGCTTGCAGCCGCCGCGAGCGCGCGCAAAACCAGATACCCCGCGGCCGTGAGGGCAACGTTCGGCACGAACCATTCGACCCAGTTGGCGACGATGAACTGATAGCTGGCGGCCAAAAGCGCCAGCCCCGAGGCGCGACCCTGGTAGATGAGCTCCGGCACGGGATTCAGGAACACGTACAGCAGGAACTGAGCAGCCGCGAGAATGAAAGGACCCTGCGGCGTCGTCTGCGCCACGCGCGAGAGCAAGAGCATCGGAACCCAGAGAATGAAAGCGATCGTCAGCACATCGCCGAGATAAACGGAGAATCCCCTGACGAAATCCTTGAGATCGGCCTTGCCCATGCGCAGCATGTTGTCGAGAAGATAGAGTCCGGAACTCACGCACGCCGCGACCAAGGCCGTCAACAGGAGCCCGCCGATCAGCCGCACCGGCGCCAGCGCGACGCCGCCCGCGAACAGCAAGACGCTGTAGGCGAGCGGCGCGAAGACGATTCCCGGGTTCGCGGCGATCAACCGGAGCGATCGCCGAAGCGCCGTGCGGTAGATCCACAAGGTCGCTTTAATGGATTCCATGCGACGCTCGTTTACAAGCCGCGGCGAACCCGGGTGAGGAACGGCGAGCGACCACGAGCAAGAGATCAGCGCCGGAGGTCCGCCGCGTTGTGCGGCATTGCCGGTTTGGCGGGAGAAAGATGATGCGATAGCCAGCGGTGCGCTGACAACGCAAGCACGAGCAGTGCCATGAGCGCGATTTTGTTCGTCGCCGGTGCCCCGATCCAGCTCTTGATCTGCACCTCAAAGAGCGTCAACGCCACCAAGCCCGGAATCCTGCCGAGGACGCTGCCGAGAATAAAATCTCGGAAACAAACGTGTGAGGCGCCGATCAAGAGATTAACGATGGTAAAGGGCGCCAGCGGCACGATGCGCAACGCAAGCACGGTAAGAAGCCCGTTTCGACCGGCCTCCTGGTCCAAACGCTCCGCTCGAGATCCGAGCCAGCCGAGGAGCCATTCGCGCCCGACGAGCTTGCCCGCCGCATAGCCCGCGCTCGCGCCGAGCAGCCAGCCGGTCAGCGAATAGATGTTGCCGTGGATCGGGCCGAAGGTGAAAATCGTTGCAGCCGTGAGAAGCGTGATCGGGAAAAAAATGATCGCGCTCAGGAGATAGGCCCCGGCGATAATGTAAGGAGCGAGCGGATCGGATTTGAACGAGCCTTGCCAGTTGGCGAGCGCTTCGAAATCAAGCCATTGTCTGAGCGGGCCCCATTGCCACGCCCACGCACAGGCAAGAACAAGCAACAACAAAAGCGCGCCGCGCGTTCTGTTAGCGAGCGCCGACCTTTTCATGCGGCGGACCTGTACCCAACGGTGGACTTAAAACCGACTCGCATCCAAGTTTTGTAGCACTCGACCTTCATATCCGCAAGGAGATGCGGGCTTTGGTGCAACCTCAGGCGGTTCGCCGGCGCAGAGCGGCAACGCTCGCGGGTACTTTTGCGCCTTAAGTCGTATAACGGGTTAGAGGAGTTGAGCCAGCGGGGCCTGGAGGAGCAGGCCGGGAGCATACTGGCCTGGCGTTTTAGCAGCTTCCCTGCAAGTGTATGGCTGGGACTTCAAATCGACAGCCTACCCACAAACAAGCGGCCCCGTGGCAAACACCTGGGTTGATAAAGACGATCGCGAATTGCTCGAAGCAATCCAAGGTGGCAACCATGATGCTTTCGCGGCGCTGGTACGGCGACACAGCGAGAAATTTTACCGGCTCGTCTATCGTTACG
>DATMBL010000346.1:0-6399 GCA_035559295.1 Candidatus Eiseniibacteriota bacterium
CAGCATCTGCGCGTCGAGGTGCGTATGATGGTCGATAAAGCCCGGCGCCACCGTCAATCCGCCGGCGTCGATCGTCCGAGCCGCGCTTCCTTTGACTCTACCGACCTCGACGATTTTGCCCCCCTTTACGCCGACATCGGCCACGTAGGACGGCAGGCCCGAGCCGTCCACCACGCGGCCGCCCCGAATCAGCAGATCATAATCCATAGGAGTCCTCCTGTTGCGCCATCCTCTCTCTCGATCGGTCCGACTTTATAAAACGACTATACATGATTTCAAGCCGCACAAAAAAGGGCCCGCCGGCCGCGCGCCTCAGAGGCGGCCAAAAAATGGGAATTTCTCGTGCAAAGATCGCCAAGGTAAAAGATTAAATTTATTTGAGCCTGGGTTGCGGCTCCTTGGCGACCTCGGCGACCTCAGTGCGAGAAATATCAACTTTCGAAAGATGCGACAGCGAGCCGCCGTGTCGTTCCCAGTTGCGCCCGTCGAACGAGCGCACGGTGACTTTGGCGATTCCCGGCGGATCGAGACAGCGGATGTTCACGCTGTATCCGTCCGGATTCGAGCGCGGGATGTAGAACGATTTGACGCCGCAAATCCGGCAAAACAAATGGCGGGCAACACCGGTATTGAACGTGTAGCTGGAGAGGAACTCCGCTCCCTGGAGCAAAACGAAACGCGACTTGGGGACGATCAGATGAAGGAAGGCGGTTTTGCTGCAGATCGAGCAGTTACACTCGAATGCTTCGACCTCCCCGGGTGCATCGACTTCGAATCGGACCCGGCCGCAGTGGCAACCCCCCGAGTATTTCACGGCTTTTCCACTGAGCTTTGCAGCTCCGCCTGGGCGCCCGAGGCCTGCGCGAGCGCCTTCAACAGATCGATCACTTCGGAAGGGCTGCGCACGTTGTAATGGGCGTGGGTGTTAGAGACGCCCACCCGGATGGATACGGCGGAATCCGCCAGCGCTCGGAACAGATCTTCATCCGTGGCGTCATCGCCCGCCGCCAGGACGAAGTCGAAAGCCTCCTGCCCGATCCACTCGAGCGCCGCAATGCCCTTGTTGACCCCGACGTTTCGAATTTCCACGACCTTGTTCCCCTGAATGACCTGGACATCGCTCTTTGCCGTGAGGTGGAGGACGAGATCGAACAGCTCGGCGGCGACAAAACCCGCCTGCTCGGGGTCGGCCAAACGGTAGTGCCATGCGATCGAGTGCTCCTTCTCTTCGACGAACGCCCCCGGCAGCCGATCGGCATAGGTCTCGAGTATCGGCATGAGCTGCCGCTTCCATTCAGCGTTCATCGGTTTGAGCATCTGCCACGTACCGCGAGGTCGCTTGAGCCAAACGCCGTGCTCCGAGATGATGCCGATCGGCAACTGGCCAAACCAGTCATCGAGCGTTCGCCGGTCGCGCCCGCTGACGATCACGGCGTCGTTCCTGGGATCCGACGACAACATCGAAAGAAGCCGCAGAACGGTCTCGTCCGGCGCGGCAAGGCTCGGATAGCGCGCAAGCGGAGCAACGGTGCCGTCGTAATCCAAAAACAACACTCGCCGCTGGCTCGCCTTAAAGCGCTGGACGATCTCGGATAGAGTCCTGGCGGTGAGCAGCTTTGCCTGAATGCGGCTCCGAACATCGCGCATGGCGCCGAGAGCTTCGAGAAATTCGTTGGCCCAGCGGGTCACGTCGTAACGCCGGAGCCGGCGCTGCATCATCGCGTTGCGCTTCTTTTGCTCCGTTACCGGCGTTTCCAGAGCATCCTTGATGGCTCGGGCGATCTCGAGGCGGTCATTGGGGTTGACGGTGATCGCTTCCGGCAACTCCTTCGCCGATCCCGCCATCTCGCTGAGGATCAACACCCCGGGCCCGTCGCGCCGTGTCGCGACGTATTCTTTGGCCACAAGATTCATGCCGTCGCGAAGCGGAGTCACCAGGCAGATGTCGCTGGCGGCGTAAAACGCAACCAGTGACGTGAAAGGGACGCTGCGGTACTGATACAATACCGGGGTCCAGCCAACGCGACCGAACCGGCCGTTGATCTTGCCAACGGCTTCCTCGATCTGGCGCTTCATGCGCTCGTATTGGCGCACGCCGATGCGCGACGGCACGACGATCATCAGCAGGACGATCTTTCCGTGATGCTGCGGCTCGAGCTCGAGAAACGCCTCGTAGCCCTCGAGCCGATTCAGAATCCCTTTGGAGTAGTCCAGCCGGTCCACAGACAGGATGATCTTCACATCGGAAACGGTTTTCTTCAGCTCCTGCACTTCCTGTTCGATCGCCGGATCGGCGGGAGCGGACGCGAATCGATCGAAGTCGATGCCGATGGGGAATGAATCCGCCTTGACAATGTGGTCCGCCGTCAAAATCTGGCCCATGTGGTGCTCGTAGCCCAGGATGCGCAACGTCGATTGGAGAAAGTGCTGCGTATACTCGTAGGTGTGGAATCCGACCAGGTCGGCGCCAAGCAAGCCCTCGAGGATCTCTCGGCGCCATTCAACCGGCAAAAGCCGGAAAACTTCGAATGACGGAAACGGGATGTGGAGGAAAAAGCCGACCGAAAGCCGCGGGCGACGGGCCTTGAGCAAGCGCGGCAGCAGCATCAGATGATAATCGTGAACCCAGACGACGTCGTCGTCCTTGAGTACCTCCTCGAGCGAATCGCAGAAGACCTGGTTCACGTGCTTGTATTGCTCCCAGTACGCGGGTTCGTAAATCGCGAAAGAAGGAAAATAATGGAACAATGGCCAGATCGTCGCGTTGCAGAAACCGAGGTAGAACTGCTCCATCTCCTCTTCGGAGAGGAACACGGGGAAGGATTGAAACGACGCGAGCGCCTGTTCTCGGAGAGACTCGCGCAGCTCCGGCCCGATGCTGCTACCCGGCCAGCCGACCCAAATGTGGCCCGAGGTCAACGCCCGTGTACGGCGGCGAAACTCGATGTAGGACGCCAATCCGGTCACGAGTCCGCCGGCGCTTTCGTGAAACACGACTTCGCCGTTCTCGACCACGGCATTGAACGGGAGACGGTTGGAAACCACGACGAGGCGCGACTCGGACGATCGGCCGTCGGCGCGGGCGAGCTCTACAGGTTCGTTTTTCACGTTGTGAGATCCGACAAGGGTGGAGCGGCCGGTTACCGGGGGGAAGGTTCGCCATCGCGCCGGCGGTCCGGTCGGCCGGGCACGGGCCCGTGTCGACCGGCCGCCGGCGGCGACCGTGTCAAGCGGCTCGAACTTCCATTTCCTTACTGTACTGCCCGCTTCGCGCCGCGCTGTTGCATTTGGCGCGGTGGTAAAAGACCTTCTGAGCGGCCGCAACGTTCGCCGCCTCACCCTTCCACGTTTTCAGAGCGGGATCCTGGAGTGCGCGCGCGTACGAGAAGCTGATCTCCCACGGGTGCGGGCCCATCGCGTTCATCGCGTTCAGATGCTCGGTGGCTCGTTCGGCGCTCTGTCCGCCGGAGAGAAACGCGATCCCCGGTACGGCCGCCGGCACCGTCCGTTTGAGACAGCGGATCGTTCGCTCCGCGACCTCGGCTACTCCGGCCTGACGCGGGTTGTCCTTACCGGAAACCACCATACTGGGCTTGAGAATCATCCCTTCGAAGTGGACGCGCTGCTCGAATAGGCGGGCGAACGTCACCTGCAGCGTCTTTTCCGTAACCTCCTGGCAGCGCTCCACGGTATGCGCGCCGTCGAGGAGAACTTCGGGCTCGACGATCGGCACGAGGCCGCCTTCCTGACACAGCGCGGCGTAGCGCGCCAGAGCGTGCGCGTTGGCATCGAGGCAGGCATACGTCGGGATGCCGTCGCCGATGCTGATCACGGCGCGCCATTTCGCGAACTTTGCGCCCAGCTCCCTGTATTCCTTAATGCGAGCCCTGAGTCCATCCAGACCTTCGGTCACCACTTCGCCCGGGAACCCGGGAAGGTCGACCGGACCCTTATCCACTTTGATCCCGGGGATGATGCCCTTCTTGGAAAGAAGCTGCGGAAACGGTGTGCCATCGCTTGCGGCCGTGCGCATCGTTTCGTCGAAAAGGATGACGCCGCTGATCGCCTCCTCGATACCCTTGGTGGTAAAGAGCATCTCCCGATAAGCGCGCCGGGTGTTTTCGTTGGATTCGAGTTGGATGCTGTCGAAGCGCCTTTTGATCGTACCCAGGCTTTCGTCCGCTGCAAGGATCCCTTTTCCTTTGGCCACCATGGCTTGCGCGGTGCTTTCGAGTTCCTGTTTCGACATCGGTCTCCTCCTTTCCGCCGGTCTGAACGACAATCCCATTTTACATGGCGCCGGAGGCGGGGCAAGCGGGTCTCCGATTCATCTGGGTCTTGCTCGTTGCTCCAAGCCGTCTATGGCTTCCCGCCAAAAGCTCTCATCGTAAAACCGCTCCGGCGGGTCATGCGGAGGCTTGTAGACACCCAGCTCCTTTCTCAGTTCGATGACCGTCCCGAGTGCCTCGGGATGGATGCGCGCTTTGGGCACCACCTTGCGGCACGCGGCCTCGGCCGCCTTCGCGCTCAGCCCTTCTCTGTCCATCATGAGCTGCAACGTCTCGGCCCGGTTCGCCGGATCCAGCAGCCAGTCGGTTGCCGCGACCCAGGCGCGGATGAATCTCACGACCAGTTCGCGATGATCGATGAGCCAACGCCGCAACGCCCAGCCGCAGGTGAGCGGCCATCCGGGAACGTAAGCATCCGCGTCGGCGAGCAAAACGCCGCCCGCGGCCAGCGCCTTGTCGGACGCGGGCGGGGTTAGCATCGCGGCTTTGACACGGCGCTGCAAGAATGCTTCCAAACGCTTGGGCGAGCTGCCGATGATTTCGACTCGGTATTCGCTCTCAGCGATATCGTGGGTAAGCAGGATCTTTTTTCGAATCAGATCGAGATTCGAGTCTCCGGGATCACCCGCCAGGAGGTGGCCGCGCAACTGCTCAATCGAGCGCACGTCAGGTTGCCCGATCAAGTAGGCGCTGAGTCCTTCTTCGGCTTGCATGAACAGGAGGTAATCGGTTCCGTCGGTGGTCGTGCGCGCGACCATGGTATCGGCACTGCTCAGAGTGAAGTCCCAGCGACCTTCGGCCATGCCGCGGTTATGATCCGGCGCGTAGGTGGTCTGATGGAATCGCACCTCCAGTCCCTCGCGCGCGAACAGACCCTTCGCTTCCGCCACGACGTGGGGCGCGCGGCGCTGGTAGCCGGTTACGTTGAGGACATCCATCGCGAGGTCCGCCGCCGCTATCGCAACGCCCTCTGCGCCCCTTGACGCGACCCTGACACCCGGCGCGGGAACAAGAGCACGAGCAAGGCCGCGACCATCACAACCTGCGCTCGGTTAGGCGACCGCTTCATTTTACAAGCCGAGAAGCTGCTCGAGCCGCTTCTGGTCGAACCCCACAACGGCTTCACCGTCGATCAGCGTGACCGGCGTGCTTTGATAACCCATGTCGATGAGTTCCTTTAGCGCCGCCGGGTCGGCCCGAACGTTTTTATCGGTGAATGCAATTCCCTTCTGAGAAAGAAACTCTTTCTCTCTGTGACACGGGCCTCACCCAGGTTGCGTATACACGATGACGGTTTTCGGCATGCGTCGTCTCCCCTCTTGTTGCGCGCTCTTCGTAGCGGCCCGCGATGCTCTTCTGAAGATTGAGGCTATACGGGGCAAATTCGCGAGTCAACCAGCCGACGCCCGAGACCATCGCTTTATAATCGGGAGCTGTTTTGCTAGCCTCCGAAACGCGCATGGTCGGTCCTTCACGCCGTTGCCGTTTCCGAGCCACTCGCTTCCCATCCCGCTTTGGTGAACTCGGAGGCGCCGTCGCGGTCCTCGCCGTTCTGATCGTTTACGCGCTCTCCGGCTGGGCGCTGGAGAACCGGCCGCCAGCGAGCACCTCGACCGAAGCCCTCCAGACTCACGCCCGGTTTTTAGCATCGAGGGACCTCGAGGGGCGTTCCGTGGACAGCGCCGGGATTCAAAAGGCCCGGGATTACATCGCTCGGGAGTTCGCCCGGTACGGTCTTGAGCCGGCCGGCGACAACGGCACCTATCTCCAGTCCTTTGAAACGGTCGTGGGCGTGTCGCACCGCGAACCCACGCGGTTAACGGCCGGCGGACAAGCGCTCCAACTCGGCGTCGAGTGGATCCCTCTCGGTCTCTCCGCATCGGACAAGACCGAAGCCGAACTCGTGTTTGCGGGCTACGGCATCACGGCCAAGGAGCACGGCTACGACGATTACGCCGGTTTGGACGTGAGGAACAAAATCGTAATCGTGCTCCAGTACGAGCCGCCGCCCAAAACCGAGAGCAGCCCATTCCGCAAGGCGCCGCGGTTTTCGGCACACGCCGGCCTCCGTACCAAGGCGAACAATGCGCGCGAGCACGGCGCGGCCGGG
>DATMBL010000347.1:0-19477 GCA_035559295.1 Candidatus Eiseniibacteriota bacterium
GAAATTCCGCGCGAGCCGGAGACGATCGCTACGTTCAACCGCCTGGCCGGCAGCGATCCCCTGCCGTCGCGCTAGCACCCCGTTCGGCCGCCCACCGGAAGCGGACGATTTGAAGGAGGCCTCGAGGCACCGTGCACCGACTGCGCGCGGCGCTCGGCGCTGTTCAGGTCGATGGAACGCGCCGCGTCGTAGGCGAAGATCACGTAGGAGGCGCGGCTTTTTATCGTCAATTCGGAACTCATCGTGCCGTCAGCCGACGCGACCGGTGCCGGTGGGGCAGAGATCGAGCAGGAGGCAGGCGAAGCAGCGAGGATTACGCGCGTGACAAACTCGCCGGCCGTGAACGATCAGCCGGTGAGAAAACCCGGTCCAATCGGCGGGCTTTAACAGCCGCTTCAAATCCTCTTCGATCCGATCCGGATCGTGGGCGCGCGTGAGTTCGAGTCGCCGCGACACCCGGCGACAATGGGTATCGACCACGATCGCCGGGTGACCGAAGGCATGGCCGAGGATGACGTTTGCGGTCTTACGGCCCACTCCGGGCAGCCGCGTGAGCGCTGCCATCGTCGCGGGAACTTCGCCCTGGAACTCTTTGGTGAGAAGCTCCGCGCAGGCTTTGAGCGATCTCGCTTTGGCGCGGAAAAGACCGAGCGGCCGTATCAACGCTTGAATCTCCGTGATCGGTGCCGCGGCCAGCGCGGCCGCGACGGGATAGCGGCGGAACAGCTCCGGCGTCACCCGATTGACCGCCTCATCGGTGCACTGGGCCGAGAGGATCGTGGCAACGAGCAGCTCAAAGGTATTGCGGTGCCGGAGCGGAACGATGACTCGAGGGTACTCGCGCGCCAGGCGCGCCGCAATCGCTTCGGCACGCCGGGATCGGACTTTGAGGCTTTCACGCCCGCGCCGACATCGGCGCTTCGGCAAGACGGTCTTCCGGCGATTCCACTCAACCGCCGCGTCGGACATGAAACGCCTTCTTGCCCGCATACACGGCTCGCTTTCCCAGCTCTTCTTCGATGCGCAGCAGTTGATTGTACTTCGCGGTTCGCTCGCCGCGGCACGGCGCGCCGGTCTTGATTTGGCCGGCGTTGGTGGCAACGGCGAGATCGGCGATGGTGACGTCTTCGGTTTCACCCGATCGGTGGGACATAACGGTCGTGTAACCCGAGCTTTTGGCGAGCCTCATGGTTTCGAGCGTCTCGCTCAAGGAACCGATTTGATTGACTTTGACGAGGATCGAGTTGGCGGCGTCGATTTCGATGCCGCGTTCGAGCCGGGCCTTGTTGGTCACAAAGACATCGTCGCCCACAATCTGAATCCTTGCGCCGAGCGCTTCGGTGATCATCTGCCAGCCGTCCCAGTCGTCTTCGGCGAAGGGGTCTTCGAGCGAAACGATCGGAAACTGCCTCGCCCAATCCTCGTAAAGCCGCACCATCTCGACCCGGCTGCGGCTTCGCCCGTCGGACTTCTTGAAAACGTAGCGGCCATGGTCATAAAACTCGCTCGCGGCGACGTCCAGCGCGAGCGCCACCTGAGATCCCGCCTTGTAGCCGGCGCGGCCGATTGCTTCGAGCAGGAGTTCGATCGCCTCGCTGTTGCTCTTGACGCGCGGCGCAAATCCGCCCTCGTCGCCGACGCTGGTCGAGTAGGAGCGATCATGGAGGACCTGCTTTAAGGTTTGAAAAATTTCCGAGGCGCTCCGGAGCGCGTCGGAAAAACTGCGCATGCCGTGGGGCACGATCATGAACTCCTGCACATCGACATTGTTGTCGGCGTGCACGCCGCCGTTGATCACGTTCAGCATCGGCACCGGCAGCGTCCTGGCTGCCGGGCCGCCGAGGTAACGGTACAGCGACAGGCCCTCGGCGCGCGCCTCCGCGTGCGCCACCGCCAAGGAAACACCGAGAATGGCGTTCGCGCCAAGCCTGGCCTTGTTGGGCGAGCCGTCCAGCGCGATCATCAACGCGTCGATTCCTTGTTGGTCTTTGGCGTCTCGGCCGCGCAAACGCGGCCCGATTTTGTCGTTGACGTTTGCGACCGCCCGCGTCACGCCTTTGCCCAGGAACCGCTTGCCCCCGTCGCGCAACTCCACGGCTTCGTGCGCGCCGGTCGAGGCGCCGGACGGCACGGTTGCGCGACCGGTCGCGCCGTTCGCCAATACCACTTCCACCTCGACGGTCGGCTGTCCGCGAGAATCGAGAACTTCTCGCGCCCGGACCTTTTGGATTTTCATGCGACCGCCTCCACAACGTGAGCTAAAAAGCACAAAACCATAAAATCTGTTATATTACCAATGCGCATGAAGTGGCGTCTTCGCCCGCCAGAACGCTGGCTGCACTACGTTCTTGCTCTCGCCATCGCCCTGCTTTGCGTTACCGCAATCGTCGGCGATCGGGGCTTGCTCCATCTCGCTCGGTTGCAGAGCGAAAAGCAAAGGCTCGACGAGCAAAACTATCGGCTGCAGAAGGAAAACGAATCGTTACAGCGCCAGATCGCCCGGCTTCGGCGCGACGATTCGTATCTCGAGCAAGTCGCCCGCGAGGAATTGAATCTGGTTCGTCCGGGGGAGATTATCTACCGCTTCCGGCCCCGCCCGCCGAGCCGAGAGCGCGAACGTTCGGTTAACGCGGCGCTTCCCGAATCGCTCCCGTCAACGGTACAAAGAGAACGTCCGTGAAGTCTTCGACCGATTTGTTGCCGCCGATTTTTCGCACGCGCACGAGCTTTTGCGGCTGACCCGGTTCGCCGAGCGGCATCACCAGCCGACCGCCCTCGCGCAGCTGCTGCCACAGCGGCTCGGGAATCTTCGGCGCGGCGGCCGTGACCACGATCGCGTCAAAGGGCGCGTGCTCGGGCCAACCGAAAAACCCGTCGCCGGTTTTTACATGAACGTTATGAAAACCGAGCTGATCCAAAACCGCCTTCGCGCGCGCGCTCAAGCTCGGAATGATTTCGATCGAGAATACCTGGGTCGCAAGCGTTGCCAGCACGGCGGTTTGATAACCCGAGCCGGTGCCGATTTCGAGCACCTTCTCCCGCCCCTTGAGTTCCAGCAGCTCGGTCATAAAGGCGACGATGTACGGTTGCGAAATCGTCTGGCCGTGACCGATCGGCAAGGGCCGGTCATCGTAGGCGGCCGAGCGCCACCGCTCCGGGACGAAGCGATGCCGGGGCACCGACGCCATCGCGTCCAGCACGCGCGGATCCCGGATCCCGCGGCGCCGGAGGTCGCGCTCGACCATGGCGCGCCGGGCGTTTTCAAAAGTCTCGGACGGCGGGTCAGCGGCGGTGAGGCAGCCGGTCGCGGGGATCGGCGGCTGCGTTGCGACAAACGGAGCGAACAGGAAAAGCGCGGGCCATCTTCTAAGATTTGGTCTTAAACACGAAATGGTAGTACTCGTCCATATCCATGAGGCGATCCATTTCGGCTTCATCTTTGAGCCTGACTTCGATCAGCCAGCCTTCGTTGTAGGGATCTTCGTTGATGATCGCGGGATGGTCTTCGATTTGGGAGTTGACCGCTAAAACCGTTCCGGACACCGGCGCAACGAGCTCGTGAACGGTGGAAACCGACTCTACTTCAGCAAAGATTTCTCCCTCTTCGATTTTATCGCCGACATCCGGAAGCTCAACCGAAATGATTCTACCCAGCTCCTCCTGAATATAATTGGTGAGTCCGATGTGTACGTGCCGGTCGTCCGCGCTCACCCATACGTGTTGTTTGCTGACTTTGACAAGGCGTTCCATCTCGCTGCAGCTGGGGTTCACTATAGAATGTACCAACGCCCTGTCAAGACGCGTACGACGGAGTTTGCGCTGCGGGACACTGGCTCGCGCCAAGGACGCGAAGGAGCAAGCAGCAAAGAGCCACGTCGAATCTGCACCACGAAGGACACGAAAACCACGAAGTTCGGAGAATTCCTTACTCTGAATTCCTTCGTGAACTTCGTGCTCTTTGTGGTGAACGCTCCTCTTGCGGGTCCTTCGGCCCCGCTCAGGAAACGCCTTTGCGCGAGATATTTCCAATCGCGTCATCGGGAATTGCGAACCTCGATGCGCAGGCCGTCTATTTTTGTTTCCGCACGCCCGCGACCGCCCGTATAGGTCGCGTACACTCCGACGTAACCCGCGCCGATCCGGTCCAACCGAAATGGCCCGCCGGAAAGTCGGGTCGCATCCCAGAAGATCTCGGCGGCGTCATTTTTCACTTCGATCACCACCCGATGCCAACCGCTTCGTTTGGGAGGCCCGCCCGGGAGGGTGACGCCCTGCCACTGCGCCACTTCCACAGGAAAATGCCTCGTGTCCTTGCCCACGTAAGCGAGCGATAAGGAGGGCTCGGCCGTGAAGTGAGTCGCAAAGCGGTAGTACTTGTCTTCGCGTGGGTCGACGCGAAAGGCGATGCCATTGAGCGCGCCTTTCTCCGCGTCGGTTACTTGAACGTGAAGCCAGGCTTCGAGGCGAAAATCGGCGAGCGGGCGCGTCTCCGCGTATGACAGCGCCGCAAACCCGCCCGCGGTGCCGTTGTTGAGAACACCCACGCCCGGCTCGCCTTCAGGCGATGAGGGATCGAGCGCCCCGGCGAGATTGTCCTGGTTGAAATAGGGATACGGCCGCCAGGCGAGTTCGGGCGTGCCGCGCGTAAAACTGTCTCGAATCACCATTGGCACCGCCCGGTCGCTGGCGGCCGGCGGCAGGCATGATGGCAACATCAGCAGGCTCCACAGAACTGAAATCCAGCGCGTCCCGACCATGAGACGATTCGTCCCGAGTTGATAAGAACACCCGAGCAGATTTCAGTATACTCCCGCGGCCGGCTCGCTCAACCAGGACGCGAGATCGGGCGCTTCCGAACTTGCCCGGCTCAGGCGCTTTAGTGTAAGCCTTCGTTAATCTGGAAGCGGAGGACGTCGCCATGGCGCAACAACCATTCACCTGGCCGAACAATGCCCGAATCGCGTTTGTGTTGGGCATTGCCTTTGAAGCATGGGATCGAACGAAGCCGACCGCAGGACGCGGTTTACAACGCGGGGCGATTCCTGCCAACGCGGTTTGCCGGCGCGATTATTCGACCGAAACATTCCGGGAGTTCGGCGCGAAAATCGGCTTGCGCAGACTGCTCGATATCTGCGACAGGTACGATCTCAAGGTCAGCATGCCCATCAACGGTTTGACGTGCGAATACTACCCCGGTCTGGTCAAGGAGGCGCACCAACGCGGGCACGAGATGATCGCGCACGGGTGGGACCAGGGCGAGTATCTCTACATGCTTACCCGCGAACAGGAGCGCGAGAATATCTTCAAGACCGTCGAAGCGATCGCCAGGACGACCGGGGAGCGACCCAGGGGCTGGTCCTCGCCCGGAGTGCGATCGACCGATCACACGCTCGAGCTGAATGTCGAAGCGGGTCTCGAATACAACTGCGACTACCACGACGACGAAATGCCGTACCCGCGGATGATCGGTGATCAAATGCTCATCATGATCCCCCACCAGTACACGATCAACGATCACCGCATTGAAGAAAGCGGCACGCGACACGAGTTTTTCGCCAAGTTCAAAGACGAGTTCGACTACAGGTACAAGATCGGCGACTCGAACCCGACGATGATGAACGTCATCACCCACGCGTATCTTAGCTCGCGCATCCCGCTCATCGACACGTTCGAGCAGATCATCGCGTACGCCAAGAGTCACGGCGCCGTCTGGTTTGCGCGCCGGGGCGATGTCGCCACCTGGGCGCGGAAGTATTATGAGCCGCGGACGTGAAAACGAGCATGGAGGATCGAGAATTAAGAATGGATCCCCATCCTCGACCCTCGGGAGTCGCCTACACCTGTTCGCGCACCCCGAAGCGCTTTCCCACGCTTTGCCCAACGAGGACCAGCACGATGAGCAACGCAAAAATGAGCACGCCGAAAGCGCTGAGCTGCGGAAACGAGCCGTTTTCCCAAAGGTCGTAGATCACGACCGCCGCGGTTCGGTTGCTCGAGCGTGCCAGCATCAACGCGATCGTGAGCTCGCGATACGCGTGCACCATGACCCAGAACCAGCCGGCCATCAGCCCCGGCCGGAGGAGCGGCAAATAGATAGCCCGGAAATTTTTCCACCACCCGCCGCCGGCCACCGCCGCGGCCTCTTCCAACTCGGTATGGATCTGCAGCATCGACGTGGAGACGAAACGCAAGGCTACCGACATGTAGCGGGTCACGTAGGCCAGCGCGATGATCGTCAGCGTGCCGAGCACCGGCAAGGGAAAAAGCAGATAGAACCACAAGAAGGCCGCGCCTAACACGACGCTGGGCATGGCAATCGGCGCGAACCCGAGAAAGTCGATGAGCTTGCGCGCGCGGAGACGGGTTTTGTGGACGAAATAACTCATCGCCGACACGAGAAGCATCACCGCCGTGGCCGAGCCCAAACCGACCAACGTGCTGTTCCAGAGCGGTCCCGAAGAATACGCCGGATCGCGAATAATCTCGTAGTAGTTTTCGAGGCTCATGCTGTGAAGTATTTCGAGCGAAGGCGGCTGATAGCGCCGCAACAGCGAAGCATAAACCATGACGAGAAACGGGAGCCCGGTAATGAGAAACACCAGAAGCAGGCCGAGCGCGCAGGTGAGATAGCGCCACGCACCGAGGTCGATGCGGCGCGGCCGAAAATCTTTTCCGGTGATCGTCTGGTAGCGCTCGCCGTGGCGCACCAGACGAAAGTAAGCCGCGAGGAAACCCGCGCACAACATCAGGATAGCGATAGAATACGCCCCTGACAGGCCCCAGTCGGTGGGCGTTCTCGCCGTGTTGAAATAAATCTCCGTGGTGTAGACTCTCACCCCGGCGCGCCCGCCGAGCAGGAGCGGCACTTCGAAGGTCTCGATCGTATAGATCATGAGCAGCATGACCGCCGCGCCGACCGCCGGAAGGATCAGCGGCAGCGAAACTCTCCGAAAGGTCGACCACTGGCCGGCGCCGGCAACCAGCGAGGCTTCTTCGAGGCGCGGGTCCATCGACTGCAGCGCCGCGGAGAGAAGCAGATAGGCCAGCGGGGTGATCTCGAGGGAATGAACCCAGACCATGCCCCAAAAGGAGTAGACGTTGAAAGTCCGCTTGGCGCCCGTAATCGCTTCTAGAAGGTGGTTGAGAACGCCGATGCTCGGGCTCGCGAGCAGGATCCATGAAACCGTGATGAGAATTCCGGGAATGATGATGCGGCCGAGAGTGATCACGCCGATCAGCGGCGCGAGCGGGGTATTGGTACGATGCACCACCCAAGCGAGAAAAGTCCCGAGCCCGAATGCGAGCGCGGTCGAAGCGAGGGCGAAACAAAGCGTGTTCCAGCTAGCGTGCCAGAAATCGCCCGAGCCGAAAGCTCGAACGTAGTTCGCGACCGAAAAGCTGAAGTCGAAGAACCCAGGTTCGCCGGGTCGCGCGACCTTCAGACTGGTCCAAATCACCATCAGCAACGGAATGGCGACCTGGTAGAGGAGAATCAGGAGGACGAAACCCAGCGCGAATCTGCTGCTGTCGAGGCGAATCCGCGCCGGCAGGCCTGAAAACCCGGACCGCAAGTCCATTGCCGGTTCGGAGGAAGCGGCTTATTTTCCTCTGCCGATATGCTGGTTCCAGTATTTGTGCAGGCGATCGACGATTTCGTCGCTGACGTTGCCGAAGGTTACGAGCTTCACGTCGTCCGGCAGATAGGGATGCGTGCCGATCAGCGGGCCGCGGAATTCGTCGGCCACGTACTTCTGACTTTCCTCCGACAGCGTCCAATCAGCGAACAGGGCCGCGGCGTGGGGATGTTGAGCGTTCTTGTTGATCACGACCACGCCGGCGTACGCCAGAATCGGTGCCGAATAAACGATTGCGTAGGGCGTCTTCGGATCCTTTTTCTTCTCCTGCGCGCCCACGTAAAGGAAGTTATCGCCTTGAATCGCATGATCCCCGGAAAGCATCAGGTTCATGCGCTGCGTGTGCCCGCGCTGAATAATCGGCTGATTTTCGCCGATGCATTTAACCCATCGCTGGAACTTCTCCTCGCCCATCATCACGTAGAGCCCGACCATAAAACGCGTCTCGGGCGGATCAAACGAGATTTGTCCCTTGTACGCCGGCTTGCATAGATCCTCCCAGCTTTTCGGCGCTTTCTCCGGTGGGATCAAGTTCGTGTTATAGGAGATACCGTGTTCGCTCCAATACCAGGGGACCCAGCGGTTCTCTTTGTCGAGAAAGCCCTGAAACTGTTTGGGCACCCTTCGGGTGGCCGGCGTCGGGTATTTCGCGAGCAGGTTTTGCTTCAAGATCACCGGCAGGTCGGGCACGGCAAGGCTGATGGCGTCGGTGAGGTGGCGCCCTGCAGTTTCTTCGGCGATCAGCCGCTCGGCGGCATCCTGCGAGCCCATATCGGCCATCTCGACCTTGACGAAGGCATAGCGTTTCTCGAACAATCGCACGTGGTCGCGCGCCAGCTTGCCTCTGAACGTGTGAATGAAGTTCAGCCTGCCCTCCTTGCGCGCGCCTTCTTCGACTCGCTTTTGTCGCTGCTCCGGGGAAAGCTTCGCCAACTCGGCAAACAGGGACTCGGGAGTTGGCGCGGCTGCGGCGTGCAAGCGACCGACCGCGGCGATCACCAGGAGCCCCGATGCGATCAAGAGACGAGCGCTGATTTTGTTCATGGTGTCGGCCCTCCTTCGTACGCGCCTGCGGTTCGGTAAGCAGGGTTCCCTATATGCTAAGAGCCGCTTGCTTTCAACAATGGAGCGGTGTTGCTTTTCCACACCGGGTCCGCGTGGCGTTCGTCGAGCAGAGTGCGGAAAAACTGGGTTTCATGCTTCCACCGGCTCAGCAGGAGCGAACCCCTCGTGGCGCCAGGGCTTGAAACCGGCCGCATTCGAGCTATTGTAGGGGCCCACGGCCAGGTATCGACCAACGGGTTATCGCGTCAATGACCTTCCCGTCCGAACACGACTTCGCGCTCTTCCTCTTCCAGCTTTTCATCCTTTTGTCTGTGGCGCTGGTCGCCGGAAGCATTCTGCGTCGATTCGGCCAGGCGGCGGTGGTCGGCGAGATCGTTGCCGGCGTTCTTTTGGGCCCTTCCATACTGGGCGCCTTTGCTCCGAACCTAGCGGCATCGCTCTTTCCTCCGTCACAAACCCACATGCTGGGGACGATCGCCTGGCTCGGCAGCATCTTCCTCCTTTTCGCCGCGGGCAGCGAAGTGGATCTCGCGACCTTGAAGCACGAGCGGCGCGTCCTGTTCACGACGAGTCTCTTGGGAATCGCGATTCCGTTCGCGTCGGGATTGCTCTTCGCTCTTTTGCTGCCCGAACGCTATTTGGTCAATCCCGACCAGCGGTGGCTCTTTGCTCTATTCATGGCCGTGGCCATGTCGATTTCCGCCATTCCCCTGGTTGCGAAAATGCTGATGGATATGGATCTGTTGCGAACGCCGCTCGGCCACGTGGTAATCGGCGCCGCCGTGGTCAACGACCTGATCGGATGGATCTTGTTTGCCATTCTGCTAAGCTTGCTCGGGCGCGCGACTCCACTGGGTGGGTCCATCGTGGCGGTAGTCCTGCTCACCGTCGCGTTCGCCCTTTTCTGCCTCACGGCGGGCAGGCTTTTGATGCTTCGGCTGTTTTCTTTTTTCCGCGTGCTCGGTATCCCCTCGGAAGGCATCCTCGGCCTGGCGGTTCTCACGGCTTTCCTATGCGCTGCGCTGGCGCAATGGATCGGCGTACACGCGATTTTCGGCGCCTTTCTCGCCGGCGTGATGATTGGAGAGACCGGCGAGATCGCGAACCACATGCGCGACACGGTGCGCGGCTTTGTCCTCTATCTCTTCGCTCCGATCTTTTTCGCCTCCATGGGAATGCGGGCCGATTTCATCACGCATTTCGATTTCTTTCTCGTCGCCGCGGTTCTGACGATCGCCTGCGTCGGAAAGGTCCTCGGCTGTTCCCTCGGCGCGGCGCTCGGCGGCATGCCGCGACCGCAGGCGCTCTCGGTTGCGTTCGGCTTGGTTCCCCAAGGCGCGATGGGAATCATCCTGGGGTTTCTGGCGCTCGAGTACGCGCTCATTAACGAGAAGGTCTTCGTCGCGCTCGTGATCACGGCGATCGTCACCTCTACGATCAGCGGGCCCCTCATTCGTTGGGCTCTGGGTGAAGAGAAGGCGGTAAAGGATGCGGCGATCGCCCTCGATCGCTGATCAGTTCTCGCAGAAATTCGCCCGCTGATCTTTTTCAGCCGCCGGAGGAAAGAAAGTTCGACCAGTTTTCTGAGGAGAAACCGCGGCACCGTTCGGGAAATCGGCACGAGAGATCTCGGCGCATCCGCAGCGCCGCCTCTATACCCTGGTAGTAGCCGGGAACGAAAGCAAACGGCCGATAGCCCAACCGGTCATAGAAGCACTGGGCTCCCGTGTTCGCCGCGCGCACCTCGAGGGTCACGTTAAATATTCCCGCTACCAGCGCGCACTCTTCCAACCATCGCACGAGCCGCCGGCCGAGACCTGCCCGTCTATATGGCGGTGTCACCGCCAGGAGATCGAGATGGGCGTCGTCCGGGCCGTAACGCATGATGCCAAACCCGGCAATTTGGTCGGCCATCGACGCCACGAGCACGTTGGCATTCGGAGCCCGGATACTCGCGGCTACGCGCGCCGGCGTCCAGCGCCATTGGAGGCCGCATTCGATCAGATCCCGCGACAGAGCGGCGATCGTGGTCGCTTCCGTCCGCCGAGCCAATCGTAGGGACAGCTCGGAATTAGTCATAGCTCGCGACTCGATATTGACTTGTACCGCCAAACGGTTGCGGCGGCAAATCCTCGCCTGGGAGTCCGGCTGGAAAGCAACCGTTGATCGGAGCCGCGCCGGGGCATAAGCTCGCAATCAATGATCGCTTGTACCGATGTTCATTACGGAGAAAACCGCGCAGTCGCGGCTTGTCTCCTGTTTCGCGACTGGCGCGATGATCGCCCCTGCCATGAGGTTACGCGAGACCTCGAATGCCCGGCCGCTTACAAGCCCGGACGCTTTTATCGTCGCGAATTGCCGGCGCTGCTCTCCGTTCTGGCAACATTGCCGAAAATGCCTGGCGCGATACTGATCGATGGGTACGTTTGGCTCGGAGATGAATCGCATGCTGGACTGGGCGCGTATCTCTATGAAGCCTTGGGCAAAACGACCCCCGTAATCGGCGTGGCCAAAACGCTTTTTCGGGAAGGTCCGGCGGTTCGTGTGATCCAGCGCGGCACGAGCGCGCGGCCGTTGTACGTAACCGCCGCCGGAATCGATGTGCACGAAGCCGCCGGCCGTGTCGTCGAGCTTCACGGATCATTCCGCATACCGACGCTGCTCAAACGCGTGGACCGGCTTTGTCGCGGACTCGAGCGATGCGCCTTTTGCTGACCGGAAACCCCGGGGTGGGAAAGACGACCCTGGTTCGCGCGGTTTTGCAGCAGCTCCGGGGCATCACCTGCGCCGGTTTCTATACCGCGGAAACGAGGCAAGCGGGCCGGAGAACCGGCTTTAAAATTGTCACGTTGGACGGTCACGAGGCGACGCTTGCGTCGCTGGGAAGGCTCAAGCCGACGGTGGGCAAGTATTCGATCCATGTCGAAGCGTTTGAAGCGCTCATCGGTCCGTGCCTCGATCCGGTGACGGCGGGCGCGGATCTCTACGTGATCGATGAGATCGGTAAAATGGAGCTCTTTTCGCCTCTATTCAGAACCAGGATTATCGAACTCCTCGATCGGCCAGCCAATCTTCTGGCAACCATCACCAAGCACGGCAACGGGTTTGTCGCTCAAATCAAGCGCAGAAGCGATGTCGAACTGATCGAGGTGACGCGAGCGAACCGGGACGCGTTGGCGCAGGCCCTCGCCCGCGCGATTAGAAGCCGACTCGAGAGGTGAGATGGCGAAGAACGAAGGCCGGCGCGAGATATTGCCTTCAAGCTCCCGCGTACATCGGCTTTCCATCGCGCAGCGCGAGCCAGCCCCGGG
The DNA here is from genome assembly GCA_035559295.1 of Candidatus Eiseniibacteriota bacterium. GTDB lineage: Bacteria > Desulfobacterota > Binatia > UBA9968 > UBA9968 > DATMBL01. The sequence continues at coordinate 12,011 of DATMBL010000347.1, forward strand.
CGATCCGGTAAATGGCCCAGACGCCGGCGGCAAAGAAAACCAGTAACGCAAGCGGGATTCCCACGACCGTGACGAACAACGCTCCGCCGATGAAACCCCAGAGGAGCGCGAACCAAAAGGTGCGGATCTGCCAGCGGAAATGGGATGCGACGAAGGTTCCCGCCGCATCGCCCCGCTTCACGTAATTGATGACGACCGCAATGATCGACGGCACGCCAAAGACGAACGCGCCGACGATCGTTGCCGCCGTGGTCAAGCCGATCAGAATGCTCAACGAGTGCAACGCGTATACAAGGTGCGCGGTGTTGACGAGGCTCGGCGGGGGAACCGTCGACGCGGTGTTCTCGATCATGGCTCTCCTGGGGTCAATTTGCTTTTTTGGTTTGTTCGTCGTGTCTCTGGTTGCGAATGCGCTCGCTCTGCCTGTCCTGCGCCTTCTCGATGCGCCGCTTTTCTCGCTTGGTAATTTTATCGTCTCTCAGCGCCTTGTCCTCCAAACGGTCGATGTGTTGCTGTCCTTTTTCCAGCTTGCGCGCTTCCTTTTTGGTTAACTGCCCCTTGTCCAACCCCTTTTCGATACGCTCATCCTGTCTGTCCTGCCGCTTATCGATCCGCGGGGTGGATTGGGCAAGCGCGTACGCCGGTAAAGCGAATACGACCGCTAGAATCGCCGCCATCGGCGATGCTTTCATGGACTTCCTCCTTTTTAGCGTCTGTTTTTACATTACTCCAACGATCGAAATCGGCAATGGTTCTGCAGGTACGTTCATGGCGGGTGTTGTACCAGCGTTTCACGTTTCGTCCATCCGTATCCGTCGGACGGCCTTCTCCTTATATATGGAGTAATGTTACGACGAAGCAACGGAGATGATGTAGCGGCGGCAGAACGCGTGCTTGAAACCGAAGCGGTTGCGCGCCGGCTGGTCGTCGAAATTTATGTTCGATTTGCTCCGCTCGAGCCTGCCAAGATTCATCCTGCTGTACGCGGCGATCTACGGAGCGTTCGGCGTCGCGTCCCCGTTTCTGCCTTCGTTTATTAGCGCGCGCGGGTTGCCGCCCGAACAGCTTGGGCTCGTGCTCGGCGCCGGTACGATCGTGCGACTGCTCACGAGTCCGCTTGCAGGGCGCATCGGCGACTTGATCCAGGCGCTCCGTTTGGTCCTCGTTGTCTGTACTGCCCTGGCAGCAGCCGCAACGCTCGCCTATCTCCCCGCGCATGGGTTCTGGCAATTGCTCTCGGTGAGCCTGCTGCACGCGGCATCCCTCGCGCCGATCACGGTGCTGGCGGATGCGTTGGCCCTCGGAGCCTCCATTCCTCCGCCGATGAGCGGCCGGCGCGGCTTCGAATACGGCTGGGTGCGCGGCACCGGATCGGCGGCTTTCATTATCGGCACGTTACTCTCTGGACAAGCGATAAGCGCGCTGGGGCTCGATCTGATCGTTTCGCTGCAGGCGATTCTGCTTGCGCTCGCGGCTTGCGCCGGGATATTCGTACCGGACCTCGTTCATCGGGGGGCACCCGCTCGCCTGCGCGCGCCCGCCTCGGGTGTTGTCGTTTTGCTTCGGCTCCCGCCCTTTCGGAACCTCGTCTTGGTGGCGGCCCTGATCCTCGGTAGCCACGCCATGCACGACGCGTTTGCCGTCATACGCTGGCGCGCTGCCGGTATCACGCCCGGAATCGTGAGCTTGCTTTGGTCCGAGTCGGTGGCTGCGGAGGTGGTCGTGTTCTTTGTCATCGGACCGGCGCTCGTAAGATGGCTCACGCCGGCCGGGGCGCTCGCCCTCGCGGCGCTCGCGGGGATACTGCGCTGGGCGGTTGTGGCTCAGACGGCCGACGTGACGGCACTGGCTCTGGTACAGCCGCTCCATGGCATCACGTTTGCCCTGCTCCATCTCGCCTGCATGCGTCTGATCGCTCGAACCGTGCCGGAGGGTTTGGAGGGAACGGCGCAGGCGATCTACGGTACCGTTGGCATCGGCACGACCGTCGCATTGCTCACGTTCATCTCGGGCGCCCTCTACGGGCGCCTCGGCGCGCAGGGCTTCTGGGTCATGGCTTCCCTGTGCGCGCTCGCGTTGCCATTAACCTTCAAGCTCAGAGAAGCGGCACTACGACAAAGCCCGGGCGAATAAGCTCTCCCGAACAGTCATTATTCGAGCTTTACTTGCCCGCGATCTTTTTGAAGAAACCTTCCTTCTCCAACTCGTCGAGAATGCTCTCATCGATGTATTTCTCTACCTTCGTGTCGAGCTTGGGATTTTCTTTCGCGATTAGCTCGATGGTGTTTTGCAGGCCCCCGCGAGACACGCGCGTCGGAAAAGAAAACTTCGGCGCAAAATAGTTGTAAGTTTCCTCGAGTGCTTTGGGATTATCCTGCTTCAGCCGGTGCTTTAAAATCGAAATACCTTTTTCCTTGTGCGTCATGAACTGGTAAGTCGCCTCGGCGTACGCCATCAGGAATCGCTTGACGACATCGCGCTGTTGCGTCACGAAAGATCGCCGCACTGCGACCGCGCTCATGGGATACTCGGCCGACTTGAACTCGTCGAGATTCCCGAGCTCGTTCATACCCATTCTCAAGGCCTCGCCCAGTTCCGGGTGGGAGAGGACGGTTGCGTCGAGCGCGCCGGTCGATAGCGCCAGCAGCCGACTGGAGCCGCCGCCGGCCTGCAAGATCGTCACCTTGTCGCGCGGGATCTTCCATTCCCGAAGGAGAAGCGTTACGGCAAGATCGTTTGCGCCGCCGAACCCCACGATGCCGATCTTCTTGCCCACCAGGTCCGCGGGTTTGCGAATCTCCTTCGTCGCCACAAAACTGAACGGAAATCGGTTCAAGGATGCCGCCACCATGGCAATGTCAGCGCCGCGCATGACGGCGCGGATGTGACCCGCGGCATCGACGTGAGCGAAATGAATGCTGTCGCCGACGAGGGCCTGAATTTGGCGGGACGTGCCCGGAACCAGCACGGGCTCGCCCTGGAGCCCATATTTTTTGAGGAGACCGAGATCCTTAACCGCCCACATCGATACCTGAAAGCCGGCAAAGCCCGCGTAACCGATCATGTACTGCTGGGCAATGACGCGCGGCGGCAAACCGAAAAGAAGAAAAACAATAAACAGCGCTTTTATACACATCACGTCCTCGACTTGTCTTTCTTGAGACAGCTGGAGGAAGAAAGGAAAACCAAAAATAGAGCGCGACTTGCGCCGGGCGTACGGAGGACTCCTCTAGACTTTCCAACCGTGTACCGTCACATCAACCAACTGGCCGGAAGGATCATGCACGCCCATTTCAGCGAAGCGACCGTCGCGCGGTTTCTTATCCGCCGGGCTTTTGGCGCCGGCGGCCTCCGCGGTTCTCAGCGTCGCCTCCATATCCTCCACCTGAAAGCCGAAATGGTCGATTCCCTCGCGCCCGCCCCGCGCCGGCAGAACCGCCATGTTGATGTAGCCGTCGGTGAGATAGATCGCCCGCTTGCCGTCGTCACGCACGGGACCGCGCCACGCTTCGGTCATGCCGAACGTTTTCTTGTAGAATTCCGCGGCTTTCTCCTGATCTTCCACCTTGATCGCGATATGCCTGATCTTGGCCATGATTTCCCCCTCTATTTTTTATAGAGCTTGTCGATAAACCCGCTTTTTTTGATCTCGTCGAGGATGCTGTTGTTGATGTAACCGGGCGGAATTTGCCCTCCGGGGATGTTGATCATTTCCAACTCCGCCCTCAACGCTTCTTCGTCGGCGTAAGGCACCTGCTTCAACACGCCGCGCAGATCGTCGCACCACATCGTGATATGTTCTTCGCTCACGCCGCGCATGTATTTTTGCAGGATTCGCGAGGTCGCCGCTTTATTGGTCTGAAAAAAGTGAATCGTCTCGAGATACGCCTGCATGAAGCGCACGGCAGCCGCGCGATCCGCCTTGATCTTCCGATCGGTCGTGGTCAACGGCGCATCGACGCCGCGAAAACCCATTTCGCGCGCGCTCGCGCCCTTTAAAGCCTTGGCCCTGCCGCGAAACACCAGCAGGAGCCCGGAGTCGCCCAGCACGCCTACTTCGATTCGCCCAGCCTCCAAGCCCTGTGCGACGCCGGGCGTGCCGCCCATCTGCAAAATAGTTACCTCGGATTCCTTAATCCCGTGTTTGCGCAGCGCGGCGCGCAAGAACGTGTCGCCTGCCGAGCCATATTGAGTAACACCGATCACCTTGCCCTTGACATCGCTGAAACGGCTCAAGGTCGAATCGGGTCTGACGAAAACACGCTGCGCCGAGGAACTGGAGAGAGTCGAAAGGATCACCACATCAGCGCCTTGAGCACGCGCCCGAATCGACGCCGGGGCGCCGGCGGCCACGTAATCGAGATCGCCCGCGATCAGCGCTTGGATCGCACGCGGCGTTCCGGGAATCAAGATCACATCCGCGCTAAAGCCGTGCTTCGCGAGGATCCCCGAGTCCTTCGCTAGATGCAGCATGCTCTGGCTCGGGTTGATCGCCACGTGCGCCAGCAGCAGCTTCTGCGCAAAAGCCGGGGCAGGCAGCAGGCAGAGAAAAACGATCAAGAGGATGACTCGAGTGTTCACGTGTTCACACCCAAAGCTCCTCTACTACCGTGACCCCGGCCTGTCAATCGCTTGCCGGCTCCGCGGCGGCTGGGAAGATTCCTGCTCGGGAAAGGACACGCGGTCAGGCGCGCCGAAAGACTCGTTTGCGTTCAGCACCGATTACGTATGTGGAAATAGCCCCGCGATGTTCGGCTTGACCCCTAGCACGCGGCAAACGTTCACCGCGCTTCGGACGCACGCCTAGCCGTCCGTCGGCAGTCCAGGGCGCCGTCGAGAACCGCTCACGGCGCGTTGGTCGGATCCCAGCAGGTTCGGAGGTCTTCGTTGAAACCGTCGAGACGCCGCATGTCCTCGGCGGTGATTTCAAAATCAAACACGTCGGCGTTTTCGAAGATCCGCTTGCGATTGGCGGATTTCGGAATCACGACCAATCCGTGTTGCAGCGCCCAGCGAATAAGGATCTGCGCCGGCGACTTGGTCACAGGCCCCCGGGCCGCGCCGTCGCCCGGACGTCCTCCACCGGTGGAATACTTTTCGGCGATCGCGATCAGTTTTCGATCGTTCAGCCGCTCGCCGTGAGTCAGGGGGCTGTACGCCTCGATCACGATGCCCTTGCACGCGCAGAAATCGACCAACTCCTTCTGGTAGAGATAGGGGTGAAATTCCACCTGATTCACTGCCGGAACCGTTTCCGTTGCTCCCAAGAGTTCGGTCAAATGTCGGATCGTGAAATTACTGACGCCGATCGAGCGCGCTTTGCCTTTGCGCCGCAGAGTTTCCAGTATGCGCCAGCTCTTGAGCCTTTCGCGCACCGGAAAGTGGATGAGATAGAGATCGACGTAGTCGAACTTGAGCTTGCGCAGGCTGGTGTCGAGCGCTCGCTCCGGGTCTCCGTGATCCGTGTTCCACAGTTTCGTGGTAACAAAAATCTCCTCGCGGGGAATGCCGCTCGCTCTGACAGCCTCTCCCACGCTCTCTTCGTTGCCGTACATCGAGGCCGTATCGAAGTGCCGGTACCCGGCCTCCAGAGCGGTGAGAACCACCGTTTCACAGTCGCGACCTCTGCGAATCTGCCATACGCCGAGTCCGAGCTGAGGGATAAAATGGCCGTCGTTCAGCCGCAGTTTCGTTTCGATCGTAAGCGCCATAAAACGATACTCCAATCCGATCCGAGCGATCCCTTCCTATCTCATCTTTAATGCTTGGACGTAAGGGGCCCGATCGAAGGCGTTCTCCGGCGGATCTTTGCTGGCGAGACCCGCGGTCTTTACCACTTCGTACATTCTCCTGAGCGACGCTATGTCCGAAGGTTCGAAGCTCGCAATGTAGGCGTTGTCCCACTGGCTGGAGTACGCCCGCGCGTCCGCCGCGTTCATGTTGGCCGCTTTTCGCAGTATCTCGGCGACGCGTTCATTGTTTTTCGAGCCGAACTCGAGCGCCCGTCGGGCGGCGGCGATGAATCGCGCCACCGCTTCCGGATTTTTCATCAAGAAATCGTTGTACACAATCGTCACGGCCAGAATCGGCGGGGCGTTCCCTTTGATGAGTTTTTTCCACTCCTCCACCACGCTCGCCAACCTCCTCAGCTTCGTTTCCTCCATCTGCGCGAGCGTCACCGAGCGGAGCACGCCGGCATCGATTTCTTTTTGCGTCAGAAACTGTGCCAATTGCGCTTCGTTCCCGGGCGCGACGCTGTACTCCTTCGGCTTCAAGCCGAAGTTTTGCTCCAGGATCGCGGTGGCGATCGCATGTGTGGCGCTGCCCGGAGGCGACATGCCGATTTTTTTGCCTTTGAGATCGCCGACATTTTTGATCGGTAATCCGTCGAGCGCAACGATCTGCGCTTCCGCGATCTGCGTTGCGAGCACGATCTTGATCGGCACGCCGTCGGCTGCTATGGACATCGAGTTCGTCGACGGTGCCGCAAAAGCGATATCGATCGCATTGGACACGATCGCGCGCGTCGGTCCGTTGACCTCGGCGAATCTGACCCAATCGACGTTCAGCCCCTGATTCTCGGCGAATTTCATCTGCTCCATGATGGCGCCGAACCCGAGGCTAAAACCGCTGGTCCAATAACCGACTCTCATCTTCTGAGCGAGCAATTTGCCGGGAAACAGCAAGCTTGCCGATAGTAAAATCAATGCGACGGCCGCTTTGATCCGCTTCATCGGTTTCCTCCTGTGTGAGTATATCGCGGCAACGACGCGCCGGTAAGTCGCGCGGCAGCGCTAAATCAGCCCCCGCAGGCGCTGGATATAGGCCGTGATTTCGGGCTGCGTGATGTCCCGGGGCCGAGGCGGCGCGATATCGACGAGTTCCCGAATGGTCCCGGGGCGCGCCGAGAGCACTGCCACTTGGTCGCCCAGGAGCACGGCCTCGGCTACATCGTGGGTCACGAACACGATCGTCATCCGCTTCATCCGGTGGATGCGCAGCAATTCGTCGTGCATGAGGCCGCGCGTCTGCGCATCCAGGCGGGAGAAGGGCTCATCCATGAGCAGGATGCGCGGCTCGGTTACGAGACTCCGCGCCAGCGCGACCCGGCTCCTCATTCCACCCGAAAGCTGGTACGGAAAGGCGCCTTCAAAACCTTCCAACTCAACGAGCTGCAGCGCCTCGCGCGCGCGGCGCGTGCGTTCGGTCTTCAGCATGGATCCCGCTTCAAGCGCAAACTCGACGTTTCGAACGGCCGTGCGCCACGGCAGAAGGCGATCGTCCTGAAACATGTAGCTTATGGATTTCCAGTCGTTGAACTCCTCGCTCGGCGCGCCGCAGATGCACACCTGCCCCCGGTCCGGTTTCAAAATACCGGAAATGATGTTGAGCAGCGTGCTTTTGCCGGAGCCCGAAGCGCCGATCAGCGCGACGATCGCCTGCGGCGCGACCGTAAGGTTGACGTCG
>DATMBL010000348.1:0-10525 GCA_035559295.1 Candidatus Eiseniibacteriota bacterium
CATTTCGCGGTTTATCTTCACGGCGTGCCGGTGCTGCCGCTCGAATGGTGGGACCCCAAGTGGATTCGAGACAACATCGAGGCCAAGCTCTACCCTGAGACGCTGCCAGCCGAATCCAGCAACAAACCCGTCGCAAAGTCCGCGCGCAAGCGCCGCACGGCGACATAGCCGTGCAGGAGGGGCTTTACACACCTGCCTTCTGGATCCTCTACGCAAGTTCGACCTCCATACCCGACTGCCGGAAAACCTCTATTCGCGTTTCGGCCTCTTCGATGCAGGCTGCAAAACCTTCTGGTAAGCATTGAGCAGATCGGTGGACGTTAAAATGCCTTCGACTCTCCCGCCGTCGTCGGTGACGGGCAGGCAATGAATACCCCGGGAAATCATCTTGCGAACGGCTTCACTGAGAGCCGTTTCAGCTCTTACCGTCACCGGCTCGCGAGTCATGACGTTCGCCACGCTCTTGCTTTGCCAGTCGGTGGCGCGCGCGACGGCGCGAAGGATATCGCGGTCCGAAATGACTCCGGCGACTTTTCCTGCCTGGTCGACGATCACGCAATGCTGAAAGTCACTGTTGGCCATGAGGGTCACGGCCCGGTCGAAGCTTTCGGTTTGAGCCAGGGTCACGACTTCCCGGGTCATCACCTCCGCAACTCGCGCGACCGGGCGTTCGTGCTGTATTCGACGGGGCCCGGCGCCACGCGGGGATTTGGTTTTTTTCGAAATCTTTGCCATCGTCACTCCGTTGAAAAGTAATCCACCGACGCGCAAGATAGGGCTCCATTAGCATCGTTTCGCGCGCTTTTCTATGACCTGCGCACAAGCCGCGCGTGTACGAACGGAATGGACGGAGGGATCGATGGCAATCATATTGAACAATGACGAGGTCCGGCAGGCCTTAAAACCGCAGGAATGCCTCGAGACCATGGAACAGGCGTACATCGAGCTGGCCCATGGCCGGGCGGTCAATCGTCCCACCTGCCATTCCTATCTGCCCCACTCGCTTCCCGAGGCGACCTACAGTTTCAAGTCGGTGGACGGCGGCGTCGGATCCCTCGGAGTTCTCGCCCTGCGCCTCACTTCGGACGTCGTGCAGGAGCGGCGCTCCGGCGGCTCGGTACGGTTGGAAAAATTGCCGCTCGCCGGAAAGGGATTGTTTCTAGGGCTCGTCGAGCTGTTCAGCATCGAGACCGGCGAACTCCTCGCGATCATGCCGGATGGTTACATCCAACAAACGCGCGTGGGCGTAACGAGCGCGCTCGCGATGAAGGTCATGGCTCGACAAGATTCGCACACGCTCGGTTTGATCGGCTCAGGCGGCCAGGCGCGGTCGCACTACCGTTTTATGACGGCCGTGCGGCCGATCAAAAAGGTCAAAGTGTTCAGCCCCAATCCCGAACGCAGAGCGAAATTCGTCGTCGAGATGTCGCAGGAGACCGGCGTTCCGGGCGAAGCGGTCGGGAGCGCCGAAGAAGCGGTGAAAGGTTCGGACGTTGTTTGCAGCGCGACGAATTCATCGCGGCCGGTTCTGAACGCGGATTGGCTCGAGCCCGGCATGCACTACAATTCGATCCGCGAGTTCGAAAGCGACCTCGCCGCTCTCGACCGATGCGATGTGATCGCAATCCACAGCCGCTTCGGCGGCATCCACCACTATCAACCGCCGGGCACGGTCAAGGACCTCCCGGGCGTACGGCGCGAGAGAGACCGGGATTGGAGCCGTTATCCCGAACTCGGCGACCTGCTCGCCGGAAAGGTTTCCGGCCGCACGAGCGATCGCCAGATTACGTTTTTTCTCAACAACATCGGCACCGGCGTGCAATTCGCCACCATGGGCTACGTCGCCTACAAAGCGGCCAAAGCCATGGGTCTCGGCCGCGAAATCCCGACCGACTGGTTTCTGCAGGACATTAAGCCGTGAAACGGCGATAATCCAATTGAGGGACGGCGTCCGGACGGCATTGCGATCAAAGCTTTTTTGACCCGCGCGATCCCGGGGCGCCGGTGCACCTGGGGGCAGGTCTTTTTACTGACAGTGAGTGAGCCTCTGTGTCAGCCCGCCTCGTCAACGCTCGTCGGCTTCGCATGCAATATCCGAAGCCGCCTATCACGTCATGTCGAGCTCTTTGCCTGTTGTCCACACCCAGCGATTCAAACTGACCGCACTCGACGGGAACGCTAGCAGCGAACGATCTTCAGTTGGTCCTTCAGGCCCGGAAATCTGTCCGCCAGAGATCTCGGAGCTTCGTCAGTTGTTCCTCGGATAACCCGGGGGCGCCGGAGCAGGCGGCGGCTTCGTCGATATGTTTCGTGTTGGAAAACCCGACGAGAACCGTTGAGACCTCGCGTTTCATCAACGCGAAGCGAATCGCGACGCGTGTCAACTCCGCTCCGTCAATGCCCAGGGCTGACTTCACGCTTTCCGCCCTTTTTACGTCGAGCGAATAATCCGACCCTGGAGAAAGCGGCTCCGGACTGCTCCCGCCGCCGGCGCTCGGATCCTGGGTCAGCGCCCCGGCCGCAAGCACGCGGATCACCGCGACTCCCATGCCGCGGGCGGCGGCGCGATCGATCAATAGATCGTAATCGAGCGCGCTGAACTCTCGGGGAACGCGATGCCCGGCGCTCGGATTGAGAAGATTGTAATAGGCTTGAACCGAATCGAACTCGCCGCTGTCGATCACCTCGGCCAGCGCTTCCGGATCGCCCAAACCGGTAAATCCGAAATAGCCCACCTTCCCCCGCTGGCGCATGGTTTTGAATCCTTCCAGCACTCCATCGAGCACGTCTCCGGGCGTGAGGCTGAACCGCTTGCCCGCCGCCCGGGTCTTCGTCACGCGGGTGTGGAGCTGAATCAATTCGACCTCGTCGCGTTGCAAACGCTTGAGGCTCGCTTCGACCGCCGCGATCGTTGCCGCTTTGAGGTCCTCGAGCGCATCGGCCTCGAGGCGAATTTTCGTGGACACGATCGCTTGCGCTCCCAAGTCGCGCAAGATCCTCCCGAGGTTTTCCTCCGATTTGCCAAGACCGTAGGCGAAAGCGGTATCGAAGTAGTTGATCCCTCGATCGAGCGCACGGCGGACCGCCGCCCGTTGCTCTTCGTAAGGCGCCTTGACCATGAGGACTGCGTTGTTGCCGCAACCAAAACCGATTTCGGAGACGTTCAAGCCGGTTCGTCCCAGGGTCCGGTACTTCATACGGCCTCCTCTTCTCTCTAGATGCTGCTCAGGAGATCGATGACTTCAGCAGTTCGGGAGAGGTCGGTGAGGCAAGCATCCGGTTCTTCATACACGAGTTCCTCGATCGGATACCTTCCCGTCGCAACGAGCACGCATTTCATCCGATTCTTCCGCGCCGCCTCGAGATCCCGCGGCGTATCACCGATCACGATGCACGCGCTCGCATCGAGTCGCTCGCCGCTCAAGCGTTGCCACCGCTCTCTCGCGAGCGCCGGCAGGTCGGCCCGCCAATGCGAATCGCTGCCGTAAGCGCCGCACGGGAGAAACGTATCCAGCCCGGCGGCTTGGAGTTTCAGCCGGGCGGAGGGTTCGAGATTCCCGGTCACCACTACCCGGCCGAATTCTTTCATGGCCGAAAGCGCGCTTAACAACTCCAGAGCGCCGGGTTGCGCGCGAATCGCAATCAGCCCGTCGAACAAAGCCTCCGAGTAGTGTTTGTGGAGGCTCTCCGCGAACCGCTTCCAGTGGCCGTCTTCTATGACCACCTCAAGTCCGGCGGCGGCAAAGATCTCGGCGACGATCCGGGGGTCGGTGTTGCCGTCCGGAACCACCGAGCGAATATCCCCCGGCACCCCGAATGTATCAAGAATCGCGCGATTAAACGGGATGTGGCAATTACGGCTCGAGGTAAAAGTGCCGTCAATATCGAAAAGTACGAGTCGCTTCATCGTTATTCCCAGCTGCTCTTTGCCCGTCCGTTTGACAAGGCATCGTCGGTAAGATAGAAGTCATTTCGGTTTTGCACAACTGGCGTATACGTGGAATCGACCACGAGGGAGTGCAAAGCAATAAGACGGCCGAACGCCTGGGTCTCTTAAAACGAGAGGTCCAGGCTTTTTTATTGGCGCGGGAGTTGGTAACCTGAAAAGCCTCGGCGCGCTTTTCACCTGCTCATGGTGACGGCCGCGTTCAGCGCCGACTGCCAACTCGAGAACAAACATGATCAAGCAATATCTCCTTTCGCCGGGTCCCACTCCGATCCCCAACGAGGTCGGCTTGGCGATGTCGGAAACCATGATCCATCACCGCACCCCGGAGTTCAACAGGATCTTCGAGGAAGCGCGCGCCGGTCTGAAGAAGCTTTTTGGCACCAAGAATGACGTCATTATGCTGGCTTGCTCCGGCACGGGCGCCATGGAAGCTGCGGTTGCCAATCTATTTTCTCCCGGCGACAAAGTTCTCGTCGTGAACGGCGGCAAGTTCGGGGAACGCTGGCTCAACATCGCCACCGCGTTCGGGCTAAACCCCGTCGAGATAGCCGTCGAATGGGGGCGGCCGGTCAAGGTCGAAAGCGTCGAAGCGGCGCTTCGAGCGGATCGCGATATCCAGGGGGTGTTGGTGCAGGCGAGCGAAACCTCGACGACAACGCTTCACCCGGTGAGAGAGATCGCGGCGCTCACGCGCAATGGTCCCTTGCTGGTCGTTGACGGCGTCACATCGGTCGGCGTCTTGCCGATGCCTCTGGACGCCTGGGGGATCGACGCCCTGGTGACGGGGTCGCAGAAGGCGCTCATGCTGCCGCCCGGTCTCGCGTTCGTGGGGCTGAGCGATCGCGCGTGGGAGCGAACCAAACGGGCGCGGCTGCCGCGCTTTTACTTCGACCTCAATCTCGAACGCAAGAACCAGCAGAAAGGCTCGGGCGCGTTTACGCCGGCGGTCTCGCTCGTGTTTGGTCTCCGGGCCGCTCTGCGCATGATGGAGCGGGAAGGGCTCGAGCGTGTTTACGCGCGCCACGAGCGCTTGGCGCGGGCGACGCGGACGGCAGCGCTGGCGATGGGCCTCAAGCTGCTCGCGGCCGAAAGTCCAAGCCCGGCGGCAACCGGCGTCATCCTGCCGGCGGGCTTCGATGCCGATCGGATGCTGGAGTACCTGCGCGACAGCATGGGAATCACACTCGCCGAAGGGCAGGATCAGCTCAAAGGCAAAGTCATTCGGATCGCGCACGTGGGCTACATGGGCGCCTTCGACGTGATCACCGCGATTGCCGGCCTGGAGATGGCGCTCAGAAAATTCGGCGCCGAAATCCCGTTGGGGTGCGGGGTCGCGGCGGCCGAGGAGATCCTGATGGAGGCGCTACCGTGAGGAAAACGAGGATGGAGAACAGAGGATGAGGATCGCACCTCGCCGTTTCTGAGCCAGCATCCGAGGTGGGAGATCGAGAATCGCGCGCCCTCAATCTACGACTTTAACAAATCGTGGCACAGCAGATGAAAATTCTCGTCACCGATTCGCTCGCGCCGCAAGGGTTGGAAGTCTTCGAGCGGACGCCGGGCTTCGATGTCGATGTCCGGCTTGGGCTCAAGCCGGAGGAGCTGAAAGCGATTGTCGGCGAGTACGACGGCTGGGTGATCCGCAGCGGCACCAAGGTGACGGCCGAGCTGATCCAGGCGGCGAACAGGCTCAAAGTAATCGGGAGAGCCGGCGTCGGCTACGAGAACATCGATATCGAGGCGGCAAGCAAAAAAGGCGTCGTGGTAATGAACACGCCCGGCGGCAACAACGTCACGACCGCCGAGCACACGATTTCTCTCATGATGGCGCTCGCGCGCCACATCCCCCAAGCCGTAGCGTCGCTGAAGGCCGGTCAATGGAAACGAGATAAATTCATCGGCGTTGAGCTGTGCAATAAGACACTCGGAGTGATCGGTCTCGGGAACGTCGGCCGGATCGTGGCGGAACGGGCCGCAGGGCTGAGGATGAAAGTTGCCGGCTACGATCCTTTCATTCCGCCGGAAAATATCGCGCGCATGGGAGTCGAGCCCGTCGGACTGGAGGAGCTCTTCGCCCGCTCCGATTTCATCACGGTTCACGTGCCGCTCACGCCGGAAACCCACGGGCTCATCAACCGCGAAGCGTTCGGCAAGATGAAACCCGGGGTTCGGATCATCAACTGCGCCCGCGGCGGCATTGTCGATGAACGCGATCTCGCGAGCGCGATCCGGGAGGGCAAAGTCGCCGGCGCCGCGCTCGACGTCTACGTCGAAGAGCCTCCCCCTCCGGGTCACCCGTTGATCCAGATGGAGCAGGTGATCACGACGCCGCACCTGGGCGCCTCGACCGACGAAGCGCAACTGAACGTCGCCATTGCGGTGGCCGAGCAAGTGGTCGCCTTTCTCACGCACGGGGTGGTGCGTTATGCGGTGAACGTCCCCTCGGTAAGTCCGGAGCTGCTCGACATCCTGCGGCCCTATCTGACGCTCGCCGAGAAACTCGGAAGCCTGCAAGTGCAGATGGCGGGGGCGCTCCCCAAGGAGGTTCAGGTCGAGTACCGAGGCGAGGTCACGCAGTACGATGTGGCGCCTCTCACCGTCGCCGTGCTCAAAGGGATTCTCACGCCGGTGATGGAGTCGGGGGTCAACTATGTGAACGCGCCGCTCATCGCCCGCGAGCGCGGGGTTGAGATCGTTGAATCAAAGAGCACCGGAGCGGGTGATTTTGCCAGCTCGATTGTCGTCAAGGTCAGCACCAAGAAGAAAGAGTTGGAAATCGAGGGGGCGATCTTCGGCAGCAAGAACCCCCGGATTGTGCGCGTCAACGGCTTCTATCTCGAGGCCGTGCCCGAAGGCTACATCTTGATTTTGCACAACCGGGACGTCCCCGGCGTGGTCGGGGCGGTGGGCACGCTGCTGGGCAAGAACGGCATCAATATCGCCGGGATGGAGCTCGGCCGCAGCGAAAAAGGCGGCAACGCCATCTCCTTCATTCACGTGGATGACGCCGTGCCCAAAAAGGCTTTGCAGGAGCTGCGAGCGCTGCCGCAGATCGTGTCCGCCGAACTGGTGAAGCTCTGACTTCCCCGGACCGAAGACCGAGGATCGGAGACGGGATCGATCGGTCATCGGTTCCCCGTTATCCGTCCTAGACTGGCCATGGCTAACATTGCGATCATCGGCGCCCAGTGGGGCGATGAGGGGAAGGGCAAGATCGTCGATCTGTTTACCCGCGACGCCGATATCGTGGTTCGTTTTCAAGGCGGCAACAATGCGGGCCACACCCTGGTCGTCGACGGCGAAAAAACGGTTCTTCATCTCGTTCCCTCCGGCGCGCTCCACGCCGGCAAACTGTGCATTATCGGCAACGGCGTGGTCGTCGATCCCCAGGTGCTGCTCGAAGAAATCACCGCGCTCAAGGCCCGGGGGTACCTTCTCGATGATGCCTCGCTTCTGGTGAGCGAAGAAGCGCACTTGATCATGCCCTATCACAAGGCGATCGATCAGGCGCGCGAGCGTTTGCGCGGAAAAGGCAAAATCGGCACCACCGGGCGCGGCATCGGGCCGGCTTACGAAGACAAGATCGCGCGGATCGGCATCCGTTTCGTCGATTTTCTCGAGGAGGACACGTTTCGCGAGAAGCTCAAACACAACATCGAAGAGAAAAACATTTATCTCAAAGCGATTCTAAAGGAAAAGACCCTCGACTTCGCCAAGATTCACGACGCCTACGTGCAATACCGGGAGCGGCTCAAACGTTACGTCGCCAATACCGGCGTTGTCCTCGATCGGGAGATCCGCGCCGGCAAAAAAGTGATGTTCGAGGGAGCCCAGGGATCGTTGCTCGACGTGGATCACGGTACCTATCCCTACGTTACCTCCTCCAATACGACGATTGGCGGAGTCTGTTCGGGCTCCGGGGTCGGCCCGCGGCACATTCACCAGGTGATCGGGATTTCCAAAGCTTACACCACCCGGGTTGGGAGCGGTCCGTTTCCAACCGAACTTGCCGGGCCCGAAGGCGAGATCCTTAAACGCGAAGGGATCGAGTTCGGCGCCACCACCGGCAGGCCCCGGCGCTGCGGTTGGTTCGACGCCGTCGGCGTGCGCCACGCCGTCCGCGTCAACGGCATCACCGGGCTGGCGCTCACCAAACTGGACGTGCTCACCGGTTTTGAAAAAATTCCGGTTTGCACGGCGTACCGATGCAACGGCGATTTGTGGCGCGACTTTCCTTCGAGTGCCAAGATACTCGAAGGCGCCGAGCCGGTGTTCGAGGAGCTCGAGGGTTGGAAGGAGCCGATTTCGACCGCCCGAGAGTTTCGCGACTTGCCGCGAAACGCCCAGCGCTACGTGCGGCGCCTGGAAGAAATCCTCGAGACCGAGACGGTTCTGGTTTCGGTCGGACCGGGCCGAGAACAAACGATCATGTTGAGAAATCCGTTCACTTCCTGAGCTTTTCCCTCGCCCGGCCTTGAGCCGCCCGCGACCGTAAGGGCCGGAAAGATACGACGTTCTCGCGCCGGGGACGCCTAGTTCAGCAAGACAAGCTCGAAGCACGAAATCCGAAAGTCGAAACAAACTCAAATCGGTCAACACCGGCCGCGCGCGTTCTTGAATACCCGCCGCCCCGTGCTTATCATGGCTTTACAAGCCTTTTCCGTTTTTCAAGGAGGACCTATGGAAGGAGCACCGTCGCGGGAAAGACTGGTGGCGGACCTGAAGGCTCTGGTCGCCGACGCGGAGGAACTGCTGAAGGCTACCGCGAGCCAGGCCGGCGACAGAATCGCCGTGGCGCGCCAGAAAATCGAGCAGAGCTTGACCGAGGGCAAAAAGTCGCTGGCGGACGCAGAGAAGGTCTTTATCGAAAAAAGCAAGGAAGCCGCCGATATGGCCGACGACTACGTCCGGGAAAATCCCTGGGGAGCAGTCGGGATTGCCGCCGGCGTTGGATTCCTGGTCGGACTGTTGATCCGTCGCGCTTGACGGCCTTCGTCCGGCAATGCGGGATGCGCCGCCGGCCGAAACCTCATTCCGACTTCGCGCGCTCTTCTTTTCTCGGGTCCGAAGCACCCGATACCTTGTTGCGTTTCACTGCAATCACCTGCACGAGTCCGAGCACGCTGCGTTCGCGAAGCGTGTGACCGCGCCGTTCGAGAGATCGCTTGGTCTCGGCCGGCAGTCTCGTCTCGACCACCAGCTCATCGGGGAGCCACTGGTGGTGAATGCGCGCGGCTTCGATGGCCTCCTCGGGCGACATGTCGAAATCGATCAAGTTCAAGATCACCTGCAACGTGCCGCTGATAATGCGCGGCCCCCCCGAACCTCCGACAACGATCGCCGGCCGATCTCCCTCCAAAAGGATGGTCGGCGCCATGCTGCTGAGCGGCCGCTTGCGCGGCTGGAGCGAATTGGCCTCGCTTCCGATCAAACCGTACACGTTGCCCGACGCGTGAATGGCAAAGTCGTCGATTTCGTTGTTGAGCACGATGCCGGTTTTCGGGACCAGCACTTTGGAGCCGAAGCGTGTGTTGATCGTCAACGTGCAAGCGACGGCGTTTCCCAATCGATCGACCACGCCGAAGTGCGTTGTCCCGCCCTGCTCGGTTTTTAGAGCGCCGAGCCCGTAATGTTTCGGCGGGTAGGTCTTGACCGGCGAGATCCGGCTGCGGATCCACGAAGTGTAATCCCGGGATACGAGCATCTGGATCGGCGCTTTGACGAAATCCGGATCGCCGAGGTACTGCGCCCGATCGGCGAAAACATGCTTCATCGTTTCGGCGAGGAGGTGAAGGTACGTCGCCGAATTGTGCGGCATGCTTCGAAGCTCATGGCCTTCGAGCACCCCGAGCGCTTGAATGATTGCAACGCCGCCGGAGCTTGGCGGCGGCATGGCGATCACGGTGCGCTTTCGGTATGAGCCGATGAGCGGCTCCCGCCACACCGGCCTGTAATGCTTGAGATCCTCGAGGCTCAGCACGCCGCCTTCCTTTTTCACCGCCTCGACGATCGCCTGACCGATCCAGCCTGCGTAAAAAACCTCCGCCCCTTGCGCGGCGATCGCTTTTAGACTGTCGGCCAATTCCGGCTGTCTCAACGTTTCGCCTTCCTCCGGCAGATCGTTTTTCGCGAGAAAGACGCGCCCGAGATCGGGAAAACGCTTCATCGCCCCCAGCTGGCGCTCGATTGCGTAGCGGAGCGTTGCATCCACGGGAAACCCCTGAGACGCGTAGCGGATCGCGGGAGCCATCAGTACCTGAAGTGGCAAGGTGGCAAAGCGTTTCATCGCTTGCAGCAGACCCGCCACTTGACCCGGAACGCCGACTGCAAGCCCGCCGGTAACGCTCAACGACGGGACCGGCTTGCCGTTCTTCGCGTAAAGCTCGGGGCGGGCGAGTTCCGGCGCGGTTTCGCGAAAATCCAACGCGTGGGCGCGACGGTCCCGCGCGTCGTAAATCACCATAAAGCCGCCGCCGCCGATGCCGGATGAGGCCGGATCGACGACGCCGAGCGCAAACGCGGTGGCGATTGCGGCATCGACGGCGTTGCCCCCCCGGCGGAGCATTTCCATCCCCG
>DATMBL010000349.1:0-7632 GCA_035559295.1 Candidatus Eiseniibacteriota bacterium
GAGTTGTTGCATTACATGAAGGGCTTTCCCGGCGTGCGCTTCGCGCGCCACGACGAAGTGGCGCGCTGGGCGATATCTCAATGCAGCTGATACTCAGATCGCTGAAATGACGCGTTCAAAGTTCCACGTTCAAGGTTCAAAGTCATAAAAACGCTCAAGCTGTTGAACGGTCGGTCTCGCGCACGTTAAACCCTTGAACCTCGAACTAGCGCGCAATCAAAATTCTCCGCGATAGATTCCGCTCTGGCCGCGCGCCTCTTCCACGGCTACTTCGATAAAACGGATGCGACCGTGGGGGAACTGGCGCCGGACCTGACGCCGGATCTCCCGAGCGATGTATTCGGCCATCAACTCCGTGCTCGTGTTCGCCAATGGCAACAAGATCACATCGCTCCGCGGCAACAGCAATCTCTGCTTGCGGTGGACGATTTCGACGGCGCACGAGGTGGTTCGGACTCGGAGGTTAGGGCACTTCGTTTGGATCAAGGTCCGATGATCGAGCGCGTCGCAGATTTTTTTTACTACAGGCTTGAAGGTGATGAAGTCTAAAACCACCCCTGAGCGATCGAGTTCTCCTTCCATGCGAGCCGAAACCTGGTAATTATGACCGTGAAGCCGCTCGCGTGAACCGTTGTTGAAAATCAGGAAATGAGCGGAAGCGAAATTGAAATAATCCTTGGCCACCTCGATGCTGAAGGTTTTTGACATGACGGCGAACGTAGCCAAAAGCCTGCGGGGTTGCAACCGACGTTCTCGCGTCGAGCGTGTCCGGCGTCGGCGCGCCGCTTACGGGCCGGCCGTGGCCGACGGACCTCGAGCCGTTTGTCTAAACCCAGGGCGGGCATAGCCGGAACCAAAAAGAATCGGAATATCTCGCGCAAAGCAAAGATCACCACGTAAAAGATCAAATCCTCGGGACTGGGTGGCGGGGCCTTTGCGACCTTGGCGTCCTTGGCGCGAGAACGCGCAGATTTGCGCCAGCCGCCAAAACGCTCAAGCACAGCAGTACAGGAATACTTAAACCAATCTTCATGCAAAAATCGCTTGCAACCAGCGGATGGAAGCGCTAGTTGAGGGACGATGTCGCTCACCAGCGCGCTCGGCCTGGAGAACCGTATCACGGTCTCATTCATCGGCGCCGGCGGGAAAACCACCGCTCTCTTTCGCCTCGCCAAAGAGCTTCGGGCGCAAGACAAAAAGGTGCTGGTAACGACGACGACGAAAATGTTCAAACCCTCAAAGCCCCACGTCGAGCGGCTGTTTCTCGTTGAGGAAGCGGACGCGTTTCTCTCGGCAAGCGCAAAGATTCCGGCGCCCGTCGTCATTGGCGCCGGTTACAGTGTCGATGACGAGAACAAGCTCATCGGCCTACCGGCAAAATGGCTCGATGCTTTTGCGCAAAACCGGCAGTTTGATGCGATTCTGGTTGAGGCCGATGGCGCGGCGGCGCGCCTTTTGAAAATTCCCTCGGAAATCGAGCCGGTGGTGCCGGAATCGACGGATCTGACGGTTTGGGTGATGGCGATTAAAGTGCTAGGCAAGCCTCTCGATCCACAGTGGGTCCACCGGGCTGAACGGGCGTGCGCCCTCCTCGACGTGCCGGGGCAAACGCCAGTTACCGTCGAGCATATCGTCAGACTCGTCGAGCATCCTTCGGGTTGCCTCAAGGGCGTTCCGCCAAGCAGTCGTCGGGTCGCGCTGCTCAATCAGGCGGATACGGCCGCAGAGCTCGACGATGCCCGCCGGCTGGGCAAAAGTCTCTTGGATCACGGATTTAGTCGCGTCGTCCTTACCAGTTTTTTAACCGATGACCCGATTAGAGAAACCGTTGCGCACGCATAACAGCCGGCCGGCCGCCGCGATTTCCGCGGTGGTGCTCGCCGCCGGACGCGGCGAGCGCATGGGCGCGCCCAAATTACTGCTTCCCCTCGGCGGCAAACCCGTGGTGCAGTGGGTGCTCGAAACCGCGCTCTCCATCCATCCGCGGGAAGTCATCTGTGTGGCGCGGGAGCTGCAATCGGTGCGGCAGCACGTCGCTTTGGACGACGAACGACTGTGGTGGCTCGTGAACTACGCGGCGGATCGGGGGCAGAGCACCTCGGTCATTGCCGGTCTTTGGGCGATCGATCCTCGTAGCGAGGGCGCCCTGTTCCTGGTCGGCGACCAACCGTTGATTCGCGCCGATCTGCTCGAGGCGCTGATCGAACGGTTTTGGAAGACCGGCGCATCGATTGTGGCGCCCACGTTCAAGGGAGAAGCGCGCAACCCCGTGCTCTTTCGGCGCGATCTTTTTCCCGAGCTCCTCCGGCTCACGGGCGACCGCGGCGGGCGTTTCGTAATCGAAAAGAACAAGCGGAAAGCGGAATTCGTGGAGTGGGACGACGAAATTCCATTCATGGATCTCGACGTTCGCGAGGATTACGAGCGGCTGAAGCAGTTGGCATAAGCAACACGTTCAAGCAGTTCAATCCGTTCAAATCGTTCAGTCCAATATCAGACTGGCCGAAAACCCGGCTAACCCCGAACCGGTTGAATGGCTTAAACAATTTGAACGGTTTGAACCAAATGCTAATTCTCCAGCCCGACCGCCTCGCCGATTGACTTTAAGCCGTCTCTTTCCAGCAGCCGCAAAAGCCCCCGATTGATCTTCCTAACCGCGGCGGGCCCTTCATAGATGAAACCGGTGTAGATCTGCACGGCGCTCGCTCCCGCTTTGATCTTTTCATAAGCATCTGCGGCGCTGAAGACCCCGCCAACTCCGATAATCGGCAATCGCGCCCCGAGTTGTTTGTATAGATGGCGCACAAATGCCGTTGCCCGCGCGCGCAGCGGTTTGCCGCTGAGTCCGCCGGGCTGATCGACGCGGGAGACGAGCGTTTCGCGCAGGAACGCCGTTGCGTTGGTTGCAACGATGCCGCTGAGCTTGGCTTGGAGCGCGACTTCGGCGACATCGTCGGCCTGGGAAAACTCCATATCGGGCGCGATCTTTACCAGAATCGGCTTCGGCGTTAGACCGGCGCGCCCGGCGAGCTCGCGATTTTTCTCCTGGACCGCGGAAAGCAGCTCCTCAAGCAAACGCTTCTCTTGCAGCTCGCGCAAGCCCGCCGTATTTGGAGAACTCACGTTCAGCGTGAAAAAGTCACCGTGCGGGTAGAGTTGGGCGAAGGCGGATAGAAAATCCGCCGCCGCGTCTTTGGTCTGGACGATTTTGCTCCGCCCGATGTTGATCCCGAGCGGCACCCTGAGCGGCCTTCCGTTGTCGCGGAGCGCCGCAAGGCGCCGGGCAATCGTCGGAGCGCCGTCGTTGTTGAAGCCCAAACGGTTGATCAGCGCCTGGTCCTCGGGCAACCGGTAAAGGCGCGGTTTGGGATTGCCGGGCTGGGCCAACGCAGTGACCGCTCCGATCTCGATGAAGCCGAAGCCCAACGCGGCCAGCGGCCGAACGGCGACCGCGTTTTTATCGAAGCCCGCCGCGAGGCCGATCGGGTTACGCAACGCGAGCGGGCCGACCCGCGCTTCCAGGCGCGGATCCCGCACGAGGAACCAACGGGCCAGCAGTCGCTCGAACCGTTCCATTCGCGACAGCAGGGCCAAAGTTTGTTCGTGGGTTTTTTCCGGCTCGCCTTTGAACAAGACCGGGCGGATCAGATACTTATAAAGCGATGGGCCTGTCATTCGGTCGCCGCGGGGACTTCCCTTCTCAGCGATAAAGCTCCTGCAGTAATCCGCTTTTTTCTAGCTTGTCCAAGAAACGCATGTCAATGAACTGTTCCGGCTTGGCATCCCTGGCGGCGGGGACGCTCTTGGCGAGGTCGTTCAACGCGTTTCGCATTCCGGCCATGTTGATGTAAGGCGCTTTCTCCAAAACCTTTCCGACGTAGAGATCGTACGCCTTTTGCAAAACCAACGGATCTTCGAGCTTGGTGTACTTCGCGATCGACTTCATCGTTCCTTCCTTATCCGTCCTCGCGCGGTGAATACCTCTCACGTACGCCCGCATGAAACGATCGACCAAGTCGGGTTTTTTTCTCAGGATGCCGCCCTGCACGACGAGCGACGGATTGGGAAAGGCAAAATCCATGTCGGTAATGCTGACCAGTTCCTTAAAACCCATCTTCTCGACCGCGAACAAAGTCGGCGGAGACACAAGGCCCGCATCGATCGAGCCGCCTTGGAGCCCTCCCATGATCGAGCTCATCGCGCCCATCTGGAGGATGTTCACGTCCTTTTGCGGATCGAGGTTGTACTTCCTAAGCGCGAACCGAGCGGAGATGTCGGTAGCGGAGCCGAAACGGGTCACCCCGATCTTCTTGCCTTTGAGGTCCTCGACGCGCTTGATCTCCGGGCGCACATAGATCGAAAAAATCAGCTTGTTCGTCGTGTTGCCGATGACTTTCAAATCGGCGCCCTGCAGCGCGGCCGCCATGGCGGAACTGCCGTTCAAAGCCGCGATATCCACCTCGCCTGCGGTGGCAACCTGCGCCAGCTGGCTGCCGCTGGGAATGAGAATCATCTGGTCTTCCAGACCTTCTTTGGCGAAAAAGCCCGCATCGTGAGCCACCCAGATCCCCAGGTATGAGCCGCTGATCGAGCTGTAGCCGATGCGTATACGCTCGGCGCCGGCGGTGGAAGCGTGAGCCAGCAGCAGCACACAGATCATCAGGAGCGCGCGCTTCATACGACACCTCCCAAGAACGGTTACGAAGCGTTTGGCCGGCATTTTAAACAAAAGGCGCGCAGGCCGCGGGGGTCATCAGCATGTTCTCCTGCATCACCATGAACTCTCTGGTTGGCGGGGGCCATCCTTCTACGGTCTTCGAGGCTTCGGCCCTGAGGCGCTCGCGCTCGCCGGCGTCTTTGTATGCCCAGACATGAATATACTGATTGAGCGGGCCGATCAGAGTATGGCCGGCGAACACCAGGGGCGAGACCCTGGTCCGCGCCGCGATGACCTTACCGAAACGTTCGAGCACCGTCGGCATCGTGCCCGGCTGATACGTATAGGTCCGGAATTCATACAGGTTGCCGAGTTTACGCTCCGGTAGCGGCGGCGAAAACGGTGCGGGCTGCACGATCTTGTTCTCTTGCGTGATGATGAACTCCTGGGTCTTGGGCGGCCACTTGCCGGTTTTTCGCGCTTCCTGGCCGATCCGCTCGCGATCCTCGAAGCTCTCGTAGGGCCAGACATGAACCACGCGATTGAGTCCGCCCACCTCGGACTGCCACAGCCCCAACAGCTTTGAAAACCGCAGGCGCGCCGTGAGCCCCTCGGCAAAGCGTTCGACGAAATTATTCGTCATACCGGGTTTCAACACGTAGGTCCGCATTTCCAGTATCATAGCGACCTCCTATCTTGAGTTCCTGCTATCCTTCCCATAAATCTTGGAGCGATTGCAACAGCGTTGATGGAAGCAAATGCCGGCATTGTGTTTGGATCTTGACAGGAGGGAACATGAAAGCGCGCGCTGCGGTTGCCTGGGAAGCGGGCCGACCATTAGTGATCGAAGAGGCCGAGGTCGAGGGCCCGAAGAGCGGGGAAGTGTTGATCCAGGTGAAAGCGAGCGGGGTGTGCCACACCGACGCCTATACGCTTTCAGGCAAGGATCCCGAAGGCCTCTTTCCCGCCATCATGGGGCATGAGGGCGGAGCGGTTGTCCTCGAAGTCGGGGCGGAGGTGAGCAGCGTCAGACCCGGCGATCACGTCATACCTCTTTATATTCCCGAATGCGGCCGGTGTAAGTTTTGCCGCTCCGGCAGAACCAATCTCTGCGGCGCGATCCGCGCAACCCAGGGCCGGGGCGTCATGCCCGATGGCACCTCCCGCTTTACCGTCAAGGGGAAAACCATCTTCCACTACATGGGGACGTCAACTTTTTCCGAGTACAGCGTGCTTCCGGAGATCGCGCTTGCGAAAATCAATCCGGCGGCACCGCTGGAAAAGGTCTGCCTGTTGGGCTGCGGCATCACGACCGGGATCGGCGCGGTTTTGAACACCGCCAAAGTCCGGCCGGGCTCGTGCGCCGCCGTGTTCGGCCTGGGCGGCATCGGGCTGAGCGTCGTTCAAGGCCTGGTTCTCGCCAAGGCCGAGCGCATCCTCGGCATTGACACCAACCCGGCTAAATTCGAGCTGGCGCGGCTCTTGGGCGCAACCGATTTCATCAACCCCGCCGATTACGACCGGCCGGTTCACGAAGTGATCATCGATATGACCGACGGTGGCGTCGATTACTCTTTCGAATGCATCGGCAACGTCAAAACGATGCGCGCGGCGCTCGAGTGCTGCCACAAGGGCTGGGGTGAATCGATCATCATCGGAGTCGCGGCTGCGGGAGAAGAAATCAGCACCCGCCCGTTTCAACTGGTCACAGGCCGGGTGTGGCGCGGTACGGCGTTCGGCGGCGTCAAAGGGCGTTCCGAGCTCCCGGGATTCGTCGAGCGCTACTTGAACGGCGCAATCAAAATCGACCCGATGATCACGCACACGCTTCCGCTCGAGCGCATCAATGAAGCCTTCGATCTGATGCATGCGGGTAAGAGCATCAGATCGGTCATTACGTTTTAACCCTTACCCTTCGCGCTCCCAGGAGATGGTTGGGCAGAGGGCCCCGAGCGTTGACCAGCTGGAACAGTTGGAACGATTGGCACGGCTGAAACCGCTTCTATACGAACCGCTGGAACGACTGGAACGGCTTGAACGGTTCCTATATCGACCACTTCTCCAACCGGTACGCCTGATCCCAGAAGAGATACTCGTAGCGGCTGCTTAAAACAAAATGATCGCGCATGAGTATCTTTTCGCGCGCGCCGGCAAGGGCGCCGAGTCGATCGAGCAAACGCGCCTGCTCCCGGACCGCAAGCCAGTATTCCTCCGAAGCGTAGAGCTCGATCCACCGCCGATAAATTTTCGGCTTCTTCGGTCGCTTGTCGTAGAGCCGCCGTCCGGTTTCGCCATAGATCCAGTAACAGGGTAGAACCGCGGCCACGATTTCGCCGAGGCTGCCGCTCCGGGCGACCGATTGGAGGTGCCCGATGTATGCCTGCGTGACCGGCCCCTTCGCGACACGCTCCAGTTGGGCGCGCGACAAGCCGAGATCCTTCGCAAAGCTCGCGTGAAAGCGCCGTTCGACCTCGACCGCATTCAAAGCGTGACGCGCCAGCAACTCGAGGGTCTCGAGGTCGGACGCTTTCGCGGCCGCATGACAAAGGACCTGGGCGAAGTCGAGGAGGTAGACGTAGTCCTGCAGGATGAAATAGGTGAACCGATCTTGCGGTAACGTGCCGGCATGCAATTCGCTGAGGAAAGGATGGCCCGCGATGGCGCGCCAGACACGCTCGGCGCTCCGCCTCAAACGGACACTCACAGGTTCCATTTTACGGGGAATCTCGGCTTGCAGTTTAGTTCGATTCTTTCTATAACATAGCCGCAGTCAGTTTTCCCAGTCTCATCCTACACTCCGAGTTGAAGGCGAAAGGAGCCCCGATGACCAAGAAGATCAAGCTTCGCGTCAACGGCAAAAAACACGAGCTCGAGGTCCCGACCAACCGCCTGCTGATCGACTGCCTGCGCTACGACTTGGGCTTGACCGGGACCAAAGAGGGTTGCAGCGTCGGCGTTTGCGGCGCGTGCACCGT
>DATMBL010000350.1:0-10891 GCA_035559295.1 Candidatus Eiseniibacteriota bacterium
CGGCACGTTAAACACGGGATGGTACGGCATCGGCAAGCCGTTCAATGCAAGCATGCCAAGCACGGCCGAGAGCCCGGCGACGAGCACCGTCAACTCGAAGGTCACCGGGATGAAGGCAGGCCAGCTGTGGAGCGGCCGGCCGCCGATGTTGAGCGGGTAGTCGATCGCGGAAATGTAGTACTGCAAAAAATAACCCCCGACGGCGCCGATCAACCCGCCGACGAGGACGATCAGCGGAACCCAGGTGTGGCCCAAACCCAGCGCTTCCTTGAGCTCCTCGATCGGAAACGGCGTGTACGCATCCATCTCGGTGTAGCCCGCCTCGCGAGCGGCACGCGCGGCGTTTACCAGCTCGCTGGGATTTTCAAACTCGGCCATCAGGCCGTATATCGTCTCCGTTCTACGAGTTTCGGGTTCCATGTGAAATTTGAAGTTCAAGCTGTTCAAATGGTTCAAGCTGTTCGAGCGGTCGCTTTCCGAACACCGGATTGAACATTTTGAACTGGTTGAACTGTTTGAACGATTTCATTCGCCCCCCTGAGCTCGTACTTCCGCCTCCGGCAGCATGGTCCGCATCTCGAAGATCGAGATCATCGGCAGGAAGCGGATGAACAGGAACATCAAGGCGACGAACAGCCCCAAGGTGCCGATAAAGGTTGCCCAATCCCAAATCGTCGGAAGATACCGTCCCCAAGAGGAGGGAACAAAATCATGCTGTAAACTCGTGATCACGATCACGAAGCGTTCCAACCACATTCCCAGATTGACGACGAGCGAGATGACGAAGAGCAGCACCGTGCTCGAGCGCACGCGCTCCGACCAGAGCGCCTGCGGTATCAGGACGTTGCACAAAATCAAGCTCCAAAAAGCCGGCGCATAGGGTCCAAAGAAGCGATTTTCGACCATCGCGATCTCGAATTCGTTACCGCTGTACCAAGCGATGAAAATCTCGATCAGGTAACCGTAGGCGACGATCAGGCCGGTGGCGAGCATGACTTTCGCCATGTTTTGCAAATGGCGCATCGTGATAAAGTCTTCGAGCCCGTAGGCGGCGCGGAGCGGGATCGCCAGGGTGAGCACCATGGCAAACCCGGAATAGATCGCGCCCGCGACGAAGTAGGGGGGGAAAATCGTCGAGTGCCAGCCCGGCAAGTTGGCGACGGCGAAGTCCAGGCTCACGACCGAATGCACGGATACGACCAGCGGCGTGGCCAGCCCGGCGAGAAGCAGGTACGCGGTTTCATAGCGATGCCAGTGTCGCGCGGAACCGCGCCACCCCATGGCGAGCATGCCGTAAATGACGCGCCCGGCGCGGCTCTGCGATCGATCGCGCAGAGTGGCCAGGTCCGGAATCAGACCGACGAACCAGAAAAGCAGCGAGATCGTAAAATAGGTCAAGACCGCGAAGACATCCCATACCAGGGGACTGCGGAACTGGGGCTGGACTCCAAGCGTGTTCGGGTACGGAAATAGCCAATAGAAAAACCACGGGCGACCGAGGTGGAGGAGCGGGAAAAGCCCGGCGCACGCGACGGCAAAAAGCGTCATCGCTTCGGCGAAGCGATTGATCGAAGTGCGCCACTCCTGATGGAGGAGGAGCAGGATGGCCGAAATCAGCGTTCCGGCGTGGCCGATACCGATCCACCAGACGAAATTCACAATGGCGAAACCCCAGGCCACCGGGACGTTGACGCCCCATATGCCGATACCCTTGACGAGTAACCAGCCGATCGCGAACATCAACACCATGACGAGCATGAACGAAATCGCAAAGCCGACGACCCAACCGGGTCCGGTAGGGCGCGCGAGCACGATCGAGCTGATTTTTTCGGTGATCGAGGCGAACGTATACCCCGGCGCGACCCACGGCGCGGGCGTTTCGGTCGGAGTCGCCAACTCAGTCTTGCTTGACGTTTGATCGGCCATATAAAGAGCTTCCGTTATCCCAGCTTCATGCTTTGTCCATCGCCGGGTTCGGATTGCGCACCGCCGCAAGGTACGTCGTCCTGGGCCGGGTATTGAGTTCTTCCAGCAGGGCGTAATTGCGCGCGTCCGCCTTCAACTTCGAGACCGTGCTTTCGGCGTCGTTGATATCGCCGAACACGATCGCTTCCGCCGGACACGCCTGCTGGCACGCGGTCAGAATTTCGCCGTCCCGGATGCGACGTCCGTCCTTTTCGGCCTCGATTTTAGCGCGATTGATACGCTGCACGCAGTAGGTGCATTTCTCCATGACGCCGCGGCTGCGAACCGTCACATCGGGATTCCGCATGCTTTTGAGACTCGGGGTGTTCCAGTCTGAAAACTGAAAAAAATTGAAACGTCGAACCTTGTACGGACAGTTGTTCGAGCAGTAACGGGTGCCGACGCAGCGGTTGTAGACCATGTCGTTCAACCCTTCGGCGCTGTGTGCGGTCGCGGTCACGGGGCAGACCACTTCGCAAGGAGCCATTTCGCAATGCATGCACGGCACCGGCTGGTAAACCGTTTCTGGGTTGTTCGGTGGTCCTTTGAAATAGCTGTCGATCCGCAACCAGTGCATCTCGCGCGAGCGCAGCACCTGGTCCTTACCGACGGTCGGGATGTTGTTTTCTGCCTGGCAGGCGATCACGCACGCGTTGCAACCGATGCAGCGCGCGAGATCGATCGCCATGCCCCACGCGTATCCCGGGTAGGCGAATTCCGGATAGAGCGATGGGTGCGACGCGGCGTTGTGTTTTTCCGGGCGAGCGTTCGCCTGGGTCTCGCGATCCTGAGCCAGCGGCACGGTGCGCACCAGATCACGTCCGTGAATGTTGTGATGCGTTTGCGTCGTTGCGAGCGCGTAGCGCCCGCCTAGCTTGCGGACCTCGGCGCCAGACCCGGACCAGATCGCTGCGGTGGTTCGGAGCGCGTAACCGTCGAATCCCGTGCCCGTTCCGACTCTTCCCGCGCGCGTACGGCCGTAACCCAGATGGACCGTGATCGTGCCGTCGGGCTGGCCCGGAAGAATCCACGCGGGAGCGCGGACGGCGCGGCCTTGGAAACGGATCTCGACCAGCTCGGTGTAAACCGCGCCGCCGGTAAAGCCCTGGCGCGTGCCCAGCCCCAGGCGTTCGGCTGTCGCGGGGCTGACCAACGCGGCATTGTCCCACGTGAGTTTGGAGAGGGGCTTCGGCAGTTCCTGGAGCCAGGCGTTGTTGGCGAAGCTGCCGTCCAGCACGGACGGATCGGGACGAAAAACAAGCTCGACCGATTGCGAATCGGCGGACCGGGGAACGTTGCTTTGAGTACCGCTTCCGGAAGAGGGAAGAGGCGAGGCCGCCGCGGCGATGGCGCTCAGGTTCAGCGATACCGCCTTCGGGGCGAACGCCGTGCCCTCGATGACGCCGTCGTGGAGCGACTTGCGCCAGAAGCGCTCGAACTCCGCCTCGGATCCTCCGCGCCGCTCCCGCCAATATGCGCGTACGACATCGTACGCCGACCGCTCGGCGCGATCGCTCAGCGTGGCCAGTAGCTCATGCGCCGTCTTGCCGCCGTATAGAGGAGCGATTACGGGTTGCGCAATCGATGCCGTGCCGTCGAAGGCTCGGCCGTCGCTCCAGGACTCGAGGTAGTGAGCCGCCGGCACGTGCCAGTGGCATAGCGCCGAGGTTTCATCATTGTAGAGGCTCAAATGGATCCGCAAGCGAATTTTTGCGAGCCTATCACGGAATCCGAGGTCGGCGGGGGCGGTATACGCGGGGTTACCCTCGAGAATGATCAACGTATCCACGGCGCCCGCGTCGATGTCCGCCGCGAGTTCTTTTAACGATGCGATTTCGTCGGTCGGATTGACCTCGATCGGGTCGGTGTACGCCACGGTTTGGTTCACGTTCCCGAGACTGCGATTGATGGCGTGAGCGAGAGCGTGGACGAGCGGCGGCTGGTGTTCACTGGCGAGGACGACGCTCGAGCCTCGGTGTGCCTCGAGATCCCGCGCCAGAGCTTCGAGCCAGTGCGCCTGTGGAGGCGGCAGGCTCGGCGTCCGCGGCAGATCAATGCCGAGCCGAACGGCAAGCGCTTGCACGAAGGCGATCGTTTCGTTTGTCGACAGCGCGAGCCGATGATCCGCCGTGGCTCCCGTGCTCGACGGGGTGCATTCCACGGCATAGAAACGACTCGTGCCCTCCGCGCCGGGCGAAGGAGCGCGGCGCCGGGCAAACTCGCGCGCATAGCGGAGATATCCCGGAGCGCAGCTCAACAACGTGCCGTCCAGAGCGACCACGATCTCGGCCTTCTCCAAGCGATATTGAGTCTCCACATAGGCGCCGAACGCCAGGCGCGCGCCCGCGCGCGTATGATGCCGGCCGGCAGGCTCCCATTGGTGCCACCTCGCGCCGGGAAATTCTTTGAGCAACTGATTGATCTGGTGGCCGAGCGAGGGAGAGCCGATTGTCCCTGTGAGAATCCTCAACCCCTTGCCTTTGTTTTGCCGTAGTTCCTTTCTGAGTTCTTGCATGGCGGCAACAAACTGGCTCCACGGGCGGATTCTTCCGAGATACGTGAGCACCTGTGACCGGTCGGGGTCGTACAAGCCGAGCACCGATGCCTGGGCGAGCGCGTCGGTTGCGCCGAGGCTTGCGGGGTGACTCGGGTTACCCTCGATTTTTGTCGGTCTCCCCATGTGCGTTTCAACGAGGAGGCCCGTGGCGAGCCCCGCGATGGAGATGGCCGTCGCGAAAAACAGCGGCTTTCCCGGGACAATCTCCTCGGGCTGGCGCACGTAGGGCACGATCGTTTCGGCCGGCGGACGGTCGCAGCCGCCGAGCCCGGCGAGCGCGAGTGAAGCGCCCATGAAACGCAGGAAATGGCGCCGGCTCACATCGCCGGGCCCGTGGGGGAAGGCGTCTGAAGAAACGCTCTCCTCGTCGGGCCGAGGCCGATCGCTCTGGCTTTCTTCGAGGCTTCGCCAGAAACCTTCTCCACACTTTTTTCTTTCTTCAGCCATGTAAGACTCAACGGTGGCAGGTCGAGCAGCTCGTCAGCACCTCCGGGCTCGAGATTTCATACTCCTCGGCCAACCTTCGCGCGAGGGCCGCCTCCTGCCCGGCGGGCGGGCGCCAGTCCATACTCGTGATAAACTCCCTGGGCCTGAGAGCCGGAGCAGGATTACGGTGGCAACCGAGGCACCATTCCATCTGCAAACTTTCCGCTTGCCACATGAGCGGCATTCGGTCCACCGGCCCGTGACAGGTGGCGCAACCGACGCCCTTGTGAACGTGGATGCTGTGATCGAAGTAAACGAAGTCCGGCAGGTTGTGAACGCGTTGCCAGCGAAGCGGCTCGCCGGTTTTGAAGCTGTCACGCACAGGCTTCAGCATGTCGCTTGCCGCCCAGATTTGCGAGTGGCAGTTCATGCAGATTTCCGTTGCCGGGATGCCGGCAAATGAAGACTCCTCCACCGACGTATGACAGTACCGGCAGTCGATGCCGAGGCCGCCGACGTGGTGCTGGTGGCTGAAAGGAACGGGCTGCTCTCGCACCACACCTGCCTCGGTGACGTACGAGGATCGGTCGATTGCAGCCAAGATCCACAGGAGTCCGATCACCAGGAAGAGCGCGCCAAAGATGCTCAGTCGTGAGATCGTGTTCGTGCTAGGATGAAAAATCTGCGCCATCCCGTCGCTCCGGCCGCCGGGTGGCGATATCGTCACTAGGGGTCAGCCGGCGAGCCGTCAATCGTCAGGGCCGTATGTCTCATCTTCGGCCGAGCGGATGGCCGAAGTCAACGGCCGGCGGCGTAAATGCGGATTTTCGCGCCGCGTGAAAACCGCTCGGCGAGGGGCGGGCATCAAGCGGCGGGCCGAGGGACGCGGCGAGCGGCGCGGGCCGCTCGCCGCTCAAAACCACGCACTGGCGAGTTATCGAGCGGATTGCCGAGTGCCGCCGTTCTCACGGCGCAGACGTTCATTCTCCCGGCGAAGTCTCTCGATTTCCGCATCCCTCTCCTCGAGCCGGGCTTGCGCTATTCGGTCCTCCTGCGCCATCCGATCGCCGAGGTAATATCCCGCAACCGCGCCGATCGGCATACCGAAGAGACCTCCGGTGACGGCGCTGCCCACAAGGCTTCCGATAATCGCGCCTCCAGCGCCTCCGGCAAGGGCGCCGACGGCGGCAGTCTGCTCGCGATGTGTGACGGGTCGCGATAGCGGCGCGCAGCTCGCCGAAACGAGCGCTATGAGCGCCAGCAAAGCCGGAGCTGATCGCAGTGGGTTCATTGTGTCTCTCCTCCTGATCATTTTTTGCCGAGCCAACTCGCAACCGCCATGCCACGATTGAGTGACGGGCGCCGTGGGCGAGATCCCGTAGCTCTCCGAGAACGCGTGTTCAAACCGGAACTTACGTTTTCCGCCACGGGCCTCCATTTTTCTGCCGTCCTAGGTCCTGGACGCTCCGCACAGGCGATGTCCTCATCTTGGGACTCACACGGCCGGCATCGGGAAGCGATCACTGCTGCAGCCTGAAAAGCCCAACCAGCTTGCCGTCCGAAGTCGTTACCAGCGTCTCAGTGACATCCTGCTTACGCATGTAATCCGCGAGCTCGTTGACCGGCACGTTAGGCCGAAAGGTTGACGGCCCCGGCTCCATCAATTCCTCAACTGTTGTGTCCGAATCGGATTCCCGAGGTTTGTGCCGGATCCAGCCAAGCACCACGTTTTCTTTATTGACGACGACGCAGGTTGAAGAGTCGCCCATGCGTTGCCGAACTTCGGCGATCGAATCGGTGAGCGAGCACGTCGGGACGCTCCGGTCCGCCACCTGGCCGATCGTCCGCTCCGCAGCGAGGGCGCCTTCCACGGGTAAGCCAAAGGCAAGCCAGTCCTGCTTGCCTGCAACGTAATCGAAGACCTCTTCGAATCCGAGACTCTCGAGCCGCCACGCGGCTCGCGGGCTCAAGTCTCACTGGAAGTCGTTACAGTAAACGATAACGGGGCGAGTCTTGTTGAGCTCTGCGGTCGTAGTCCGATCGAGTTTCCAGAGCGGAATGTTGACGGCACCCGGAATATGCGCCTGCTCATACTGCTTGGGGCCCAGCACCTCAATCAGTTGAGCGCCGTTGTGGACCAACGTTTGCAGTTCCGCACGATTGATACTTTCAGGCATTCGTCACCTCGCGCGCGGCTCTTTGCCGGCTTCGATCCACGCGAACCCCGCTGCTCCCGACCGAGCCGCATCAAAATATCAAACTCCCGAAGAGACCCAGGACCGAAAGGCCGACACCGAAAATTGCGACCACGACCGCCACGATACTCAGGACCGCGCCGCTCACGCGCGGCGATGCGGCCATGAAAAAGCCGATCCCGCCGAGCAGCATCGCCAGCAGCTCGACGAGCAATCCCCACCCGGGCGATCCGGTCAAGGTGAGCACGAAACCTCCGAGCGCGGCGATGATCGCGAGCATCGCCGCGGCGCCGGTCTTTTGGTCCATAGTTTTTTTCATCTCCTTCCACGCAAGCTCTGTGCCACGGGGCTACGCACCGTGCGCGCGCTTGCGTTCGGGTTCCGACCTTTCTTTTTCAATGATCTTTTCGCCTGCGACGCGTTGAATTTCGGCGTTGATTTCGCCGCCGACGCACAAGATCAAGCCTGTGAAATACAGCCAGATCATCAACACGATAAACGCGCCCAGGCTGCCGTAGGTGATGTCGTAACTGGGCGCATGGCGGAGGTAGAGCGAGAAACCGAACGAGGCGAGGAGAAAACCGCAGAGCGCAAACAACCAACCCGGCAGGATCCCCTGCCAGTGTTGTTGCACGTTCGGCGCGATGTAATACATCGTGCCGATGCCGACGGCCAGCATGATGAAGCCGACGATGTAACTGAACGCCAGCCAGAGAATACCGAAGAGGTTTCCGAGCTTGAGTGCCTGTACGATCCACGCTGCCGGTTTCTCTCCGAAAGCGATGACGAACGCCCCTCCCATGACCAGAAGACAAAGCGCCCCCGTCAGAGCGATTGCGACCAGCTGGGCTTTCCAGAACGGCCGGCCCTCCTCGACCTCGTAGGCGCGGTTGAGAGCGTCCATCAGGGCCCCCGTACCGTAGGAAGCGAACCACAGGGATAAAAGCAGGCCGAGGGAAAGTAACCTCCCGTGTCGGTTGGCAACGACGGAAGAGATCCAGGCTTCGAGCAGGCTCTTTGCTTCCCGGGGCATCACCGTGGCGAGCCAGTCGAGGATGATTTCAGGGGCCTGGGGAAGAAAACTGAGGACGCTCAGCAAGAAAATGAGCATTGGAAAGAGCGCCAGCGTGAAGTAGAAGCCGAGCTGGGCCGCCCGGCCGAGGCAATCGTGATCGAGCACGCGCCGCCAGGTTCGACGCGCGAGCTCCTTTAACGTGAGCCCATGAAACATGAGGGGGGACGGGAGGGCAGTCCGGATACCAAAGGCAGTCGGCCGTTTGCGCGAAGCGTTCTCCGGGTAGTCGCTCGATCGCGGGTTCTGAGACAGCGCGGCGGCGCGGTCCGGATACCTCGCGCTTCACTTGCGTCAAAGCCTCAGGACTTGGCGCGATCCGCGTGACACAGGCAGAATGACGGGTCGCTACAGTGAAGCTGGTGCTCCCGGAGGTCGTCTTTCGTGGCGAAGACTCTGCCGCACACCTCGCATACGACTCCGGACTGGGCCGTGGCTGCAGCCGCTTCGGTGCTTCTTTCCGTTGCTGGACGCAAGTTTGTCATTTCGCACCTCCGTCTTCGAGGAACCACGGACACAAAATACATGCCACAAAGTCGACACTTTTCCGGGCCTTTGTGTGTCAACAATAAGACACAACCCCCGACAATGTTGCAGTCCTGAAACACCTCAGCGCACCGGCTTCGCCGCTTCCGGTTGGTATTCACCCAACGTGACGCGTAGCTGGCGCTCCTCTTTGTTGCGCACGATCGCCAGCTGCACTTCAGTTCCCGGGAGCGTGCTCGCGACCTGATTTCTGAGGCTGTTCCCGTCAACCACCGGATGTCCGTTGAAAGAAACGATCACATCGCCGCGCTCGATGCCGGCGCGCGCGGCGGGGCTGTTTGGAGTGACCGAGTTAACGAGCACGCCGCGCGGCTCCTTCATGCCGAGGGTGGTTGCGATGTCCGGGGTTACCGGTTGGATCGTTACCCCCAAATGGCCGCGCCGGACCTTGCCGGTTTTGATGAGTTGATCCATGACGTTACGGGCCATATTGACCGGGATGGCGAATCCGATTCCGATGTTGCCCCCTGTAGGCGTCAGGATCATCGAGTTGATGCCGATCAATTGTCCGGCGGCGTTCACGAGGGCGCCGCCGGAATTTCCCTGATTAATCGGCGCGTCGGTTTGGAGGAAATCCTCGAAGCTGCCGTCGCTCAGCCCGGTCGAGCGGCCTTTGGCGCTGATAATCCCGGCCGTGACGGTCTGGCCGATGCCTAACGGATTGCCGACCGCTAGCACGACGTCGCCAACGCGCGCCTCATCCGAATTACCCAGAGGCAGTGCGGGCAAGTTGCCGGCCTCGACCTTGAGCACGGCCAAGTCGCTCGGCGGATCGCTGCCGATCAATTTAGCGTCGTAGATCCGATGGTCTCTCAGCTCGACTTTGATTTCCTGCGCGCCGTCGATCACGTGGTGATTCGTGAGGATGTAGCCTTCGGAGCGGACGATAACGCCGGATCCAAGTCCTCTCTGGATCGACTCGCGACCCGGCGGCAGCGCACCGAAGAGGCCGCCGAAAAACTCCTGTAGGAATGGATCATTGAAAAACGGATGCTGCCTTGGGGCGCGTACCCGGCGTTCGGATCGAATTGTAACCACTGCGGGCGCAACCCGCTCGACCACCTCGGCGTAGGAAGTGCGCGGCGGTTGTGTTGCGCCTGGAGGTTCGGTTCTCTGCGGCGCCGCTGCTTGGGGCTTTTCTTCGGGATCGACGCGTGGTGCCTGCCGGCGCTCGCAGGCCGCGGTTATGAACACGAGAAGCGCAAGGGCACACGTTCGCGCGAAATCGACGCGAAGCATGATCGAACCTCCGAGTGTTTAGCGACCGGAGCGCAGAGCAACTTCCGTACCAGAGCTTGCCCTCAGCCGGTCGCCGGATGGCGAACGTACTGGAACGGGCGGGGAGTCGCATCCCCCAGGAGCCGGCGCAATTCGCCTGCCAAGGCATCGATGACCGGTGTCCAGTCTCCCGGCTTTGCTTGCCGGAATAGCCGCATCGTGGGGTACCACGGACTGTCGTTGCGTTTCTCGAGCCAACGCCAGTCGGCATCGGCGTGAATGAGGTTCCACACCGGCACGCCGAGCGCGCCGGCGAGATGAGCGGTCATCGTGTCGACCGAGACGACCAGGTCGAGGCCTCGCATCAGACGCGCCAGCGAAACGATGTCGCTTCGGCCGCTAGGGATGCCAAACGCGGGCGGGCGCTCGCGTAGCGCGGGCCCGCGCTGAAGCATGTGAAATTCGATCTCATCGATTTCGAAGAGCGGTTGAAGATCCTGGAACGCGATCGAGCGACGGAGGTCCCAGTCTCCCGCAGACCACACCAACCCGACCGCCAGGTTGCGATTTTTTTCTACCGGAGTCGGCGTCACGTGAAGGTATGGGACATCGGCCGGAATCGTTGCCAGCGAGGTGCGAAACACGTGCGGCAGCTCCATGACCTCAATCTCGACCTCCCATGCCGCGTCATCTTCGTCATCGAGCGCGAGCAGTCGATCGATGCCGGCCGCGGTTTGCAGGAGCCCAACCAATTCGGGCTGCGCCGCCACGACGACTTCCGCTGCCAGGGCCCGGAGCCTCGGGGTGTAGCGAATGAACTGAAGCGTGTCTCCCAGGCCGTGATAGCAGCGGACTAAAACCCGTTTGCCGGCCGGGCTGGTGCCGTCCCAAACCTGCTGCAGGTGGCGCGGG
>DATMBL010000351.1:0-2797 GCA_035559295.1 Candidatus Eiseniibacteriota bacterium
GTGTTCTCCCATCGAGAAAGCTTGAAATCCGCTTTGATCGGCGCAGCGGACCTGTTCGATGAGGGTCGGCATCAGCGACGCCGCGGGCTTTTCAATGGAAACCTGAGGATTGAGCTGTACGCCGATCTTCATACTCGTGAACCCCGTGAATCGTTATGCCGCCGGTCGATAGCTGGCCTATTGCGTGCGGCTGGCCTCTTTCAGCGCCCGCCAAACCCGCTCCGGGGTGAGCGGCAGCATGCGGATTCGCACCCCCGTCGCGCGGTAGACCGCATTGCCGACGGCGGGGGCGATCGACACGATGCCGGACTCGCCCATGCCCTTGGCCCCGTACGGTCCGGGACCGTCCCGGTTCTCGACAAGAGCCGACTCGAATTCATCCGGCAGATCGGTAAAGAACGGCACGCGGTAGTCGATCAAATTCGGATTGAGCGGCTGCGCGTTTTCGTAGAGCAGCCATTCGAACAACGTATGGCCGAGTCCCTGGATCGCCGCTCCCTCGTCTTGACCTTCGCACTGAGTTACGTTGATCGCCTTGCCGACGTCGGCGACGGTGACATACTTTTTCACTTTGATCTGTCCGGTATCCGAGTCCACCTGCACGTCCGCGGCGCCCATGCCCGTTTCCCAGAAAACCGGGAGCCGGGGGTCTATGCCGTGACCGGGCCTGATATAAGCCCGGCCGATGAGCTCGCCTCCGGACATACCGAAGAATTGGCTCACCACTTTTCCATACGGCAAGGATTTCTCGCCACAGACGATCTCGCCGTCTTTCAACTGAATCTTGTTCGGCGCGACCTGGCACACCTCGGCTGCCGCGTCGATCAATTGCCGGCGCAAATCGATGGCCGCCGCTCTCACGGCATGGCCCATGACCGTTGTGGAGCGGCTCGCGCCGGTCGACCGATCGAAAGGGGTGAATAGAGTGTTGGTCGGCTGCATCGTCACGGTTTCCACCGGAACCTTCAATTCTTCGGCGGCGATCTGGCTCAAGACCGTGCGCGCGCCCTGGCCGACCTCGGTGCTGCCGGCCAACACGATGACGCTTCCGTCGGCAAGCAGGCGGACGAGCGCCGTGGAAACGGGCATCGCCTCCGAATCCGTTACGCCGACGGCGACGCCTTTGCCGCGCCCCGGCTCGGTCTGCGGGCTGTCCCATCCGACGCCTGCGGCCGCGATTCTGGTTCCCATCGCGAGATCGGCGTCGATCGGTTTCGCGCCGGACCGCAGCTCTTCGCCTCTTTTGAGAAGGTTTTTGAGCCGAAGCTCCAGGGGATCGATCCCCAGGCGCGCCGCTATGCTGTCCGTATGACACTCGAGCGCCCAGATCGTTTGGGGCCCGCCGATCGAACGCATCGAACCGGCCGGCACGGTGTTGGTGTAAACCGCCTTGACGTCGATCTTACAATGCCGAATCCTGTACGGGCCGTGGATCCGGTTGGCCGCGCGCTTCGCCACGCGCGGGCCGTTGTCGGCGTAAGCTCCCGTATCCAGGAGGACCTCGGCTTCACGGGCGACGAGGCTTCCGTCACGCATAACGCCCGTCTTGATCCGGCATCTGGCCGAATGGCGCCGGATCGTGAGCATCGATTCGGAGACGCTTTGCGCCACGCGCACCGGCCGCCCGCCGGTTTTTCTCGCGATTGCGACCACCAAGGGTTCGATCTTGAAATAGGACTTGCCGCCGAACGCGCCGCCGACATAGGGCACGACGACCTCGACCTTCGAGTGCGGCAAGCCGAACATGTGCGCGATTTCCGCACGCACGAGAAACGGGTGGGCGGAGGAAGTCCATAGCGTGACGCTTTCGCGCGTGTACCTGGCCACCGTGGTGTGAGGCTCCATCGTGTAGTGGTAAATCATCGGGAACTCGTAAATCTCTTCGATGATTTCGTCCGCTTCGGCGAAGCCCTCTTCGGACGAGCCCTTGACGAACGTTTCATGGTGGCAGATGTTGGACCGCTTTTCGCTTCCGACCCCACGCATCTCGTGAAACTCGCCGACACCGGCAACATTCTCGTGCAGGAGGGGCGCCCCTTCGGCAAGGGCATCGTCGACCGTCGTCACCGGACGCAGTTCCTTGTAGCCGACCTCGATCAGCGACAGGGCCTCTTCCGCGGTCGCCGCATCCTCCGCGGCGACGACCGCCACCGGTTCGCCGATGTAGCGGACGCGATCGATCGCGATCAGGGGTCGATCGCGCAGGCAGTGGCCGTAATAGGGGTCGATATCGCCAAGGTCGTCTCTGGTGAGCACCGCGGCGACTCCCTCGAGGGCTTGGGCCTTGCGGGCATCGATCGATTCGATGAGCGCATGCGGAAAAGGGGCCCGCAGGACTTTCGCCTCGAGCAAATCGGGGAACACGAGGTCACCCGTATACTTCGCCCCGCCGGTGACCTTCTCGATTCCGTCCCGGCGATTGATCCTGCCGCCGACGGCGCGGAACTCGTCTCGCTCCATGTTTGCAGCCTTATTTCTTGATGCCGAGGATGTCGCGGAGTTTTGCCGCCAGAGCGGGCTCGAGTTTTGATATTTTCCGCACGATACCTTCGATCTCCTCGCCCGGCACGGGATCGACCCCGAGCTTCGACTTCTCCATCTCGGCGAGGAACTGGGCGTCCTTCATCGTTGCCTGAAACCCCTGCCGCATGACGTTGACGATCGATTTCGGCGTAGCCGGCGGCAAGGCGAACGGCCGGAGAATCGCGCTCTGGTCGTGAATGCCGATCTGGATCAGTCGTCTCGCTTCCTCGGTTTTGGCCAACTCTATAGCCACGGCCACGTTCGGCAGGTCCGG
>DATMBL010000352.1:0-3732 GCA_035559295.1 Candidatus Eiseniibacteriota bacterium
GGCCCCGGAGCCTATATTTTTGTTCTTGAGGGCAAGGGTTATTCCCTCATGTGGCCCGAAGGCGGGCCCATGAAGCGTTATGACTGGGAGGCGGGGAGCCTTTTCACGCCGCCCAACAGGTGGTTTCATCAGCACTTTACAACGAGCGAAGTGCCGGTGAAGCGCCTTGCGCTCAAAGGTTGGGGACAAAAGTATCCGATCGGCGGCTGGGATCTCATGGCCACGAGCACCGAGGAGGGAGGTGACATGATCGAATACGAAGACGAGGATCCGAGTGTGCGCCGGATGTACGAAGAGGAGTTGAGGAAGTCAGGCATGACGCTCGAGATGCCGCCGGTTAACTACAAAAAGCGTAGGGATTGAGGTCGGGATTCGCCGCCAGATCGAGCAAAATCGGCCACGGCGGTCACTCCCGATTCAGGAGCTCCATGGAAGCGCAACTCGCAAGCAGGATAGTCGCGGGATTGGGTGAGGCCGGCATCGACTTCATGAGCTATTTGCCCGAAAGCAGGTTAAGCCAGATTCTGCCGCTCATGAGAAAGGATCCCCGTTTCAAGCTCGCCCCGACGGCGAGTGAAGCCGACGCGGTATCCATCGCCGTCGGCGCAACCCTCGGCGGCAGACAGGCGGCCTGCTACATGGAAAGTACGGGGATCTACGTCTCATGCTATCAACTCGTCGTTGTTGCGCTGCACTTGCACGTGCCCGTTCTTCTCCTGGTCAGCCATCTGGGAGGTTTTGACGATCAGAGAAACAGTTTCCTTTATTCCCTGCCCGGGAGACGTTTGCTTCCTCAGTTGCGAGCGCTCGATATCGAGCACCGAGTTCTCGAGAACGGAGTCAATCTGGAGACGAACATCAAGGATGCAGTAAGAACAATGAACGCTCTCAGGGAGCCGGTGGCGCTGATTTTCACCGGAGATTTCACCATATGACTCGATACGAATGCCTGCAGATCTTGGCACCGCTCGTAACGAACCATCTGATCGTGACGTCACAAAGCGGCCAGAGAATCGAGTGGGGGCATCTCTCGGAGCATGGGGGGAACCTCTTGCTCGGCGAGATGGGAGCTGCGGCTGGGGTCGCGGCGGGCCTCGCCCTGGCACTGCCGAACCGTCCCGTGGTGGCGCTCGAATCGGACGGCAGCACTCTGTTGTCCTTGAGCATCCTCGCGACCGTGGCGAATCTGGGGATTCGCAACCTGGCCGTGTTCGTTTTCGACAACGCCATGTACAGCGGCACGCGGATCAGTGAGCCCACCGCGACCGCAGGGAAGACGGACTTGGAAACCGTCGCCAGGGGAGCGGGAATTGAACACTCGGTGACCGTCAGGGATGTGGAATCGTTCAAGAAGCAAGCCGTACTGGCCATGCGGGGGACGACGCTGTGCTTTATCGTTTGCAAGGTTGAAGAAAGCCTGATCCATCGAGAGATTCACAGACCGGCGGTCGATTTGGTGGAGAACAAATACAGGTTTGTGCGCTATCTGGAAGCGACAGAGGGTCGGGTGGCGCCGTTTATCGGGCGGGGCTAGCAGCCACCTGGAGGATAAAGTCGAGGCGCAAGGATCGGGCGGATAATCGAGAGGTCGGCCATGGCGCTTTGGGACGACGTGATCACGGAAAGAGACGAGCTCGTGCTGCAAGCCTGCGGTTACGGCCGCGTCCGCGGACTCGGGGAGCGTCCCGCTCTTCTCGTGATCGACATGAACTACAATTGGGTCGGAGACCGCAGGGAGCCCGTTCTCGAGTCGATCAAGCGCATCAGGCATAGCTGCGGCGAAGAAGCCTGGGACGCGGTCGATGTCACGCGTACTCTCATCGACAGGGCACGGGGCAAGAGGATTCCGATCGTCTACACGACCGGCATCGGTGCCGAAAGCAACTATGAATCCAAGCGGAGGCCTTGGAAAAACCACCGGCATGAAGAAGATCAAACCAAAGCGTTTTCGCAACGGATGGATATCGTCCGCGAGATCGCCCCGGCGCCGTCGGACATCGTCATCCGCAAACTCAAACCCTCGGCATTCTTCGGGACGCCGCTGCATAGCGTGCTCAGTGATTACCGCGTGGATACGTTGATTGTCACGGGGGGTTCGACGAGCGGATGCGTGCGCGCCTCCGTGGTCGATGCTTTCTCCTATAACTATTTCGTCGCGGTCGTGGAGGAGGGTACTTTCGATCGTATTCAGATATCCCACAAGGCGAACCTGCTCGATATGAACATCAAATACGCCGATGTCATGAAAGCCGTCGATGTCCTCCGTTACCTCGACGGCCTTCCCGTCGGGCTGTACGAGTGGGGGGCGGTTCCAAACGCCCGCTGATCAACGCTCGGCTGGAGGCTTCATGAGGCAATTTCTCTTCATTCTATGGTTGGCGCTTTCCATTGTGGTCGCCCTGCCGGCCGGTCCAGCGGCGCAGACGGTGAGAATCGGCTCGCTCGGACTCAGCGGGCCGTTGCTTCCGCTGTGGGTGGCGCAGGACCGCTCCTTGTTTGCGCAATACGGGCTCAAGACTGAGGTCGTTACTTTTCAGGGCGGCTCGACGACCATTCAGGCGCTTGTCGCGGGCGAGGTTCAGTTCGCCGCGGCCGGAAGCACCAGCGGCGTCAACGCCAAGGTGGGCGGTGCGGACATCGTCGTTTTGGGCGAATGGGTGAATACGCTGCCGTACATGCTGATCGTTGCCGGCGAGATCGACACGCCGGAAAAACTCAGAAACAAGAGGATCGCGATCAGCCGCTTCGGCAGCGGGGCGCACTACGCGGCGCGTCTCGTGCTCATAAAGATGGGAATCGATCCCGACAAGGACGTGCAGATGCTCCAGATCGGAGACGAACCGACGCGGCTCGCCGCGTTGAGACAGGGCGCCGCCGATGCCACCGTCCTCACCCCTCCGGCGAACCTCACGGCGCGTAATCTCGGATTCCGAGTGCTGACGTCGCTGCACGAGGCGGGAGTCCAGTTTTCCTTCGACCATCTTCTGGCGACCCGCAATTTCGCCTCCAAAAACAAGGATACCGTCCAGCGATTCCTGAAAGGGTTTCTGGCCGGCATCGCGTACATGAAAAGGAACCGCGAGGCGAGCGTGGAGAGCTTGAGGCGCTGGATGCGGATGAACGACCGGGCGGCGCTCGAGGAGACCTACAGGATTTTC
Organism: Candidatus Eiseniibacteriota bacterium; assembly: GCA_035559295.1. GTDB lineage: Bacteria > Desulfobacterota > Binatia > UBA9968 > UBA9968 > DATMBL01. The sequence continues at coordinate 3,159 of DATMBL010000352.1, forward strand.
GTCGCAATGATCCCTCCGAAGCCATACGGGACGGACGAGGGCTGGCGAAATCTGCTGGAAGTCGTGCGCGCGACGAATCCGAAGGCGAAACAACTCGAGGCGAAGGACATGATCGACTACAGCCATCTCAGGGAAATCGAGCAGAGCGGCTTCATCGATGCACTGTACCGGTGAACAGGTCGTTCGAGGGAGATCCCGATGCGCGACGCGTTTGAACCGAAGCCCTACACGGGCAAGACGGCCTTTGAGCAGTGGGTGGAGCACGAGGGAGTTCCGATGATCCGGAACTTCATCGTGCCGGACCTGAACGCGATCCGTGTCGAGCCCTGGGACCGGATGGGTGCCGCCGGGAGCTGGGTTGTCCTCGGGGCGCCCCAGGACCAGCTCAACATGGGGGCCTATGTTTGCGAGATCGCCGCGGGGAGATCGACGCGGCCGCAAAAGCACTTGTTCGAGGAGTTGATTTTCGTCCTCAGGGGCAGCGGGGCGACGACCGTCTGGAACGAAGGGGAAAAGCCGCTCTCTTTCGAGTGGAAGCGCGGCAGTTTGTTTTCGCCTCCGCTGAACGTGTGGT
>DATMBL010000353.1:0-22050 GCA_035559295.1 Candidatus Eiseniibacteriota bacterium
CGGCTCGCGTTGAAGAACGGCGGCCGCGAGCTGGAATATGTTTTCGATGGCAAAGAGGATCGCGCGGACATTCCGCTGCTGCTCAAACGGATAACCGATCTGGGCATCGGCTTGAAGGATCTGAACACGCGCCAGAGCTCGCTCGAGGAAATCTTTGTGAGCCTGGTGAGCGACCGCACATGAATCAGCGCGCTACAGCGGCAATCAACTTCGTGTTCTTCGTGGTGAGGAGTTATTCTTGCAATGAGCCAATTCGCATTCAACCGACACGGCGTGTGGGCCATTTACCGGTTCGAGATGGCGCGGGCCTTGCGCACCCTGCTGCAGAGCGTGGTGACGCCCGTCATTACGACCTCGCTTTATTTCATCGTGTTCGGTGCCGCCATCGGCGCGCGCGTGAGCGAAGTCGATGGCGTGCCTTACGGGGGTTTTATCGTGCCCGGATTAATGATGCTGTCGATCTTGACCCAGAGCATTTCAAATGCTTCGTTCGGCATTTACTTTCCCAAGTTTACCGGCACGATCTATGAACTGTTGTCCGCCCCGGTGTCTTACGTGGAGATCGTGATCGCTTACGTCGGTGCAGCGGCGACTAAATCGGTCGCGCTCGGGTTGATCATTCTCGCCACGGCCGCAATGTTCGTTCCGATTAAAATCCTGCACCCGGTTTGGATGATCGCGTTTCTGGTTCTGACGGCGACAACCTTCAGCCTGTTCGGTTTTATCGTTGGGATTTGGGCCAAAAGCTTCGAGCAGTTGCAATTCATCCCCATGCTGATCGTGACGCCGCTAACGTTTCTGGGCGGCGCGTTTTATTCCATCGATATGCTGCCGCCACCCTGGCGCGCGATCACGCTGTTCAACCCGGTTGTTTACCTGGTGAGCGGGTTTCGCTGGAGTTTCTATGAGACCTCCGACGTAAGCGTCTCGCTGAGCTTGGCGATGACGCTGGGTTTCTTCGTTTTGTGTCTCGGCATGGTAGCCTGGATCTTCCGGACGGGATATCGGCTGAAGAACTGATCGGAGGGCGTGCTATAAGCAACCGGAAAAAGTGATGAGGTGACACGATGAAGCTCTATTACAATCCGAAGAGTCGCGCGGTGATCACGAAGTGGCTGCTCGACGAGTGCGGCGGCAGCTATGAGATCGTTCCCATCGATTTTGAAAAGCGCGAGCATAAGACGGCGGAGTTTCTGAAGATCAATCCCGCCGGGAAGCTTCCGGCCCTGGTGGACGGCGATGCAAGGGTTTTCGAAGGCGCGGCGATTTGCCTTTACCTCGGCGACAAGTTTGCCGAAGCCAATTTGGCGCCGAGAATCGGCACGCCCGAACGCGGCCGCTACCTGTCGTTGATGGTTTATTCGAGCTCTCAACTGGAGCCTTCTTTGGGCGATGTCGTTCTCGGCATGCCAACCCCGCCGCAGCGCGGCTGGAGCGACTTCGAGACCACGCGAGACGTGATCGAGCGCGAGCTCGGAGACGGTCCCTACCTGTTCGGCGACTGGTTCACCGCGGCGGACGTAATGGTTGGATCGATGTTTATCTGGAAACGGTTGTTGGGCCGGGGGCCCGAAAGGCCAAAGCTTTCGGCTTATGTGGATCGTCTTCTCGCTCGTCCTGCCGCGCCGAAGCTCGGCGGCTAGCGCCCCACGGTTATCTCATGGGCGATGCGCGCCGCGTAAAGCCGTGGGTTGGAACGAGCGGGTTTAGCTACAAAGCGTGGCTCGGGGGTTTTTATCCCGAGGGGCTTTCTTCAAAAGACATGCTGCGCTTTTATGCGTCGCGCCTGCCGGCCGTTGAAATCAACAACACTTTTTATCGCCTGCCCAAAGAAACGGTGCTTCGGTCCTGGGCGGCGCAGGTACCGGCCGGGTTTCGCTTCGTGCTCAAGGCGCCGCAGAAGATTACCCATATCAAGCGGCTCAAGGACGCCGCGCCCGAAGTCGACTACCTGTTTCGCGTAGCGGGAACACTAAAGGGAAACGCAGGGGCCGTGCTTTTCCAGCTTCCGCCTTACTTCCGAAAAGACATCGCGGCGCTGAGAAAGTTTCTGTCGATTCTGCCGTCCGATCGGGAAGCGGCTTTCGAGTTCCGCCACCCCTCGTGGTTCGATGACGAGGTGTCGGCTGCATTATGCGAACGCAATTGCGCGCTTTGCGTTGCAGACACCGATGCGGTCGAGCGTTTTGATCCGCCGGCTGCCGCAACCTGGGGATATATCCGGCTCCGGCGGTCCGCCTATACACGTGATGATCTGCTGCGTTGGATGGCGCGGATCTTTTCCCAGGAGTGGGATCATGCGTACGTTTTCTTCAAACATGAAAACGAGGGCATCGGTCCCAGATTGGCGGCCGAATTCCTCGAACTGATCGAACGGAACCAAGAGGCGGGTGTCCGTCCGGTTTGAAACTCGGGTGGCCGGTTACGCAGCGTTCCGCCAAAAAAATCTTTTCAAGTGTCCTGCGGCGACGTGGTTATTCGTCGTCACTGATGGAAGCCCAACAGCGGAAGGAGCCATGCATGAGTGGAGTACGGGTACTGGTAGGCACGCGCAAGGGAGCGTTTATTTTAACGTCGGACGGAAAGCGGCAGAAGTGGGACGTGAGCGGCCCTCACTTCGCCGGCTGGGAGATCTACCACATGAAAGGCTCTCCCGCCGACCCGGATCGGATCTACGTTTCGCAGACCAGCGGCTGGTTTGGCCAGATCATCCAGCGGTCGAGCGACGGCGGCAAGACCTGGGAGGTGCCTGGGGGAGAGAAAATACCCGACCCATACGAGCCGCCGGCCGGCATAAGTAACAAGTTCGTGTACGATACATCGCCGGAAACCGGCGCTTCCCTGACCACGCATCAGTGGTACGACGGGACGCCCAGACCGTGGGAATTCAAGCGCGTGTGGCACCTCGAACCGTCGCATACCGATCCCGATACCGTTTATGCGGGCGTCGAAGACGCCGCGTTATTCCGCACAACCGACGGCGCGAAGACCTGGCACGAGCTTCCCGGACTGCGCGGCCACGGGTCGGGGTCGTCATGGCAGCCCGGGGCCGGGGGGATGTGTCTGCACACGATCCTTTTGGATCCGATGGATCCAAAGCGGATTTTTATCGCGATTTCGGCGGCGGGCGCATTCCGAACCGACGACGGCGGCAAGACGTGGCGGCCGATTAACCGAGGGCTGCATTCGCTTTACATACCAAACCCGACCGCCGAGGTCGGTCACTGCGTTCATCGTATCGCCATGCACCCCTCTCGGCCGGAGGTGCTGTTCATGCAAAAGCACTGGGATGTGATGCGCAGCGACGATCTGGGCGAGTCGTGGCGAGAGGTCAGTGGCAATCTACCGAGCGACTTCGGCTTCGTAATCGACGTTCACGCGCACGAGCCCGAAACCATTTACGTTATCCCAATCAAGAGCGACTCCGAGCACTTCCCGCCCGATGGGAAGCTGCGGGTCTATCGTAGCCGGAGCGGAGGGGACGAATGGGAACCGCTCACGAAGGGTCTGCCGCAAAACCATTGCTACGTGAATGTGTTGCGCGATGCGATGGCAGTCGATGGGCTCGACCGGTGCGGCATCTATTTCGGCACGACTGGAGGACAGGTGTACGCATCCCCCGATGCCGGCGACAGTTGGGCGGCAATAGTCCGGGATCTTCCGGCCGTGCTCTCGGTGGAGGTTCAAACGCTGCCATGATTCGCGTCACACTCCCGGCCCATCTCCGAAAGCTCGCGAAAGTAGACGGAGAGGTTGAACTCGACGTGACCGGTCAAGTCACGATGCGGTCGGTTCTCGACGCGCTCGAGGCGCGCTATCCGATGTTGCGCGGGACGATCCGCGACCACGCGACACTGAAACGACGGCCGTTCGTAAGATTCTTCGCTTGCGGCCGAGATCTGTCGCACGAGCCGCCGGATACGCCGCTGCCGGACGCCATTGCGAGCGGGGCTCAACCCTTTATGATCGTGGGAGCGATCGCCGGCGGCTAAGGTCCAAACGGCTCGATGTGCAAATTCAAAAAGGCCATGTCGTTTCAAATCAGGAAACATCAGGAGTCATGTCCTGCCCAAGCGCGCCTATTCGTCGTATGATTGAAGGAAGGGAAAGGAGAGAGCCATGAGCACGGAAAAATCGGAATACATGCTGCTGTTTCGCGGCACCGATTGGCACAAGGGCCTTTCGCCTGAGGAGATTCAAGAGGTTGTCAATAAAATGTACGCCTGGCTTGACCGGCTAACCGCGGAGGGAAAGGCCAAGGCGGGGAAACCTTTGTTTCCCGAAGGCAAAATTGTTTCTCAGAAGAAAGGCCGTTCCGTGTCAGACGGCCCCTTTGCGGAATCCAAAGAAGCGATTGCCGGCTTCTTTCTGCTGGAGGTGGGGAGCTTGGAGGAGGCGGCGGAGATTGCCAAGGAATTTCCCGGCTTGAACTACGGCGCTACAGTCGAGGTAAGGCCCGTGGCGCCGGCCTGCGCTTTATCGTTGAACCCGGACGAGAAGGGCACGGCGCAGCCGGCCCGCGCGAGCGGCTGAGACCATCCATTAAGTGCTTTGCGGGATGATGACCGCATCCGAAAAAACCGGTTCAGCGCCGCCCACAGGCGAAGTCGGGCAAATCGTGGAGCATTTCTTCCGCCACGAGGCGGGAAGGATTGTCTCGACATTGACGAGAATATTCGGCGTTGAACATCTTAACCTTGCTGAAGACGTGGTTCAGGAAACGCTGATTCGGGCGCTACAGACTTGGCCGTACTACGGCATACCGAAGAACCCTTCAGCATGGATCACGCAGGTGGCGAAAAATCTGGCGGTCGATCTCATCCGTCGCGATAAAATCTTTCGAAGGAAGGAAAACGAAATTGCGCATTTAGCCGAGCACGGCACGACGGTCGAGGACTGCGTTCTTTCGGAGGACAAAATCCAGGACGACCGCTTGCGCATGATGTTCGTGTGCTGCCATCCGCTGGTTCCGCGCGAGACTCAGGTCGCGCTCGCATTAAAAACACTCTGCGGTTTCAGCGCGGCCGAGATAGCCCGAGCGTTCCTTACCTCCGAAGCCGCAATCGCCAAAAAACTCACCCGGGCGAAACAAAAAATCCGCGATGCGCGGGTTCCATTCGAAATTCCAGCCGGGGAGGAACTGACCGGGCGGCTCGAGGGCGTGATGCAGACGCTCTATCTGCTTTTCAACGAGGGCTACAAAGCCTCGCTCGGGGAGCACGTGATACGCGAGGAGCTCTGTCGCGAAGCGATCCGTTTGTGCGCGCTGTTGGTCGAGCATCCCGCGGGCAATCGCGCGCCGAGCCATGCTCTGCTCGCCTTGATGCTGCTCAACGGCGCCCGTTTGCGATCGCGCACCGACGCCGATGGGAACATTCTTCGCCTGAAAGAACAGGACCGCTCGTCCTGGGATCAGGCGATGATCGCGCGCGGGCTCTTCCACCTCATGCAGTCGACCAGGAGTAACGCAGTCAGCGCCTACCACCTCCAAGCAGCGATCGCCGCTTGCCACTGCGCCGCGAAGGACTACGAATCGACGGATTGGAAAAGGATTCTATCCCTGTACGATCACCTGGTCGAGATCGATGATTCTCCCGTCGTCGCGCTCAATCGCGCCGTCGCCGTCGCCAACGTTCACGGACCTAAAGCGGGCCTTGAAGCCATCGAGGCGATCCCGAACCTCGATCAACTGAATTCTTACTACCTGCTCTACGTGGTCTTGGGCGAGTTCGAAGCGAACTTGAATAATCGACAGGCCGCGATTAACTACTTCCGCAAATCGCTTCAACTGGCCACGATCCACTCCGAGCAGCTGTTCCTGTCCAAGAAACTCGAAGAGCTCGGTGATGCCGCCGAATCGATCCGTTCCAAACGCGGCGCCGGGCACGCTTGAGCGGCGCGAATGTCGCTGGACGTAAGACTCCTGTCGCGGAACTGCGCGACGTTCGTGGGGTCAGTCGGGGTTCGATTCGATGCCGAATGCGGCGAAAACCGCTCTTGCCGCAGAAGTGGTGAGATATCGGACGAGCGCCGGCGCCAACTCGTGACGCGCGCTGTTTGCCGTTGCTGTCGCCTCATAGGTCGTATAATTCTGGATTTCGGCCGGCAGCGGCCCGACGAATTTCAATCCTTGGCCTTCGTTTTCCTTGACGACGGTAACTGCGGCAAAACCGATGCAGCGGCTTCCGGCGCCGCGCACGTGCTCGAGCACAGATGCCGCATCCGGATAGCGGATCGCAGCCGCCTTTACGTGCTCACCGATCCCGAGCCGCTCAAAGAGCTGCTCGAGGTAAATGCCGGTCGACGCTTGATTGTAGACGATCGACCCTGTTGCCAACAAAGATTGCTTGAAGTCCTCCACCGTCGCGATGCTCGGCACTGCCGCGCCGTCGCGAACTACTATGCCGATGCCGATTCGGCCGATTGTGCCGCGATCGGTAGCCTGGGCGTTGCCGGCACCAACCAATTCATCGATGACTTCCGACGGCGCAATGACGACATCGGCGCTCTCGTCAGCGCTCAGGCGCCTGCGTATTTCGGGCGCAGTGGCGAAGGTAACATCGACCGCATGCCCGGTTTCCTGACGGAACGCGTCGATCACTCTCGTCAAGGCGGGCTTAACCGCCCCGGCGCTGAGAACGTTGATTTTGGCACCCATGGACGCTCGGGCAAAATAGGGCGGACCGCCTCGCCGGTCAAGCGCAAAAATCGGACGACGAGCAATGCGACTGCAGCCAGAACAGGCGCTATATAAAGGATACGAGCGAGTGAAAGACATCCAAGGAGACGTACAGGTTTTACGGAAAAGCGAGAGCAATTCCAGGAGCGGAAGACCCATTGCGCCGCTTCCGCGCAAGTTGACATAGGAAGAGGCCGTCGTATACGTTTTTAGTCAGGTTCGATATTTACTTCGACTCGCATTGTCACCAATCGACACGGCAACGGAGCGTTTTGCGTCCGGAGGGGCCATGGCCAAACCTGAAAAAAAACTGGCAAAAGACAACGCGTACGCTGCTTCCGTTCAGGAAGCGTTTCACGCGCGAATGCATGCGCATCACATGTACGGCCTCTGGGAGCTGGCGAGCCAGATGACGGCGCACCCGGAGCCGAAGATGGTTCCACACATGTGGCGCTGGTCGCTTCTCGAATCGATCATCGAAGAGTCCGCGCACGCGGTTCCGGTCGGTGACGAGCGCCGCGCGTTACAGCTCTTCAATCCCGGGCTCGGCGGGCGCTGGGCAACGACGAATAACCTGATTGCGGCCGTGCAGATCCTGCTACCGGGGGAGGTCGCGCGGGCGCACCGGCACACTCCGACGGCGATCCGCTTCATCATCGAGGGAAGCGGAGCCTACACGGCGGTTGACGGCGAGCGTGTTTACATGGAACCGGGGGACCTGATCTTAACCCCGAGCTGGGCGTGGCATGACCACGGGAACGAAACCGACCAACGGGTTGTCTGGATGGACGGTCTGGACATCCCTTTGATTCAGTCGTTGGAGGCGATGTTTTTCCAATTCTATGAGGCAACCCAGGTGCCTTCGACGCGTCCCGCCAACGCTTCAAAGACTCTGCACGGGCACGTTCATTTGACTCCGACATGGGTGAAAGAAAAGCCACTTTCGTCGCCGCTGCTGTTGTACCCTTGGACCAAGACGTGGGAGGCTCTCGGCGCATTGCGGCAGTACGGCGGGAGCCCATACGACGGGATCGCGCTGGAGTACCAGCATCCGCAGACCGGAGGACCGGTGATGCCGACGATGGGCTGCTGGGCGCAGCTGCTCCGTCCCGGCGAACATACCCTGGCGCACCGTCATACCGGGAGCGCCGTGTATCACGTCGTCAAGGGCCAGGGTTGCACCATCATCGACGGCCAGCAATTCGTCTGGACGAAAGGGGACATTCTCGCCTTGCCGCCGTGGGCGCTTCACGAGCACGCCAATACCTCGACGACCGAAGACGCCGTGCTCTTCTCGATTCAGGATGCGCCGGTGCTCAAGGCGCTCGGCCTCTATTATGAGGAAGCCTTCCAGGAGAACGGCGGGCATCAAAAGATCGCGTCGATCTTTCCGTCATGATCGAAGCCGCGATTGGGACAACGCACCCACGCCGCAACCGGAAAGAATCGAAATGTCTCGCGCCAAGCCCGCAAAGATCGCAAGGACCGTGGAGTGTTGGAGCATTGGTCCGCTTGCTCCACTACGCCGTTACTCCAATGCTCAAGTCTTCGCTAGCCCTTTCCGTGCTTGGCGTGCTTGGAGCGAGAGAATCCTATCCGCCCCTAGGTAGCTGCGTCGCGTTGACATAGAACCGCGCGATCGGTTACTGTCGCCGCGATTTCCGCCTCGACCCCCGAGTATCGGGGCGGCAGAAAAACCATGCCTGCGCGGACGGGAGCCGAGTATCTGGCGGGACTCGAAGGCGGCCGCGAAATCTGGTTCGCCGGAGAGCGCGTCCGGAATGTGGTCGAGCATCCGATTCTCGGCCGTACCGCCCGGAGCATTGCCGAGCTTTACGATCTCCAGTGGAATCCTCAATTTAAATCGAAGCTCACCTATCCTTCGCCCGCCACCGGCGATCCCGTCAGCTTGGCCTTCATCCAGCCCCGGAGCGTCGACGATCTGGTTCGGCGCCGCGCGATGTTCAAGGCCTGGGCCGACTGGAGCGGCGGTCTGCTCGGGCGCACGCCCGATTATCTGAACGCGATTCTTGCGGGGTTCGCGTGCTCCTCGGCGTACTTTGGCCGTAACGGCTCACACTATGCCGAGCGCATAGTTGCCTACTATCAGGGGTGTCGCGAACGCGACCTCTGCGCCACCCATGCCTTCGTCGATCCACAGATCAACCGGGCCCGTAGCCAGTCCGAACAAGCCGACCCGACGGTGCCGCTCCACATCGAGAGCGAAAGCCGGGAAGGACTGATTGTGAGCGGCGCGCGCATGCTGGCCACCCTCGCGCCGTTCGCCGACGAGCTGCACGTATTTCCGTCGCCTTCGCGCACGCAACCAAGCGACGCGCCCCGGTTTGCGTTTGCCTTTGCCGTGCCGGTATCGACGCCGGGATTGCGCTTCATTTGTCGTGAAAGCTTCGATGCCGGCGGGCCGATGGCCGATTATCCGCTCACGGCGCAGTACGAAGAGATGGATGCCGTGGCGATTTTTCACCGCGTCGTCGTGCCCTGGGACCGTGTGTTTCTCAAAGGCGATATCTCTCTGTGCAATCGACTGTTTCGCGACACCCCGGCCTTTCTCCATGGGATCCATCAGTTCACCGCGAAAAACCTGGCGAAGGCCGAATTCGTCTTGGGCGTAGCGAGCCTGCTTGCGGAGACGATCGGCCGATCGGAACTGCCGCTTTACCAACAGCTTCTTGGTGAGATCGTCGATGTCGTCGAGACCGAGCGCGCCTATCTCAGGGCGGCGGAGGCGGACGCGATCACGGACGAAAGCGGATTCGTGCACCCGAACCCCGATATATTGGCAACCGCGCGCAACTACTTTCCACGGATTTATCCGCGGCTGATCGAGATCTTGCAGCTCATCGGCTCGAGCGGATTGATGGCCACGCCGACCGAGCGGGACCTCGCAGCACCCGCTATTTCGGCCGATATCGAACGGTACTATCAATCGGCGACGCTCACGGGAAAAGAACGGGTGCGATTGTTCCGCCTCGCCTGGGATCTGGCCTGTAGTTCGTTCGGCGGGCGGCAGGTGCTTTATGAACGCTTTTTTGCCGGCGATCCGTTCCTTTTGATGGCGAGCCGTTTTACGAACTACGATCGGAGCGCCGCCGTCGCGCGGGTGAAAGCCTTCCTGGAGCGAGCTGACGCGGAGCTCAGAGGAAAGCATTGAAAGAAAAGCTTTGAGATCGCTCAAAGCTCAAAACTGTTATCTCAGCGCTTAGGAGATGCACCATGAACATCGACTTTCACGCGCATTTCTATCCGGAAGAGTACTTGAAGAGACTCGAAGCCTCGACGGGCGACGTCAGGATCGAAAAGAACGAAAAGGGCGAAAAGATCATCCTCAGCATGGGCGCCAGAGCAGGACCGGTGACTCCGGATTTTTTCGATATCGAAGTGCGGTTGGACAAAATCAAAGAGCATCGGGTCGATATGCAGGTGCTGTCGTCCCCGCATCCCGGCGTCGATCGCTTTTCGCCTGAAGAAAGCGCCGAGATGAGCCGGCTGATCAACAACGGTTTGGCGCAAGCGGCAAAGAAATATCCCGAGCATTTCCAAGGGCTGGCGATGCTGCCCCTGATCGACACGAGGCTCGCGTTAAAGGAACTCGACCGCGCCGTTTTGGAGTTGGGCCTCAAGGGCATCAGTATCCTCACGAATGTCGCCGGCAAGACGCTGGATTCCGACTTCCTTTTGCCGGTGTACGCGCGCGCGCAAGCCCTCGGCATCCCGATCTTCATTCACCCGACCACGCCTCTCGGGGCGCAGGTGATGCAGGAGTGGCGACTGGCGATCATTCTCGGTTTCGAGTTCGATATCATGCTTTCCGCCACGCGCCTTGCCTATTCGGGCATACTCGAGCGGTTTCCGGAGCTCAACTTCGTTGTTTCGCATCTCGGCGCGGGCTTGCCGTTCCTGGCGGGGAGAATCGACCGCGGTTATCACGATCCGACTTGCGGCATCAAAACCAAAAAACCGACGTCGGCTTATCTAAAAGATCTTTACTGCGATACCGTCTCGTTTTATCAGCCGGCGCTGATGATGGCGTATGAATTCTACGGGCCCGAAAGGATGGTCCTAGGGAGCGATTTCCCGCTGCTCATCGGCGACTTGCCCGGGGCGGTGCCGAGCGTCGAGGAGATGGATATTCCGGAAGAGGACAAACAAAAGATCTTAGGCGAAAACGTAAAACGGCTACTGAAGCTCGGAACCGACGGCAAGGTGCTCAAAGCCCTAATGGAAGAGAAGGCGAAGGAACGGGAGTTGTGATGCCACAAAGCGGATTTGACGATCGGAGATAAGGAGTTCGGGACGACGTCCAAATTGGAGAGGTTTCTATGAAAAAGCTCGGTTTTTACGCATTCGTCCTTTGCGGCGCGCTGATGATTTGCAGCGCCGCGCGCGCGACGACGCACGAGTTCTACAAGGGAAAGAGTATCAGGCTCATCGTCGGCACCTCGGCCGGAGGAGCCATGGATGATTGGGCTCGCTTTCTCGCTCCGCACCTCGCCAGGCACATCCCCGGGACTCCCGATATCATCGTGCAGAATATGGCCGGCGCCGGGACCGTAGTGGCGGCGAACTATATTTACAACGTCGCCAAGCCCGACGGCTTGACGCTGGGCCTGGTCAATCCGGCGATCTACATCGACCAGCTCCTCGGCGCCAAGGAAGTGAAGTTCGATTGGCCGAAATTTTCCTGGATCGGCTCGCCGGAGCAGATCGACCAGGTGCTGTTTGTCCGGACGGACACGCCGTACAAAACCCTGGAAGACATGCGTAACGCAACAGAGCCGGTGAGATGCGCGGCTCTCGCGCGGGCCGGTCTGGGCTATTTTCTGCCCAAGCTCGTCGAGGAGGCGCTCGGGGCCAAGATTCACATGGTTCTCGGTTACGGCGGCGGCGGCGAAATGAACCTGGCGATCGAGAAAGGGGAGGTGCAGTGCCGGGCCGGCACGGTTTCGGCTTATGTGGGTCGGGAGCCCACGCGCACGTGGATCAAGAACGGCTTCGTTCGCGCCCTCGTTCAAAGCGGCTCGAAGCGATATTCGAAGTTGCCCGATGTCCCCACGATGTACGAGCTGATGGAAAAGTACCAAACGCCCGATTCCATGAAGCGCCTTGCCAAGGTACTGCTTTCGTCGGGTGAACTCGGGCGGCCGTTTATAGCTCCCCCGGGGTTGCCGAGGGATCGTTTAAGAGCTTTGCGGGACGCGTTTTCGAACGCGATGAAGGATCCGGCGTTGTTGGCCGACGCGCAGAAAAGAAAATGGGACCTCGACCTGACTACCGGGGAGGAGCTGGAATCCCTCAGCAAGGAAGTTATGGTTCAGCCGCCCGAAGTGATCGAGAAGGTGAAGGCGTTCCTCGAGAAATGAACCGGTCCGCCGGACCCGGCGAAGTCAGGATTGGGCTCTCAGCCGCAGATCGACGCGAACGTTGGGTTCCGGAATCGCTCCGACGAGAAGTCCGTAGAGCACGAGCGGAACGGAACAGGCAAAAATCATGGCGGCGACGATATCGCCTGTGCCGCTAATCAGCCAGGCCGCCAGAGGCGGCGCGGCTACGCCGGAAGCGTAGTGCAGTGACATGATAATACCACTGGCGGCGCCTGGGTTACCTTCAGGCGCGCTCTCCTGGGCGAGCGCGACCACCAGCGCCGGAACCGAGGCCTTAAACGTGCCGAACAAGAAGAGTCCCGCTGCGATCGGGGCAAGCGAATCCAGCCAGTAGAAAACCACAAAGGCGAATGCGGCGGCAGGAAAGGCGCTGGCGAAAATAACCTTTCTACGCCCGAATCTATCGGACAGTGCGCCAAGCGCCAGCGAACCGACGATGTTGGCGAAACTCAAAAGGCCCATCACCCAACCGGTCTGTTCGATTGTCAGCGCTTTGGCTGTGCGCAGGAGGGTTGGCGTCCATGCGGCGGAGCTCCAGAAAACCGAGCCGCCGACGAACTCGGCGAGCGCAAGCAGGAGAAGGGGCGTTGTAAGCACGTGGTGAAAGCGTCCGGGCTGCGCGCGCGAGCGCGTCGTGGAAACGTTCTGGACACAACAAAGCTGCGCGAGCATTTCAGCCGCGGCGATTGCGCCGACCGCCAGGAAGGCCGCGCGCCAGCTGAAGGCGCCGATTAACAGGCTGGCCACGACAGCGCCGATCGCGCCCCCGAGTCCGTAAGTAACCGAGACGAGGCTTGCCGCGAGACCGCGTTGCCGCGGCAAGAGGTCGGACATCAATGCGTAGAGGGACGGCGGCGTGAAGCCGTAGCCGAGACCGGTGAGAGCCAGGAAGAAGAAGAGAGTCGGCCGGCTTTGGGTGCAACCCGCGCCCGCAACGCCGAGGGCCAAGAGAGCCAAACCGATTACCAAGACAGTCTTCGGACGCAGTTTGTCGGCGAGCCGGCCGGCGATTGTGCTCGAGCCCGCAGCGACGATCATCACGGTCGAGAAAAGAGCGCCCGCGCCGACTTCCGAGAACGCGAACGCGGCCCTCAGGTCGGGCAGCGCAATGCCGAGCGTCGCCACCATCATCGAAGGTATGAGGTTTGCCGAAGGCGCTATGAGGATCTCGACGGAGCGCGAGCGGGGGAATCCCGCCGCCTCGCCGTTCGCGACGGAATCGCTCACTTGAGCGGGATCGTGACGTAGACGCGCGGATCGTTTCCGACCACGCGCGTGATGTGCCCGTGACCGCTGGTATCATCGGCAAGCATGATGTCGCCCTTGCCGAATCGTCTCACCGTGCCGTCGCCGGTCTCAATCTCCACTTGACCGGACAGGGTGATGATGTATTGACGGCGCGGCGCGGGATGGAAGTCGTTTACGTGATGGGCGGGCGCGCGGCGAAAGTAAATTCCTGTCGCGGGTTCCGTCGGACTGACTTCCATGTCCCCGTTGAACTTGAATTCGACGTCGATTTCTTCGAAATGGGATTCGTTGTCCGGTCCAGTATAGATGCGAGTGATCTTCATGAGCCGGTTAGTAGATAAATCCAACAGCAAAAGCAAGATTGGCTTACCCCAGAGGCGCGGAGGACGTAGCGCGGCACAGCCGCAACAAGTAAGAATGGAGATATTTCGCGCGAAGCTCGCAAAGATCGCCAAGTTAAGAAGTCCGATCTATCCGGGGCCGGTTGGGAGGCTTTGCGTCCCTGGCGGGCTTGGCGCGAGAAGTCTTATCTTCCAAATATCTGACAGCATCAAAATTTCATCGCAGCTTGCGAATAATTTTGACGATTGCAGGAAGTATCACCATGCCGGAACTGCCTGATATCGTCGTTTACATCGAAGCGCTCGAAACGAGAGTGCTCGATCAGACTCTCCTGAAAGTTAGGATTGGGAGTCCCTTCATCGTGCGCTCGTATGAGCCGCCGATTCAAGAGGCCCAAGGCAAGAAGGTTCTCGCGCTAAGGCGGCTCGGCAAGCGAATCGTATTCGAGTTGGAAGAGGAGCTGTTTCTGATCTTCCACCTCATGATCGCGGGAAGGCTTCATTGGAAGCCAAGGGAGGCCATCGTGGCGCGCAAATACGGTCTCGCGGCCTTTGATTTCCCGACCGGGACGTTGATGATGACCGAAGCCGGAACGAAAAAGCGCGCATCGATTTATCTCGTGCGCGGTGAGGCCGCCGTGCAGCGGCACGACCCGAAAGGGCTCGAAGTCTTCGAAGCGGATCTGGGTCGTTTTCGTGAGGCGCTCACACGAGAAAATCATACGCTCAAAAGAGCGCTCACGGACCCGCATCTGTTCGGCGGCATCGGCAACGCATACTCCGATGAAATCCTCCATAGAGCCGGGCTTTCGCCCGTGCGTTTGACTCGCCAGATGAGCGAAGCGGAAATCGAGACGCTCTATCATGCGACGCGAGAGACTTTGCGCGCCTGGGTGGAGCGGCTGCGCAAAGAGACCGGAAAAGACTTTCCGGAAAAAGTCACGGCCTTTCGGCCGGGGATGGCGGTTCACGGCAAGTATCGCAAGCCGTGTCCGGTATGCGGGACGCCGGTCCAGCGGATCGCGTACGCGGAAAACGAGACCAACTACTGCCCCAGATGTCAAACCGGCGGCAAGCTTTTGGCCGATCGATCGCTGTCGCGACTGCTTAAAGAAGACTGGCCGAGAAGCCTCGAGGAGCTGGAAGCGCTAAAACGATCGCGCAGCGAGAACGGAGGGACCGCGAAGGACACGAAGAGAGACGCACCGCAGAGGCGCGGAGGACGCGGAGAGAAGATCTAACCACATAGAACGCATAGAGCACAAAGGGGTTTCCCTGGTGAACTTTGTGTTCTTTGCGGTTAAACTGCCTCTGCTAAATCTGGCTTTCGAGGATCTCGAATCCATCCAGACGATCAATCAAGTACAACTTGCCGTCGTCGGCGCGAAATACGTCGTTGCTCTGCACGGCAGTCTGTCCTCGTCCGGGCTCGGGAACGTAGTAGCCGACTTCTTTTGGCGCGAAGGGATTAGAGAAATCGAGAGCACGCAGCCCGCCTGCAAACCAGGTAACGTAGTGTATGTTGTCGTAGACCTGTTCCGCGGGTTGATGCGCGCCGAAGCGGCTGCCCGGTTTCGACTCGCCGTCCCACGGAACCATGTAGGTGGCCACCGGCAGCGGTCGCTTCTCTTCGGTGATGTCCACGACCCAGAGAAAGGCATTGGGCTTCTCGGCGAGCTTTTCGCCCACTTCTTCGTCCGTAACGATCATGAAGTCGTGATCCATGATGCGGTTCGCCAGCGGCAGCGTGGTGTGCGTCGGGCAGGGGTAGGGAGGGCTCCAGTCGAACATGCTGATGGTCTTCGGCTTGGTCATGTCGGAGATATCGACGATGGCGAAGCCGCCGTGCCAGTAGCTGATGTAGAGTCGATCGCCGCGCCGGATCGGATGGTGGCACCGGTGATCGGTCCCGTGCCACGTCGGCTTTTCTCCTCCGGCGATCCATTGGCCCGGCATCCACCAGCGCCCGACCTCCTCGGGTTTTTCCGGATTTTTCAAATCGAGGATCATGGCGATATTGCCGATATAGCCTTCCACGTTCGGCGAGAAGTAAGCATACCGGCCGTCGAACGTGAACCGGTGGACGCCTTTGGCGGCGGCTTTGAAAAAGGCGATCTCGCGCGGCCTGGAACGATCGGAAATATCGAAGACCTTGAGACCGCCTTGCGGTTCCTTGTTGGTCCGATAGCGCTCATAATTGACGAGCATGACATCGCCGCTCACGCGTACCTTATGCGAGTGGATGCCCTCGGGAACCTCGAGCTGCGTGACGAGCCTGGGACGCTTCGGATCGCGCACATCGATGATCGAAGTGCCGAGAGGCGGCTCGATGTGGCCGACGTAAGCGTAGCCGTTTTCCACGACAACGGAACCTCCGCCTGGAAGATCCATGCGGCCGATCTGTTTTATCTTGTGGCTGATTCCGACGGGTGGTTTACCGTTGGTTGCCATGAATTGCCTCCTTAGCTAAGAGCTCGAGTGGTGAAAGTGCTTTCTGGTTTAAACGGTTCGAACAGTTCAAGCGGTTCAAGCCCCCTCCTTGGTCCTCCCCGCGATGCGGCGGACGAAAGAGGTGAGGGCTTGAACGGAGCGTAGCGATTGAGTCGAGCGAAGCGATTGAACGGCTTGAACAGCTTCTTTCCGATCTGCTTACCCGCTTCGCGCTTTCTGGATCATCTGCAGCACCTGTTCCGTCGTGCGCACGCGCGACATACGCGGAAAGATCAAGTCCATCAGCACGTCATGCGCGCGCTGGTCGTGCGAGCTGCCGCAGGCATCGCGCACGACGATCATGTTGTAGTCCAAGTCCCGACCCGAGTAAACAGTGGAGGCGACGCCCACGTCGGTCGAGCCGCCGGAGATGATGACCGTGTCCAAACCGCGCGCGCGCAGCGCCAGATCGAGGTAGGTCTGATGGAACGCGCTCCAGCGGTACTTGGGAATATAATAGTCGTCTGCCTGCGGCTCGAGCTCCGGAATCACGTCCGAGCTGGGATCTCCCGCAGTGACGTGCATTCTCGTCTTGGTCACCTCGCCGCCCGGCCAGGGCTTGAGAGCATTATTGGTGTCAGTGAGAAGCAAGGCGGAAGTGGCGCTGTCCGGCCGGTGATTGCCCTTGGCGAAAAAAATCGGCAGGCCCGCCTGCCGCCCGGCTTTCATCAAACGGACGGCGTTATCCACCCACGGCTTCATTCTTGCCGTCGCGGCGGCGTCGCTGTGGTAGTAGCCGTTCAAAATATCGAAAAATAACAGGGCCGTCTTCTTGACATCAAAATGATTGACGTTCATGGGGTTTCCTCCGGCGTGTTCGTGTGAGCTAGTTTGCACTGCCACAGTTCGAATTTGAAGGCAATGGGGCACCCGGGGCGCTTCTTGCCGGGCGCCATGAAGTCGATCAAGATAATGTTCTCATTCAAGAAATAATGGCTTCAGTCCCGACGAATGCGTGGTTCCGACCGACCCGAACCGAAGCGCTTACGTCGCTGGCTGGGGAGCCGCCTGTGGCGATTATCCACAAACGCGAGGGTCGAGGGGGGTGGCGTTGAGCTTTGGTCTTCAATGCAGGCTTAATGGCAACAAGAGGGCGTCGGCGCACCGAGCGTAGCACCGTAAGAAAGTCTCGAGCTACGGGCGCAAGCGGCTTCTTCTTACAATAGATGATGTAACCGACAGCGCTGAGGTCGCACTTGCGAGCTGAGATCACCACGCCTTCTGGTCAAAAGGCTGTCGCGTAATGTCGAGAAGAGGATGTGTTCAACGCTTCACGCTTTTACAGGAAATTTGGGACTTGACCAAAAAGGAACGGCGGCTGTGGTTCCACCGCAGCTCAAACGCTGGAGGTGACAGTGGACTGGAGCGTGGCCGGCGTAGAGAATACGGTAAAAATGAAACATGCGGCGCTTGAACTGTTGAAATGACCAACCGTGTTCTGCAGCACGCTTGTTTCGGAATGCATCACAAGCTTCCGCTCTCGTTCTTTGTGGTTGAAGGGAACGGGCTGGCCGGGAGTACCCGGCTAGCGGATTTTTAAGCCGCGTTTTTGCTTGTCTTCCACCACTTTCCACCCCTGGTCGGCGTACCATTCGATCTGGCGAAACAAGCCGGTGAGAATGCGCACGTCCTTCTCTTCGAGCCCGGCGCGGCCGAAGATCCGGCGCAGCGCGAGGAGCATGTGCTCGGGGTTTTCCGAGTCGAGAAAGCCGATCTTTAAAAGCGAACTTCGCGCGCGGTCGAAAAGCCGCTCGACCGCCTCCGCGGGGGCACGTTCGGCGCGGGGCTCGCTAATCTCTCCCAGTGACGCGAGATAAAGCTCATAGAGACAGATCACGGCCGCCTGGGAGACGTTGAATGACGGATACGCGGGATTTGCCGGGATGGTGATGAGCAGCTGGCAGTGCTCCAGATCCTTGTTGGTCAAGCCGTTGTCTTCGGGGCCGAAGAGGAGCGCCACGCGGCCGCGGCGCGCGTCCGCCACGATTTCAGGCGCGATCTCGCGCGGCGTGCGGCTGTGCATTCGGTAGAGGCCGGACCGCGCGGTGGTGCCGACGACCAGCGTGCAGTCCGCAATCGCCTCCCGGATGCTTCCGAAAGCGCGCGCGCGGCCGAGCACATCGCGGCCATGCACCGCCATCGCTCTCGCCCAAAAACTCCGGGTTCGCGCGGGTCCCACGATCGCCAGGTCGTCGAGCCCGAGGTTTTTCATCGCCCGCGCCACCGAACCGATGTTACCGGACCCTCGGACGCGAACGAGCACCACGCGGATGTTCGCCAGCATCGTCAACCCTTTTTGAACGGGCAGAGCTTGTTCCTGTTGATAATCTCCCGGGTTTTCGGATCAAAGTCGCTAAATGGGTTGAAGTAAACCGACATGATCGAGCGGCGATCGTCGACGTGCTCGGCGCCGAAGAGGTGCCCAAATTCGTGAATGAGCGTCAAGACGTCGGTGTTTGCGAGCATGGTTTCCGGCTCTTCGCGGCGGAGCGGCGCGGTAGCCGAAATCGCGATGTACCTGCCCAATCCGTCGCGGCAATTGCCGATCTCATCGACGCGAGCGTGACCCGGCATGATCCTTCCGGGAAGCGCCGTCACCCCGATGATGACATCATAAGTTCCATCGCTCGTGTTCAAGGCAGCGGGCTTCTTGAGTATCTCCATTAGTTCCCGCGTCGATTGAACCGGCGCCGGGGACTCCCACGGCTCGATCGCAGCGGCGACGAAGCGGATCCGAAACTCGTTGTCGAAAAAATCGGACGCGGCTTCGAATTTCCGGCTGATTTCTTCGCGCCAGGCCGGATTCTCTCTGATTCTGCCGTCGGCCAGGATCTTGACCCTCACGATGCGGTCGGGGCTAACGCTCGCGAGAGAGCACGAGGAGAGGAGCAGGCTAAGGATGCAGCAAATTATCGGTGGGCGCGTAGTCATCGGTCAATACCGGCACGTCGCGGTCGGGCAGCGGTCCTTCAACGTAAGCGAGCGCGAGGTCCTGGACGTTTTCCGGAAACAAACCACGGTTGAGGACGGCGGCGCGCTTGACGATCTCCCTGATGTCGAGCCGCTGCTTGTCCTTCGTCGCTATCACGATGACGTTCTGAACCGTGTCGAGGCTGACGTTCTCGGGGCGGCGGGTCGCGAAGACGTAGGTCTGCGGAAACACGAGCCGCTGCGTTTTGACGAAGGCGCGCGCGATCCTACCGGCTTGCCCGGTCACGGCGCTGATCAGGTTGGCGACGATGAGGCCGTTGCCCGTGAGTTTTCTCTGCGCCAGCTCAAAAAACTCCTTGGTCGTGAGATGGAAAGGCATGGCGTCGGTGTAGTAAGCATCGAGCAGGATGATGTCGTACTGCGCCGGGGATCGAGTTAAAAACAAACGTCCGTCTTGCGCGTGTAACCTCAGGGTCTTGCTTTCGCGGACCGCGAAGTGCTGCTTGGCAATCTGAACCACCTCGGGATCGATCTCGACGGCATCGATTTCAAGCGCCGGGAACTCCTTTTGGAGTTTTTTGGGAATCGATCCTCCACCCAGGCCGATTAGCAACAGCTTCTTTGCGTCCGGCCGAAACGTGAACCCCAACGACGTGTAGCGCGAGTACAGCAGCCGTAGAGAGGTCGGATCCTTGAGGTTCATCGCGCTCTGTAGCGTGCGGTCGAAATACATGTAGCGCGCTTCGTTATCTTCCTCGACCCGGATGCGGTGATAAAAGGTGTCTTTTTCGAGGATGGTCTTGGCTCGAGCCGGAAGCGGCGACGAGGCGATTAGAACCGAAAGCAGCGCCACCGTGGCAGCGCGGCGCACGGTCAGGCCGCGCAGCCGGATGAGCGGCACGAGAAAAAGAGACAGGCAGATCAGCGTGAGGCCCAAGCCGTGGATGATGTTGCGAACGCCCATCAGCGGGATCAAGTAAAAAGCCGTCAAGAGGGTGCCGAAGATGCTGCCGCAAGTCGAAACGGCGTAAAGCGTGCCCGCCGTGCTGCCCACGGTCGCAAGCTCGGTCGCGGCCAAGCGAATGACGTAAGGCGAAATCGTTCCGAGAAAAACTCCCGGCAGCAAAAACAGGATCGTGCACGCAAGCAGGGGATTGAGGCGCATTCCGAAATCGGCAGTCGCGATCCATTCGTTTACCGCGGGATAAACAAACGGGAGAGAAGAGATCAGCAGCCCGGGAATCAACAACAGCACTCCGAGCCGGCCGTACGACGGGTGGCGCATGGACAGCCACCCACCCCAGTAGTACCCGAGGCTCAACGCCGCCAGCACCACCGAGATCAAACTTCCCCAGACGAAAATAGAACTGCCGAAGTGCGGCGCGAGCACGCGGCTGCCGACGATCTCCAATCCCATGAGAACGGCGCCGCTTACAAAAACGATCACGTTCAGAAGAAAATGAACCATGGTCAACTCTCCCAGCCCCAGTTTTGCTCTTCGTCAACGAGCGTTATGGGCTCAAGGAGATCTTCCGGCAGGCCTTCTATAAATCGCGAGGGCCGCGAAAGCACCATGCGGAGCGTTCGGTCGAAGACCCGGGTCGGGTAACTGATGTAGAGGTTTTCCTTCGCCCGCGTGGCGGCGACATAGAGAAGGCGACGCTCCTCTTCCAAATCCTCTTCGGACTCGACGTTGTAAAAGGATGGGAACCTTCCTTCCAGCGCCCAGATGATAAACACCGTGTGCCATTCCAGGCCTTTCGCCGAATGGATCGTGGAGAGCACGAGCGGTCCCTCGTCCGGATCAACGGCGAGAACGCCGCCCGCGCTGTCGCTCGGAGGCTCGAGCGCCATGTCGGCCAGGAGACGCTGCAGAGATCGGTAGCGGTCGGTGATCCCCTGAAAGTGCTCGAGATCCTTCAGGCGTTTCGGATAATCGTCGGGGTGGTTTCTCTTCAGGATCGGGCCATAGTACTGCATCAGATACTGTGTTTGGTCGGCGGGTCGTTCGGCGTGCGCGGCGCATTGGAGCACCTGAGCGAGGGTTCTCAGCCCGTGCGCGACTTTGCCTTTGGCCTCGAACGTTCCCAAGCGCTCGAGAGGCTGAGCGCCGCCGAGCAGCCACTGGCTGATTTTCTGGCTCATTTGCGGCCCGACGCCTTCGAGGAGCAGCAAGACGCGGTTCCAAGAAACCGCGTCTTGAGGGTTGGCGATAATCCGCAAGTGCGCGAGCAGGTCTTTGATATGGGTGCTTTCCATAAACTGGAAGCCGCCTCTTTTGATGAAAGGGATGTTATGCCGGGCGAGCTCGAGCTCCAGATCGAAAGAATGGAAGCTCGACCGGAACAGCACGGCCATGTCCCAGAGCGGCACACCCTCTTCCCGCAATTCCAAAATTCTCTGACAGACGAAACGCGATTGCATCTGCTCGCTCCCGGCCTGCACCAAGAGAGGCGTGTCGCCGGCGGCTTTTCGCGTATAGAGCCTTTTCTCGTAGCGTTCGCGCGAGCGCTCGATGATTTGGTTGGTCAGGTTCAAGATCGGCTGCGTGCTCCGATAGTTCTCTTCCAGCTTGATGATCCGGGTTCCCGGAAAGATCTTGGGAAAGTCCATGATGTTGCGAAAATTCGCGCCGCGAAACGAATAGATGCTTTGCGCGTCGTCTCCCACCACCGCCACGTTGTCGTGGCTCGCGGCCATCAGCCGGACGATCTGCGCCTGGAGCGGGTTGGTGTCCTGGTATTCGTCCACCATGATGAACTGGTAAATTTCCGAAAGCCGTCGAGCCACGGACTCACGGGTTCTCAGCAGATCCCGAAGGCCGATCAAGAGATCGTCATAGTCCAACAGCGCCTTGGCGCGCTTGTAGTTCGTATAGCTTTCATAGAGCCGCAAGAGATCGTCGAGTGAGTCGTACAGATGAGGATACTCCCTCTCAACCAGATCCGGGACAGTGGTT
>DATMBL010000354.1:0-15525 GCA_035559295.1 Candidatus Eiseniibacteriota bacterium
CAGCGTGATGCAGGGTACCCCCAGCACGGTGGCTTCCTCCTGCAGCCCGCCCGAGTCAGTGATGATCATGCGCGCATACCGGTTCAGGGCGAGCATATCGAGGTAGCCGAGCGGATCGGTCAATTTCATCCCGGGCGCCACCTGCAGTCGCTCCAGCAACCCGCCGGCCGCGAGGTTCTTTTTCGACCGGGGGTGGAGCGGCCAGATGATCGGCAGCTCTCGTGAGAGATCGATCAATACCTCGATGATTCCGGCTAACACGGTCGGTTCATCGACATTGCTCGGCCTGTGGAGCGTGAGAGTCGCGTACCGGCCGGCTTCAACCCCGTGGCGCTCCAGTGTGTCTCGACCCTCGGTTTTGGGGAGAAGCCTTAGAAGCGAGTCGATCATCACATTCCCGACAAAATGAATTTTTTCGGCCGGGATGCCTTCTCTCAGCAGGTTCTGGTCGGCGTCGCGCGAAGGCGTGTAAAGAAGGTCCGAAATCGCATCCGTGACCACCCGGTTGATTTCTTCGGGCATTGTCCAATCGCGGCTCCGGAGGCCTGCCTCGACGTGGGCGACGCGGATGCAGAGTTTCTTTGCCGTAAGGGCACACGCGAGCGTGGAGTTGACGTCGCCGACGACCATCACCAGGTCCGGGCGCTCTTCGAGACAAACTTTCTCAAACGCGACCATCACTTTCGCGGTCTGCTCGGCGTGCGTGCCCGATCCCACTCCGAGAAAGCGATGGGGCCTGGGTAGATCGAGTTCATCGAAGAAGATGTCCGACATCTCAGGGTCGTAATGCTGGCCGGTATGAATCAGCTTGGGCGTGAACGTATCGGGATGTTTGGAAAGCTCCCGCAGAACCGGCGCGACCTTCATGAAATTCGGCCGCGCTCCCGCGACGAGCAAAATAGTTTTGGGTTTCTTCAACGGTAAAATTCCGCAATCCGATTGACGACGTAACCGATCTGATCGTCCGTAAGCTCGGGGTAGACGGGTAGTGCCAGGGATTCCCGCGAAGCCGCTTGGGCATGGGGAAAGTTGCCCACCGCCTTAGCCGTGCTTTTGAAACACTCTTGAAGGTGGAGCGGAACGGGGTAGTAGACCTCGGTTTCTATTCCGCGATCTCGGAGAAACTTCTGCAGAGCGTCGCGTTCCGGGAACCGAATGACGAACTGGTTGTAGATGTGGCCCGGAGTGTCCAAGGGAAGCTTTGCTCCGGCAAGGCCGGCCTCGGCGAACAGTTGCCGGTAGCGCGCGGCGTTGGCGCGGCGCCTCTCTGTCCAGCCCGGCAAGTATTTCAGCTTGACTCTCAGGATTGCGGCTTGAAGGGCATCGAGTCTGAAGTTCCCGCCGACGGTGCGGTGATAATATTTCGGCTTCCCCCCATGCACCCGAAGGATTTTCAACCTTTCGGCCAGTTCACCGTCATTCGTGACTGCCATGCCGCCGTCGCCGAACCCGCCAAGGTTCTTGCTGGGAAAAAAGGAAAAGCATCCGATATGGCCCATGGTGCCGGCCTGTCGCCCCTTATCGTCCCGCGCGCCTATCGCCTGCGCGGCATCTTCGATCACGTAAAGGCCGCGGTCGCGGGCTAGTTCGAGGATCGGATCCATATCGGCACACCGTCCGAACAGATGCACCGGGATAATCGCCTTTGTTCGCGCGGTTACAAGTGGGGGAAGCGATTTCGGATCCATATTAAACGTCTCAGGATCAATATCCACGAAGACGGGAGTGGCGCCGACCCGAGCGATCACGCCGGCGGTGGCGAAAAACGAGTAGGTGGGCGCGATGACTTCGTCTCCCGGACCCGCCCCGATCGCCATAAGCGAGGCTAACAGCGCGTCGGTGCCGGAAGACATGCCGACGGCGAAGCGCGCGCCCGAGAATTCTGCGATCTCTTTTTCGAACGCTTCGACTTCGGAGCCGAGAATAAAGCGCTGTGACTCGCACACCCGGTCGATCGCTTGGCGAATTTCCGATCGAATGGCGGCGTACTGCGTTTTGAGATCAAGCAGCGGGACCTTCACTGGTGAGTTCCTGAGACCCGCCGTGCCGCGCCTGTCTTCCGATCAGTGACAGGGACCGGCGGTTGCTCTTCGGATTGGCTGTACTCGGGAAATTGCTTCGCCGTTTGGGTAATCAGACGATAGTTGATAGCTAGCGCCTCAGACGTTCTACTCGAACTGGCTTTTTGAACGTTTCGAACCTGTCGCTTGTAAAGCTCAGGATCAGGCCGGGTCACGATGCTGTCGATTATATCGTTCAATTCACAGTTGCTGCCAAACAAATACCCCACATTGCCGTGTTTTAGAAAAAAATTTTCAAACATCGGTATTCTAGCAGCAATCAGAGGCTTGCCCGATGAAACGGCATCCAGCAATGTCCCGCTCGGACAAGACGCATAATAGACCGGGTCGTAGGGGAAGATGGTGAAGTGAAGCTTGGCGATTGCCGCAGTGTACTCGTCCCGACTCAGGTGTTGCGCTGCCGGCCGCCGAGTCAGTGTTTCCTGGTGTGGTAGGTCCTCGAGGGCTTTGGAAGCCATGCCGAGCGCATGAAACTCAACTCGCGGACTGTATTTTCTTATAGCTCGATTCGCCGCGTCCAGGAATATCGGAAAGCCTTTTTGCCGGTTCGCAAGTCCAAGAAATCCGAACCTAATCGGATAATTCAAAAGAGTTGGTTCGGAGGCCGTTTCATTCGGCAGTAGAGGATGCTCGAAGACTTCCACCCGCCCGGCCAGGAATGGCAGTTCTTTGAGCATAAGCTGTCGGATGTTTTCTTCGAGCACCAGATACTGTATCCCGCGGCGGCCAAAAAGGTTGATCGTCGATTTCCAGTCACGAAGCCGGCGCAACGGTCGGAGCGACCGCCTCTGGCCTATTCCCGTGAGACCTCCGTGCAAAACCAGCTGAACAGGTATACCCGTCGGCAAGAGTTTGCGATAAATTTGTCGTAGCACGACGGTAGATCGGTGGCCGGCTAAGATCAGGAGCTGCCGGATAGGGTGATCCGCCGATACATTCGCGATTTCCTTCAAGAGCGGTCTTTCAAGCCACAGTCGTTCCAAGTAGCCTGCATTCCGCCGGGGGATGCGAAGTTCTTTCCATCTTACCCTCGAGGCATTAGAACCAAGCTGCTCTCGGACATGGGCCGAATGCGACGGTTCAGCGACAAACAGAACGTCTTCCTCCGGAAAGGCGGCTAGAACCGTTTGTAAGGCTCCGGTATTGAAGGGCACGTGTTCACTTCCCCAGCAAACGAGATCGGCGACAATAATCATGGGGAGCGCGCTTTAGCGGATTCCCGCGAGTGCCGGCTGCATGGCTGGAGCGGCAGCCGTAAGTTCGACGTCGTATGCTCGAAGCCACGTTTCTAGCACGACCAAGAGCCATATCTTGTGAGCTGCCTTAGATTCTCCGTGGGAGGCCAGCGACAACTCTTCTTCGACCACAAAACTCTTGAGTGCTGCCGCTAAGCGGCTTCTCCGGCCGGTGAGATGCTCGTGCGCCCAGCGATTAATCTTGTCGTCGCGAAGCCAATTGTATGCCGGAACTGGGAACCCAAGTTTCGGGCGGTCGATGATCGTCTTCGGAAGGCGTTTTCTCGCAAACTCACGAAGTACGAGTTTAGTCTGGTAGTGGCCGTCTTGCCCAATACCCACCTTAAGTGCGGGTGGCTGCCGATTCGCCCATTCGACCAGCCGATAATCCAGGAAAGGAACACGCACTTCGAGTGACGCGGCCATGCTCATCTTATCCGCCTTCATGAGAAGGTCTTCGACGAGCCAAGATTTTTGATAAACGGAAAGGATCTGTTCCAGCGGGTCATCCGACGCCGCAGCAGCGTACATGGCTGCAAGGACTCGATCGGAGTCTTCTCCTGGAAAGCCGGACCACAGCGCTTTTTTCTCCGGCTGCGTCCAGGCACGGGTCATATGATTTTTGTGGGCGGCGTTCCAGTCCGCCAGGGGAATCGTCGCAACTTTTTTGAGCAAATCTGCCTGGCGCTCACTCAATAGCCGGACAGCTCGGCTCGCAGCTTTAAGTAAGGGGCGAGGCAGAGTCTGAAGGCGCTTGATCAGATTACGCTTCCGCACGAACCTATCGAACCCGTAGCCGGCGAGTACCTCGTCGCTGCCTTCGCCTGACAGGACAACCTTAACGTGCTGCCGGGCAAGGCGAGACAACATGAGCAAGGGAATGGTCGTAAGGTCTGCCAGAGGTTCGTCGGTGGAGCGCACAGCCTCCGGCAACACTTCAAAGAAGGTGGCGCGATCCACCACCACCTCATGATGATGCGCGCCAACGTGTTCGGCGACCGCGCGTGCATACGGCAATTCGGAATACTTCCCGCCATCGGCAAAGCTAACGGAAAACGTATTGAAACTTCGGTGACCAAGCTCGACCGCCGCGGCAGCGACCGCGCTGGAATCCAACCCGCCGCTGAGGAACACTCCCACTGGCACGTCGGAAGCCAAGAGACGCAATTCCACAGAGTTCAAGAAGAGCGTTTCGAACTCGCGAAAGCTTTGCTCCTGATCGAAGGTTCGATCGGCCGCTTCAACATCGGTTCGCCAGTAGCACGAGATCTCCGGCTTCGCGTCTGACGACCATTTCAGTAGATGCCCCGGCTCGAGCTTCCATATTTGCCGCCAAATCGTTTGTGGTCCAGGAATGTACTGGAACGTCAGATAATCCCAGATCGCCTGGAGATTCAGTTCCGGTTTGAACAGCCCCGAGGCCAGAAGGGCTTTGATTTCGGAAGCGAAAATAAGGAATGAGCCATCCCAAAAGTAGTAGAGTGGTTTCACGCCGAGCCGGTCACGGATCAAGGTGAGCTGCTTCAGACGTTTGTTCCAACTCGCAACGGCGAACATGCCATTCCAGCTATGAACGGCGGCGGTGTCATTTACAGCAAGGCTTTTGAGGACGACTTCCGTGTCGCTGGTGGTGCGGAAGCGGTGACCGGCCTTCTCCAGCTCAGCCCGAAGCGCGCGGTAATTGTAAACCTCGCCGTTGTAAACAATCCCGGTCTCCGCATGCTCATCCCACATCGGCTGATGGCCGCCGCTCAGGTCGATGATGCTGAGTCGACGCATGGCGAAGCCAAAACCAGGAGCCACCCAGGATCCTTCGTCGTCCGGACCACGGTGCGCAATGGCCGCGTTCATCTTTTCAATTGCCGGTTGAATCTTTTCGACCGGCAAGGGCCCGGCTATGCCTACGATTCCGCACATAGTGTTAGAGGGTTCGAAGTTCGAGGTTTGCGGTTCGAGGATTCACCGCAGGGGCGCAGAGTACGCAGAGACAGAAAGACAATGGTTTCACCACAAAGGTCACGAGTTTCAAGGAAAGCAGAGATTTAACCGCATAGAACGCAAAGGACGGAAAGTTTTTCTCCTGATCTTGTGAATTGTGTGTTCTTTGTGGTTGATATTCTCTTTCATTCAACCGTTTTTCTATTCGTGTCCTTCGTGCACTTCGTGGTGCGATTCTGACTTCGAACCTCGAACGTCGAACTTCGACTCTGTTTCTTAGTTACAATAGCTGATCTGATACAGCGTGATGGGTTTTTCGAGCGGAGTGCCGAGACCAGGGTTGATATCCAAGCTGTCGAGCTGCTGCAACGAAACGCAACCGTCGAGGAGAAGGCGAGGAGAACCTTCGGTGACGAGGTGGGTCGCGCCGAGCTTCTTTAGGGTTGAAAATTCGAGGCGCGCAGCCTCGGGCGCGCTTTCCGGGATCCAATCGGTCGTCGGAACTGCCACGCTTCGGTAGGCGTTGAAATACCCGATGACTCGGTTCCGGTGTTTCTCTCCGTAGAGGCCGTAGTTCAGGGTTCTCCTCGCGAAGTTCACAACCGTCGAGCCCTCGGGTAACCGGTCGATCGTCTCAGGATATCGGTAGAAGGCATGGCGAGTGTTCTGTCGAGCATAAACAAAGCGCCTGCCGAATTCGACAACTTCTTTTGACATGATTACAAAAAGCATGACGAAAACGCATAGGCCGATGATCCATTCGAGAAAACGACGCTGGGATCCCTGCGTCAAGGAGATCATGGCCGCAACGAGTGGCACGAGGAAGACCAGAGCCGCCATCGCATATCGGGGTTGGCGGTCGCCCAGAAGAGCCCACGTGAAAAGCACAAACGTCCCGCCCGTCAGAAGGTAGGCGAGAGGTTGACGGTCGGTTCCGGTGCGAAAGACCTGAACGAAGCTGACGGCGCAAGCGACGGGTACGGTCGCGGCGAAAAACGCGCCCAAGCCGGAGCTGGCTTTGAAATTTTGTCCGGCGAAATGCCACTCGAGCCACGGATAAAGAAACCACTCGGCGGGCGTGCGTACCCACTCGAATTGCGTCATACCGACGTCGGCGAAATCGGCATCCGGCGCCTTCGCCCAACCAAGGAGGTCGAAAAATCCATAGTGGATCGGGTACAGGGGATTTCCCAGCTCGACGTAGTTGCGGACCAGCCAGAAACTGGCGATTCCAAGAGTGGAAAAGCCGAAGAGTATTGCAGGGCGACCGGTGCTCCAAAACCTGTTCAGGCCACTGTGATCACGGCTCGCCCACTCCCGAAGCAACAGCACCACGAACAGGAACGCGATGCTGATGAGGTGCAAGGGTTTGAAACCAAATGCGAGCCCTGCGGCCAGCCCTGACAGGACGGGCGAGGCCGGCGTCGTAACGGCAAAATACAGAGCGATCGCCAAAAACACTATTGCCGGCACGTCCGCGGCAGCCTCGAAAGCACCGAACGCAACGATCGGGATCGTCAGGATGCCCAGCGCAGCCCAACGCGCCGCGTCGATCTCGGCTGTCGTTGCTCGGCTTAGGGCGTAAATGGCGACAAACAGCGGCACGAGAAAAACCATGCCGCCGGCCGCGACAAGCCGTTCGGGTATGAATCCCAGAAGGAAGCCGAAATAAACGCTGATGTTGGCCGGGTACGCGTGAATGCCGACGGTGTCCCAGACCTCGAGCGACTGTGCCTGGAACATATGGACGGCGATCGGCAGGTGGTATGCGGTCGATTCATACCCCCGAGGAAATCCTCGAACCAGCATGAGTCCGACGAGCGCGAACGTAACCATCGCGCCGATGGCTACTTTGCGATGTCGGCCGGACCCGGACGGCAGCGCAACTTTTACAAGCGGGCGGAAAAGAGGTATCCGCGCGAACATGACCGCACAATCCGATCGCAGCCATATCGCGCTCGCACCGAGCGCAATGCCGCCGAGAGCGGCAGCGTAAAAGGCGTTAACCGAAGGCGTTCCTGTTACAAGATTGATATAGCCCAGCGTATGAAACACCGCGAAAAAAGCGACGGCGAAGACAGTCACCCACTGGAGGAATGGGGCAATCGTGTCTCCTCCAGCGCTGCGGGTGCTTAACCGCTTCGTGAAAAGAGAGGCGGTCAAACAACACTCTGCGATGAAAATCGTTGACGTCAATGCGTTCACAGTGGGCGTAAGGCTAAAAGCTGCTTTGAAGCGCCTTGCCGAAACTGTCCAGCAAATAAAGCAAGTGGTTTCGTATCGCGTAGCTAGAGAAAAAGTAAATCAGCGCTGAAATCGCGCAGAGCCAGACTGACAGAGTGCCCAGCCAATCGGAATCTCGTTGCTCACGCACAAGGTCCGAAGTTCGAGATTCGACATTTGAAGTTCGAGGAAAAAACATTTTTTTGCCACGAAGGACACGAAGAGCAGGAAGAGAGCATCAGCCAAAAAGAACACAAAGGCCGCAAAGTTTAGAGAGAATATCCTTGTGTTCTATGCGTTCTCTGTGGTGAAAAGTCCCCAAACATTGCGCCACGAAGCACACGAAGGACACGAAGTTCAAAGAAGCTGATTTTGAATTCACTTCGTGATCTCCTTCGAAATTGGCACCCTCACTCTTCCCTCTCCCATGAAGGGCGAGGTTTTGGGAA
Source organism: Candidatus Eiseniibacteriota bacterium (assembly GCA_035559295.1). GTDB lineage: Bacteria > Desulfobacterota > Binatia > UBA9968 > UBA9968 > DATMBL01. Next base: position 7,927 of record DATMBL010000354.1, read on the forward strand.
GGCAACATGGCATTCAATTCCCTCTCCCATCGGGAGAGGGTTTAGGGTGAGGGCGATTTTCATTATCTGGAGGCGAGCGCAAGCTCATGTCACACTCTGTGGTGAAAACCTCTTCCTCTGCGGGCTCCGCAGTTCTGCGGTAGATACCCAGCGCTTCGATTGTGCGGTCTACGGCCTTGTCCCAGGAGAACCAGTCATGGGCGAGCTGCCGGGCGCCTTGGCTCAGACGGCCGCGAAGATCCGGGCTGTCGATCAATGATTCGATTGCGGCAGTAATCGACTCGACATCATTCGGCCGGCAGAGGAGCATATTCACGCCATTAAGAAACGGCGGCTCGAGCGTGGTGCTCGCGGTAGTCACGATGGGCAAGCCGTGAGCCGCCGCCGCGGCGACGGTGCTGCGGTTGAGCTTGACTCCATCCTTGAAAGGAAACACGCAGACATCGGCGGCCTGGAGATAAAGCGAAGCCTCGTTGGTATTCCATTCGTAGGATCCTGTCCACGTGATCTCGTTCGCGATGTCCAACTCTTCGATCAATCTCGGGAGGGTATCGGTATAGGAGCGCGTATTGCAGGCCGCCAGATCGCCTCCGATCATCAGCAAACGCAGGCGGGGATGCCTCTTTTTGAGCTCGTGATAGGCCTTGAACAGGATATCAACGCCTTTGGCAGAATAGATATAACCGATATAGGCGAGAACAAAATCATCGGGACTCAGTTTGAGAGCGGCGCGGCCTCGGTTACGGGAGTCCCCGTTTAGAGGCGCCATTTGTATGAGAGGCGGAGGGGGAATCACGGATGCTTTACCGGCTGCTACAGAATGTTGCTGCATCAATTCATTTCGGTGCACCTCGCTCAAGACCACGAGCCGGTCGCTCCAAGCTACGAGTCCCCCGAGAACGTAATCAATCCGATTGCGGGAGCAGACCGACAGCCCCTTCATGAATGCGCGCGTGGCGGGTGTAGCATTGATCGAGGCTTTGTGAATCTCCAATTGAGTGACGAACGGGATCCCCGGGAAAATTGCCTTAGCCACCAGAGGCGCAAACGTGATCATCGGGTGCCGGTGGTAAATCCAGTCACTGTAGAACAGCAGGACGGCATCGGGCCTGCAGCGTCGCAAAAACCCCGCGAAACGCGGCAGATCCGACCAGCTCCAGTTCTTCATCACCGGATGAACCGTAAAGGGTAGGCCGCGCGGGATGTTCGAAACAGCGGTGGTGAGCACCTGAACGTCGATACCGCGCTGGGACAACCGGCGGCACAGATGAAACGTGTGATCGGCTTCGCCCGCAGGCATGGGCGGCAGCGCCGCGGATATCACGAGCAGTTTCATGTAGTCCAAGCTCGAGGTTAGATGTTCGAGGTTCGAAGTTCGATGGTCGGAAAATTTAGCGCAGAGACGCCGAGAACGCAGAGGAAAAGATTTTCACCACAAAGGATACAAAGTTCACAAAGGAGACACTAAGATTGTCTCGCGCAAAGCTCGCAAAGATCGCCAAGTTAAAGACGAGTCTCTAGCGCGCCGATGGCGCGCAACTTGTGTTCACTTTGCGCGCTTGGCGCTCTTTGCGCGATGTCCTCTCTTCTGCTTGTCTTGCAGTTCACTGCTTACCGCTCACAGCTCACTGTCCTAGGTACCACGCGACGGTTTTTTTGATACCGTCTTTGAGCGTGTACTTTGCTTCGAAGCCGAACAGGTCTCGGGCGCGGGCGGTATCGAGCCGGCGACGGGGTTGGCCGTTGGGTTTGGTCGTATCCCAAACGAGTTTTCCGCTGAAGCCGACTTCGGCGGCGATCAGATGCGCCAGGTCTCGTATGGAGATTTCTTCGCCGGTCCCGAGATTGACCGGATCGGGGCCGTCGTACCGCTCCGCCGCAAGGAGCAGCCCTTCGGCCGCGTCTTCCACGTAGAGGAACTCGCGCGTGGGCGATCCGTCGCCCCAAAGAACGATTTCCGGCCGGCGCTCCCGCTTGGCTTCGACGCATTTGCGGATCAACGCGGGAATCACGTGCGACGTTTCGAGATCGAAGTTGTCGCGCGGGCCGTAGAGGTTCACGGGAAGGAGGTAGATGGCGTTAAACCCGTATTGCGCTCGATACGCCTGCGCCTGAACGAGGAGCATCTTCTTCGCGATCCCGTAAGGCGCATTCGTCTCCTCGGGGTAGCCGTTCCAAAGATCGTCTTCTTTGAACGGCACCGGCGTGAACTTGGGATACGCGCATACGGTGCCGACGGTGACGAACTTTTTCACACCGGTTTGCCGGGCGTATTCCATGAGCTGGATGCCCATGATCGCATTGTCATAGAAAAAACGCCCGGGGTTGGCGCGGTTAGCGCCGATGCCGCCGACAACGGCGGCGAGATGAAGCACGACGTCGGGCCGCGCTTGGGTGTACAGTCGCACGATAGCGTCGCGATCCCGAAGATCATATTCTCTCGACCGCGGCACCACGATGTTCCGGCACCCCCGCTCCCGGAGTCTCTCGACGACGAACGAGCCGAGAAATCCCCCCCCGCCGGTTACTACGACTTTTTTGTTACCCCAAAAAGTCATGTTCGAAGTTCGATGTTCGCTTCGGCACTTCGTGGCTCAAGCTTGGACGTTCGACTGACTCTCGACGTTTGAAGTTTGCCGTCGCTTAGAGCTTTCAGCCGAAGCCACGACGGGATATTCGACCCCGAAAAACCCCAGTCAGGAGGACACACAAAATGGCTATAACCCGCTTTGAGAATATTCAAGGTCGGCAAGCCGCTAGAGAATTATCCAAGGCAGTGTACCACGTTACAAGAACGGAGACGTTTTCTTGGGATTTTAGTCTCGTCGATCAGGCACGACGGGCATCCGTGTCGGCTATGGCGAATATCGCGGAGGGTTTCGATTCCCATTCGAATTCGGAGTTTATCAGGTTCCTTTATTATGCGCTTCGATCAGCCTCAGAAGTCCAAAGCCATCTCTACGTCGCTCTGGACCAAGGTTACATCACAGAAGCGGAATTCACAGCCGTCTATCAGGAAGCCAGCAAAACGAAGCGGTTAGTCTTTAGCTTGATCGAGTACCTGCGGACCCACAATAGACCCTGAACATCGAACGGGGAACTTCGAACATCGAACTTCGAACGTCGAATCTACCGGGCGTCGCTGTGGACCGACGCGCGGTCCGCGTCCACCATGAGACGGACGAGGTCTCGGAACTTCGTGCGGGCTTCCCAACCGAGCATTTTCCTTGCTTTGCTCGGGTCGCCGATCAGGAGATCGACCTCGGCGGGGCGGTAGTAGCGCGGATCGTTTTCGACGTAGTTGCGCCAGTCGAGCCCTGCGTAGGAAAACGCCTCCTCGACCAGCTCCCGGACCGAGTGGCTTTCGCCGGTCGCAATGACGTAATCCTGCGGCTCGTCCTGCTGCAGCATGAGCCAGATCGCCTCGACGTATTCCTTGGCGTAGCCCCAGTCGCGCTTCGAATCAAGATTGCCCAGATAAAGCTTTTTATCCAGCCCGGCCTCGATTCGCGCGACGGCGCGCGTGACTTTGCGCGTCACGAAGGTTTCGCCTCTCCTGGGAGATTCGTGGTTGAAGAGAATCCCGTTGCACGCGAACATACCGTAGCTCTCCCGGTAATTGACCGTCGCCCAGAAAGCGTAAACTTTTGCGGCTCCGTAAGGGCTCCTCGGATAGAAAGGTGTCGTTTCCTTTTGGGGAATTTCCTGCACCTTGCCGTACATTTCGGAGCTGCTTGCCTGATAGAACTTGGCTTTGAGGCCCGTTTCCCGAATCGCTTCGAGAATCCGGATCGTTCCGAGCGCGGTCACGTCTCCCGTGTATTCCGGGATGTCGAAGCTCACCCGAACGTGGCTTTGCGCGGCGAGATGGTAGATTTCGTCCGGTTGAATCCGGTAGAGGATCTTGATCAGGTTCGTCGAATCCGCGATGTCGCCGTAGTGCAGGAAGAGCTTGACGCCGTTGATGTGCGGGTCCTGGTAGAGGTGATCGATTCGGCCCGTGTTGAAGGTCGAGGCGCGGCGGATGATGCCGTGGACCTCATAGCCTTTTTCCAGTAGCAGCTCGGTCAGATATGAACCGTCTTGCCCCGTAATTCCCGTGACCAGCGCTTTTTTCACGAAGAGGCGCTCCTGTCGAAGCCGTTTGAACCCGCAGGCGTGAAAACGACCGCGTCGCCTGCGGCAGCTGTGAGAGGTGATTCACCGGTGGCCCGGACGGAGTCTTTTACGCCGGGGCGATGTTCAACGTACAGTCGGGCAAGCAATTCCGCGATTCGCGTATTCCCTTGCTTGTTCCAGTGGGTGTCGTCCGGCTTGTAATCAGAGAATGTTAAATATTTTTTCCCGGCAATGAAAGGCACGTCCCAACGCCGGCAAATCGCTTCGATGCTCCGGTCCGGGAGATCGGGGTCGATCGTGGGTCCTCCGTTGGCATAAGATGCCAGAAGTTCGAGGCCGCGCTGCGTCAATTGGTATTTATTCGGAATCGTGAGCACGACCAGCCGGCTCCCCGCTCTCCGGCACAGCGCGCTGCCTTCGCGGATCAGGTAGTTGCATGCCGCATAGGCGCGATCCGAAAAGAAGCCGGGTTGGCAGAATTTTGCCAGCATCGGATAGTAAGGCGAGGCCTCGGGCGACAACAGCAATCGTTTGGCGGAAACGTGTTCCGTAACGATCTCCCATTCTCCGGTACCGTTCACGCTGCGAACAAACGGAGTCGTGTAGTAGTTGGGCTTGTTGGGGATCAAATTGTCGTAGAGATCGTTTTCCAGGCAGATGAACCAGACCACGAGCTTGCCCCGAAGCGCGCCGGCGTACTCGCGCATCAACATCAGCTCCTGCACCATGTTGTAGCCCGGCGCGCCGATAGTCTTGATCTTCGGGGTCGGCCGGCGCTCGAAAAAGGAGTCTTTGGCGTCCACGCCGTAGCCGAAGGCGTACGAGTCGCCGAAAACGATAACGTCGCTTTCCGCAATCGTCCGCGTACCCGCCCAGCCGTGCCCATCGGTCCGTAAATGGCAGAGATCGTCGTCGCGGGAGAGGTAGTGCGCGTCGAGATTCGGGCGCGGCATCCAGCCGATCGTCGGCTTGAACTCGACGATCTCGGTCCAGGGCATCGCTTTGGGCTCGATCCGGTGCGCAATCGCCTCGGTCAACCAACGGACCAAGGCGAACGGTATATAAAGGATAGCGACCGGCAACGCCAAAACCAGCGCCACCGGCATCGCCACCAGCGCTAGAATTAATCGAATCATAATTTAGAAAGAGGTCACGAAGTTCACGAAGGGAGGACGAAGTTCACGAAGGAACTTCAGGGACATTTTCACCACAGAGGTCACGAAGCCCACGAAGATCTTCGTGTCCTTCGTGGTGAGTTTTCTCACTGCATTATGCTTTTTACATGGTCGGCGAGGCGGAGGGCGAGGGCGACCGTCGTGAGCGTGGGGTTGGCGTAGCCGCCGGTCGGAAAGACCGAAGGGCCGGCGATGAAGAGATTCGATATGCCGTGAACGCGGCAGTTCGCGTCCACCACGCCTTTTTTCGGGTCCTCGTGCATGCGCGTCGTTCCCATGTGGTGGTACCCGCCTTGAATGGTCGGCGGTAGCGCGGTGTCGCGCATCTCGATCCGGAGATACCCGAGGCCGGCGCGGCGTAGCTCCGCGTCGAGGATTTCCTGCGTTCGAATCGGACTCAGCAGGTCGATCTCGCTCAATCGCCAGTCGAGCCGAACTCGAGGTTGTCCCAGGGAATCGAGCGAATCGGAAAGCGTCACCCGGCTTTCCGGATTGGGAACTTGCTCGGTCATGTGCGCGAGCAGGAATGCCTGCACTTTCTTGGTTCCGTTAAACGCTCGGCCGATGACCCGGGCCAGCTTCTGATAACCGGCCTCCGCGACGTCATCGATACCAGAAAAGACGCGTTTCAGATGCGTCGGTAAGTCATCGGGTAACCGCCGGCGCCGCAACGCGGCGCCGATTGCCTTCACCGCGAGCACGCCTTCGGAACGGATTCCCGGATACGTATCCCACGGCTCGAGATCAGCGGGGATGAGTTGGACATTTTGATTCAAGAGCTTTTCAGATCGAAGTACGCGCTCCGAGAGAGCCACCTTGCCGATCACGGGTACCTGGTTCACCCGGCGAACTTCTCGGTACAGGTTGGCGTCGCGCGCCGCGCACCCGCGGGGAATGTAGACTCCCGACCAGAAGTGGAGGTGCTCCATGAAAAACCGGCCGACGAGGTCGTTCTGGTTCGCGAGCCCGTTCGTTTGGATCTTGTTCGACAGCAAGAGCAAGCGCGGTGTCTCGATGCCCCCCATGGCCAAAACGAAGATCTTCGCCGCGATCCAAAAACCGTTGCCTTCGAGACACCTGACGCGTAGCCGCTTGACGCTCCGGGCATGTTCGTCGGTCTCGATTTCGACCACGTTGGCGAAAAGGAAGCTCAGGATGTTGTCGGCCTTTATAATCTCGTGCCGGAGGTCGTTAAAAAATCGCTCGCCGGGTACGAACTTGTAAATGATCGTTTGAACCCTATCGGCGGCAAACGGCAGGGGAGCGCTCGCGCCGTCGGTCCAGTCGCTCACCTCGTAGGAAGACGGTTCGACCTCGAGCAGCGCTTGAGCGCGCGCGTAGAAAGGGTCGAGATCCGTTTTGGCGATCGGCCAGCCGCTGTGCGGCACCCAATCCCGCGCTTCAAAGTCGATGGCGTCCAAGGGCCGAAGCCGCGCAGCGGTCGTGCAGCCGTCGCCGATGTCGATATCCCAGAAGTTACTCGTCCCCCCGAAGACTCTGGCCCGCGCGGTATCGAGCGGAAAATAGGGGTAGCCGGCGTTTTCACCTGCCGCGAGCGACTGAATCTCGGGTCGATGTTTGAGGTCCCCGCTCTCGAGCAGGCAGACCTCGAACCCTTTACCGATGAATTCGGCGGCGAGGCTGATCCCCGCAACGCCCGCGCCGGCAACGCAGACGTCGAATGCGACCGTGTCATTTTCCGGAACAGATCTCGCGTCAACAATCATAGGACCATGGAGCAGGGAGCATGGAGCAGCGCGCCGAACAGTTCACTACGAAGGACACGAAGTTCACGAAGTAAAGAACAAAGGCCTAAGAGCAAAGAGCAAAGGGGCTGGATATGCACCACGAAGGTCACGGAGACCACGAAGGATAACTACAAAGAACACAAGGTTTTCAATTGCGCTTCGCGCGGAATGATCTTTGTCCTTTTGAAATTCCATTCATGAACTTCGCGACCTCTGTGGTGAAAGTATCGTCTTGTCTTTCTCTGCGTGCTCTGCGCCTCTGGGGTTAATACAATCCGAGAAGGTGTTTGACGCGTTTCAGGTTGCCGTTGAGATAACCCTCGTCGAACTCGGCGGCCTTTGCCCGAAGTTTGGCCATTCTGGCTTTCCATCCGGGCCCGCGGTGGTATTGCGCAAGCTTGCGCCTGATGCAGCGCGCGAGATCGTCCCGGCCGATCCGCTCCAGAGGCGAGACGAGCTCGTCGTAGTAATGAACGTTCTTGCGCGACAGCCGGATCGCCCGATCCGCCAACTCTGCCGAAAGGCTGACACGCGGAAACGCCTTTGCGCGATCGAGG
>DATMBL010000355.1:0-5279 GCA_035559295.1 Candidatus Eiseniibacteriota bacterium
AATGGCGGGGCGATCGCCCTGGGCCATCCGCTCGGCTGCAGCGGCGCGCGCATCATGACCACCTTGCTGCACGAAATGAAGCGGCGCGGTAGCCGCTACGGGCTCGCGACCATGTGCATCGGCGTAGGCCAGGGGATCGCCACGGTTGTCGAGCGCGTCCCGTGACCGCCGCCGCTCACGTCCGGCCAAGCGCCGTCGAACGGCCAGGCACGCCTCACTGTGAAGCGGTTATAGTATTGGGATCGTTGCCCGTTCTCTTCCGTTGACCACTCGCCAGTGCGTAAAAAATTAGCGGTATCCGCCAAATATACCCTTCCCCTTATCGCCGCGCTCGTCACGGCGCTGTTGTTCCTGGTGCAATCCCTCAACACGCTCGCGGGACACAGTCGCGATCAAATCCGGCAAGAGCTGGAGCGACTCCTTGGCAAAAGCGCCGCTCTGGAAGGGTTAGAGGTGAGCCTCTGGGGCGGCCTCGGCTTTTCCGCAAAAGAGTTCCGGATTTCCGACCATCCGCGGTTTGCTGCCACTCCGCTGGTTCGAGCGCGTGAATTGAAGCTCGGAGTCAGCCTAATGCAACTCTTGGTAGGCAGGATCGTAGTGACTTCTTTGACCTTCGAAGACCCCGAACTCCAGGTGATCACGGACGAGACGGGCGCCGTCAATTTGTCGGCGCTTAGCTTCCAGAAAAGGAACGGCGGCTCCGCGCCGAGGGCGCGCGCCGTCAAGCCGGACCGAAGCGCTGCGGGACCCAATTTTCGCGTCTCCCACTTGCGTTTCAGGAACGGCCGCATCGACTTTATCGATCGCTCCGTTCAGGAGCCCGCCGAGCTTCAAGTGCGCAATGTGGAAATGGAGCTCACGGGGCTCGAGACCACGGGCGAAACCAGCGTGCGCTTCACCGCCGCTTTTACCGAGGGGCTCACGCATGACGTGCGCATCGTGGGGCGGATCGGTCCGGTCCCTCCGGGCCTTGGCTGGCGCGACCAGCCTCTCGATTTGCAAATGCAGTTCGATTCGCTTCAAATCCCGTTACTCACGCGAGCGATCCCGTTTCTCAGAAACAAAATTCCGCGCGAAATCGAAATCGCCGGACCGCTGGCGCTTCGAGCCAACTTGTCCGGCAGCTTGGAACGACCGCGCATAACCGACATCAGTCTCAAAGGTATTCTTTTCGGCGCGTCGGATTACAATGCCTTCCTCACCGGCCAGGTCGAGCTGCCGAAGAGTCGCGCATGGAACGAGGCGCAACTCGACGGAAAGTTCACGCTCGAGGAGGTCAACCTCGCGAACTTGCGGCGGGTTCCGTGGCTCGTCGAACTCTTGCCGCCGGGTCTCGTTGCCACCGGCCCGGTGAGCATCTATAGCCGGTTCGAGGGCGAGTGGGAAACCCTGCGCGCCGGCGTCTTGGTAAGAGCAGGCAATGCGCAAATCCGCTTCGGTAACTGGCTCCACAAGCGGGCCGGAATTCCGGCCGAGTTCCGCGCTCGTCTGTCACGAGCGCACGACTCGTTAATCCTGCACGATTCATCTTTGCATGCCGGTCGGAGCAAGCTACTCCTGAGCGGCGTCTTCGAAGAAGCACCCGAACCGCGGTGGAGAGTCAGGCTGCGGGCCGAACCCGGCCGCTTGGCTACCTGGACCGACGTCATCCCGCTCCTATCGATCTATGGCGCCCGGGGCGAGGTCTCCTGGGACATCGTTTTTGATCGGAAATTTCCCGCCTACGAGGGTCCATGGGATATCCGCGGCAGGCTCAAGCTCGCCCAGGCGGAGGCGCGGTTCACGGAGAGCGGAAAGAAAATCGATCGCTTGAACGCGGAGCTGGTTTTTCTCGGCCGGCGCGTTCGCGTGGAGAATGCCTCTTTTCGGCTCGGATCATCGAACCTTCGGATGACCGCGGCCGCAAGTCTGGCCGAGGCCGAAGCGGAAATTCGACTGTGGTCGGCAAAGTTCAATCCCGCGGATCTGGCGGCGCAAACCGCCGTGCTTTCTCACGTTATGACCAACGCAGCTTTTACCGGTAAGGTCCGCCTCGGCGAAGGTAAGCCGGTGATTGACGGCGTATTGTCCTCCGCCGAGGGCGAGCTCGCCGGCGCCGTCTACCGTGATCTGCGAGCCGATCTCTCGTGGTCGCCCGAGGAAACCGAACTCCACGAGATCGCGTTTCGCACGCTGAGCGGAACGGTGCGTTCCCGCGGCCGCTGGTGGTCGGACGAGCAGGGCGCCGCCCGACTTGAACTTTCGTCTCAAGCCACCGGCATCAACGCCGCCGAACTGGCGCCGCACGTCGTTCCTTCCCCCCTCGATCGAATCGAAGGCCGGCTCAGTTTCCAGGGGCAGTTTCAAGCGCACGTGCAGGACGGCATGAACTTGCAAGCGATCACCGCGGGGGCGGGCGAGACGGCGATTCACGGCGGCGTCTTGAGAGGCATCAACCCCTTGGCGCTGCTTCTTCCGTCCACGAGCTTGCGCTCCGGTCCGAGCCCGGTGGGCTCGCGCTTCCCTGCGCCGATCTCCGACTTGCTCAGCCGGAGCGATACACCGTTCGACACCCTCAAAGCCGGATTCACCATCGAGCAACAGCGCCTCCGCACCGATAACCTTCTCCTCGTGACGCCGGATTACACGATAACCGGGGCCGGCTGGCTGGGCGCGGATCGCGCGACCCGCTGGAACGGCTTGCTCGTGCTCTCGCCCCGCCTCACTCAGGAGTTGCAGCGTGAATACAAAGCAATCCGCCACCTGCTCGATCGCCGCGGTAGACTTGCGGTCCCGTTTCGCGTTGAAGGAAAGCTCCCCAACGTCAAGATGCGCCCGGAGAGCCGCGCGCTGGCTCAGGTTCTCGGCAGCCGTGAGGATCAAAAAACCGAAGAACCCGAGGGCGGCGGCAGCCGAAGTACCGAGGGCGGTCGGCGCGACTGGCTGCCCAAAGCGTTGGAAGAGATGCTGCGGCGATAAGGCCGCAGCCGCGCCGTTAACCAAAAAGAATGGGAATGGCTCGCGCAAAGAGCGCAAGGGACGCCACGTTTTCCAAGAAAAACATTATACTCCTTTGCGCACTTGGCGGGCTTGGCCGGCAAATGCTTTTCTGACAGTTACGGTGGGAGCAAATTTGCGCGACCGTGAAAACGCTGTAGCATAGCACGATGGATGTTTGCCCGATCTACCTCGAAACCCGTCCCGAGGAGATCGCCTATGTCAAGTTCATCTTCGAATCGTATGAAGAGGTGGGAATCGTGCGGACCATCGACCGAAGCCGTGCGCTCATCGTTGTTCTGGCCGTTCCCGACTACCTCGGAGAGGCGAGAAGAATTCTTGAAGGCTTGAAATCGGAAGCCCCGATCGCCGAAGTCGAGCCGCCGGCGGATCTTCCGAACGACTGGCTCATGGCCGAGCTCGCGCGATCCGATCAATGCTGAGGCGGCCCGGCCGGCCATTAAGATCATGCCCCCTTCGAATCAGGCGTGCGAGAAAATTCTTGAGGTGTTCGCCAAAAAACCGCGCCTGCGGCTTGCCCCGAGCGAAATCGCCAGAAAGGCCGGTTTTTCCCGTGATGAGCTCCAACGCGTCGTGGAGTGTTTGCGCGATCTCGCGCGCGACGGGCGCGTCGTCCGTCTCAAAAAGAACCGCTACGCGCTTCCCGATGCGCAAAACCTGATTACTGGCCGGGTACATGCCCATCGCGACGGCTACGGCTTTCTCATCCCTGAGAGCAAGAGCGCCCCTGACGTTTATCTGAGCCGCCGTGAGATGCGCCGCGTGCTGCACGGCGACCGCGTGATGGTCCGGGTCGAACGCAAAGCGCGCGGCGCGACCGAGGCGCGCATCGTGCGCATCATCGAGCGCGGCATCAAACAGCTCGTCGGCACGTATGCCGAAGCCGACCGGCAGGCGTATGTGGTTCCCATGGATCAACGCATCGCGCCTGCGATCCGGCTGAATGCCGGGTCGGTTCGGCCTGAAAAGGGAACGGTCGTGGCCGCCGAGATCACGCGCTACGCGAGTGCGATGACGCCGCCGGAAGCGCGCCTTGTCCGGGTCATCGGCAACGCTGACGATCCGGAGGTTCAGGCCCAGTCGATCGTGTTTCGCTACGGCCTGCCCGCTTCCTTTCCGCCCGAGGTCGAACGTGAGCTCCTCTCGTGCCCCCTCGTCATCGAGCCGAAGGAACTGACCGCGCGTAAGGATCTGCGTGGGTTACCGATCGTGACGATCGACGGCGAAAGGGCCCGAGATTTCGATGACGCCGTCTACGCGAGGCGCAACGGCAACGTCTATGAGTTGCTGGTTTCGATCGCCGATGTCGCTTACTACGTGAAACCGCGGGATCCGCTCGATCGCGAGGCCTACCTTCGGGGCACCAGCGTCTATTTCCCTGATCGGGCGATTCCGATGCTTCCTGAAGCGCTCTCGAACGGCATCTGTAGCTTGAATCCCGACGAAGACCGCCTGACCAAGACGGTTTCTCTGAAGATCAACCCGAAAGGCGAGGTGATCGGGAGCAGCTTCTACGATTCGGTGATTCGTAGCCGGGCGCGAATGACCTATACGGACGTGCGCCGCATCTTGGTCGATCGCGACCCCGAATGTCTGGAGCGCTACCGCGACCTGGTCGACATGTTCAAACTGATGGAAGAGCTCGCCCTCTTGCTGTACGAACAGAGGAAGCGGCGCGGGAGTCTCGACTTCGACCTCCCGGAAGCCGAGATCATTCTCGATCTTCAGGGCGTGCCGGAAAACATCGTGCGCGCTGAACGCAGCATCGCGCATCGGCTGATCGAAGAGTTCATGATCGCGGCGAACGAAGCGGTGGCGCGGCGGCTGAAAGAGAAGAATCTGCCGTTTCTCTACCGGGTTCACGAAGGGCCCGATCTCGAAAGCCTGCAGGCGATCGCGCCCCTTCTGCTCAGCCTGGGCTACCGCTTGCCGGCCAGGCGGGACGACATCACGCCGCTCGAGATTCAGCGGATCCTCGCTTCATGCCGCGGCAAGCCGGAAGAAAAAGTCGTGAACCACGTCCTCCTCCGGGCGATGAAACAGGCGCGCTATCAACCCGAAAACATCGGCCACTTCGGGCTGGCTTCGGGCTGCTATACCCACTTTACCTCCCCGATCCGGCGCTACCCCGATTTGACCGTACACCGTGTGCTCGATACGGCGCTGCGCGAGACCAAGTTCAGCCCCTCCGAGCGGGAAGAGCTGATGGGCTACCTCGAAGAAGCCGGCAAGCAGGCATCCGACCGAGAACGGCTCGCCATGGACGCCGAGCGTGAGATGGT
>DATMBL010000356.1:0-4887 GCA_035559295.1 Candidatus Eiseniibacteriota bacterium
GGGCTTTACGCCGTGCTCTTCGTCTGGCCCGTTTGGTACGTGATCGGACCGTTCGACGGTTGGCGCCCGAGGTTCGAGTTTTGGGGCTGGGGCGGGTTGGGGGCCGGCCTCTCGACCAAAGGAGCGGAGGAAGGCCTGGCCGGGCTCCAGCTTATTGGCGCGATCGCCCTTTCAGTCATCGTCGTTGCTATCGTCGGCTTCTTTGCCTGGGTCGTTTTCTTGGCGCGCAAAAAATAACCGGCCGTCGAGAGCCAAACTCCCCAGAAGACGATCGAGAGAGATGAGTCTGTTTGAAAAAATCGTCTTGGCGCTCCTCTGGATCGCGCTCTCGGTGCTTGGTTTAGACGCGGCCTTCAATCTCTACAGCGCCATCACGCAAGGCTCCTTTCGTTGAGCGCTTGTGCCGGTCCGCGCTCAGTAGAGAATTGACCACGAGCAAGATCGCCACCAGATACACCGTGCTCCCGACGGCGAACATCACGATGCCGCCGCCGATTTGATCTTCGAGAGGCGTCACCCCCCATACGCGTCGAGCCCCTTCGTAATGGGGGTAGAGGACGGTCCCCGAAAGGGCGATCAATCCGGAGAGGACGGCATCCTGCGTGGCAGCCAAGAATAGATAGAGGATCCGGAGGGCGTCGTGAACCGGCGCGGGTCGGGAAGCCGGCCGCGCAACCGGCCACCAGAAGAGAAGCCCCGTAAGAAAGAACAGGAGATGCTCGATGTCGTGGATCGTCGAGTTGCGCAGCGCGGCCTCGTACAGCAACGGGTGGTGCCAGGCCCACAAATTGGCGACGTAAAGAAACCACGCCACCGGCATCGATCCTAGAAAGTCACGCGCCTGCCGCAGGAGCGAATGCCGCGCCATAACGTTTCCGAACCGCGACCTGCAGCGTGAACCCAGCCCCCACAACAAGACCGGTACGGGGTTGGCCAGGAGGATGAGCGGCGGCGCAATCATGATCAGCAGTTCGTGCTGTACCATGTGGGCGATGAGCAGGTATGAGGCCAGGCCGTCAAGGGGTGATAGCAGCGCGCACGCGATCGCAGCCAAAGCGACCGTATACGAAAACAAGTGGAAGCATCCCGCCGCGCCGCCCAACTTTCTGAGGCGGATCCAGCCGCGGGTATAAAGCGTTCCGAACAGCACCAGGACCGAAGTAACATCCCAGCGCCAGTGCCAGCCCGGTAAAAACTCCTCGGATGCCCCGAGGTGCGCGCGTGCCGGCGGCGCCTCCCAGGTCGAGAACAACAGTAGAAGCAAAAGGACCGCTGCCGCGGTTATAGCTCTGCCATGGCTCGGCATGTTGCCTCTGTGGCGCCAGCGTATCTATACATTAGACATAAAGCCGACGGCCTTGAAATAAGCAACAGTCAATCCGGACGACAGTCCAGTTCTGATCACGCGGCGGATCCTGGGGCACGAAACCGGCCGGCATGTAAAGAGGCGATGGAATCCTATTTCGACGGCTTGTCGCTCGTCCGTTTGCTTTTTCAGCGCGGCCTTGCGGCCATCTATCTCATCGCGTTTGTAGCGGCTTTGAATCAGTTCCGGCCGCTTTTGGGAGAACAGGGACTGCTCCCGGTGCCGGCGTTTTTGAAACGGGTGAGCTTTCGCGACGCGCCGAGTCTGTTTCACTGGTATTACTCGGATCGACTGTTTGTGGCAGTCGCGTGGGCCGGCATCGTTCTTGCGCTGATCGCGCTCTGCGGCGTCTCCGAGCGCGGGTCGCTCTGGCTCTCGATCGCAACATGGCTGACGTTATGGGTGCTGTATCTATCGATCGTCAATGTCGGGCAGACATTCTACTCTTTCGGCTGGGAGTCCATGCTGCTCGAGGCCGGCTTTTTTGCGGCATTTCTCGGCCCGCGGCATCTCGAACCCTCGCCCATTCCGATCTTGATCCTGCGCTGGATGCTCTTTCGGGTGGAATTAGGAGCCGGATTGATCAAGCTCCGCCACGACCCCTGTTGGCGCGATCTCACGTGCCTCTTCTATCACTATGAAACCCAGCCTCTGCCGAATCCGCTGAGCTGGTACTTCCATCGCTTGCCGAAGCTGTTTCACAAAGCAAGCGTCTTGTTCAGCCATTTTGTCCAGCTGGTTGCGCCTTTTGGCCTATTTGCGCCCCAGCCCGGGGCTGCGATCGCCGCGGGCTTCATCATCTTTCACCAGGTCTGGTTGATCATCAGCGGCAATTACTCCTGGCTCAACTGGCTCACGGTTGTTCTCGGCCTCGTGGGTTTGAGCGATGCCGCGGTACTGGCGCTCCTGCCCGTCACGCTGCCCGAACTCATGCCGCGGCCTACGAGTCACGACATCCTCCATTACATCCTTGCCGCCGCTGCCGTCGTCTTGAGTATTCAGCCGGCGCTCAATCTGCTCTCCCGGAACCAACTGATGAATTTCAGCTACAATCGCTTTCATCTGGTGAATACCTACGGCGCCTTCGGCGCGATCACGAAAGAACGTTACGAAATCGTGCTGGAGGGAACGCTGGCCGAGGTCATCACGCCGCAAGCTAGGTGGGAGGCATATGAATTCAAGGCCAAACCCGGAGACCCCATGCGCCGTCCACCGCAGATCGCGCCGTACCATCTGCGCCTCGATTGGTTGATGTGGTTTTTGCCGTTCTCGGTCGTGGTGGGAAGAAACGGTATCATCGCGCGCGGCTCGGAGCGTTGGTTCGAGCGCTTCGTCGCGAGACTTCTGGAAGGCGATCGCCCGACGCTCAAGCTGCTGCGGCGCAACCCGTTCCCGGGAGCGCCGCCGAAGTTTATCCGCGCGCGCTTCTACCTCTATCAGTACACCGATCGGGAAGAACGAAGGAAGTCCGGGGCCTGGTGGAAGCGGACGTTGATTGACGAATACTTGCCTCCGGTGTCTCGCGCCGATCTCGAGGAGACGGAGCTATCCTCTCGGTCGTGACCCCGTTTTTGGCGCTTGGCATAGTTTTTCGTATGCGGGTCATTCGGTCGGCCCCACGCCTATGACATCTCATTTTTCATCAAATCGCAGATCTTTGCGACGGCCGCCTCAGGGGATGTCCTTGCGGCATCGATTCTGATGGTCGGATGATCGGGCGGTTCCATTCGATGAAACATGATCCGCAACGCCTTTTCGGAGATGCTCGGATGCCGCTCCCGGTTGCGCTGAAGCGCGATCTCCAAAGGGCAATCGATATAGATCTTAAGCACGGTGTCCGGTCGGGCGCGCGCTTTCACTTCGCTGCGAAGTTCCTTCTTGAAGAAAGTGGCGTCTAAAATCAGTATTTCCGCAGGATCACGCCCGCTTACCGCGCGGAAGATTCTTTTGTAGACCGGAGCGCGGAGATTATCGGAACTCAAAAGTCGGACCCGGTCCACCTGGGGGGCGAGGCGGTCGGCCAACAACCCGGCGATTGTCGTCTTTCCCGAGCCGGGAATCCCGCAAAAAAGAACGACCTTACCTTTCATTCCGAGATCGGGCGAACGTTGGCGCAGCGCTCGTTACCCCGGCTCGCGGAAGGATGCCGTAACGCGTCGCGTCACTACTGTCGCGGTTTCGAAAAAGTCCAGTATCCCGGTTGTAAGATCTCGACTCCGTGCCCGCCGTCCACCCACCGTGGCTGAACGTAGACTTTCCTTTCGGCAGGCTCCGCGGGCGCAACCGTAGGCGGAAAGTGAAACTGCCGAATCTGCTGAATAATGATCACCCGATCATCAGCGGTTCCATCGCGCACGGCGACGCCGACAAACGGAGGGCGCCGAAAACGGCGCGACAAAAAGTCCTTCCCGGCCATAGCAGAGGCTTTGAAGTTTCCTGTCCTGACGGAAGGTTTACCTCCCGCGAAAGCGGGGTCGGCTCCAGTCAGCGTGATCCCGGTAGCCAGGAGCGCGGAAAAAACCAGGAACCTGCTCCGAGTCGCTTGCCTCATACCTTCCTTCTAACTTAAAAGGCCCACAGGGCTCAATTGAGCAGATTATCTGCAGTCGGTGCCCTGCAGCAGACCCGCCGCGCAGCTATCCGTCGTTCCTGTGCTTTTCTAATCGGGCGTTTGAACCACGACCTCCCATTGGTCGAATCCGCCGATATTTCGGCAGGCGCCGACTTATCGGCAGCATGGATTTTACCAAAACTTCATCGCGCGCGGCGGCGCGATCCGTTGTCTTCTGACTTCTATGGCTTAGAGTGGTCTAGACGGTCACGCTTTTTGTGGCACAATGCTTGCCGGCCGACTGACTTCAACGTCGTATTTGGGCTTTTAGGGGATTACAAAGACGGAGGCAGACTATGGCGATCGTTCTCGATCACACCATCGTACCGGCGAAGGACAAAGTCGCCGCGGCCGAGTTCTTCGCGGAAGTTTTCGGCTTGAAAGTGAAACCAGGTCGAGGCTATTTCGCGCAAGTCCAGGTGAACGACAGTTTGACGTTGGACTTCGCCGACAATCCGGAGCCACGGAGCCATCACTACGCCTTCCATGTCAGCGATCCGGAGTTCGACGCGATCTTCGCCCGCGTCCAGGCCAAGGGGCTTCCCTATGGAAGCAGCCCGTACAACCACAGTGACGGGCAAATCTACACACGCCGGGGCGGTCGGGGCTTTTACTTTGAAGATCCCGACGGCCACCTGCTGGAAGTGATGACGGTGCCGGAGACGGGCAGCTAAACGCACCAGGCGATTTAAATGGCGACTCCGATCGGCAGCGTCTCTCTCGGTTCGCGCGAGGCGACGTACCGCGCGTCGCTGCTGGGCGTCTGGTTCGCGCTCGCAGCGGTTTACTTGATCTGGGGATCGACCTACCTCGCCATTCGTTACGCGGTCGAAACAACGCCCCCTTTCTTAATGGCTGCCTGCCGTTTCCTCGTTTCCGGCGGGTTTCTTTCCCTCGGCCGTCGCGCCTT
>DATMBL010000357.1:0-21766 GCA_035559295.1 Candidatus Eiseniibacteriota bacterium
CGACACCGGCATTGGCGCAGATAAAGCCGTGATGCGTCTCGACGATCAACGCGTGCCCGCCGCTTCGAATGACGCGGCGGCTCTCATCGAGAATGACTTGGACGAGCGCGGGCTCCTTATCGAGCTCGCGCGCCAGTTCCACGGCGCGTCTCGAGGGCTGGATCGTTTCCAGGCCGAGGATCCGCCCTTCGGCTTTGGAGACGATCTTATGGGCGATCACGAGCACATCGTCGTCGCTGAGCGCGATCTTTTGGCGCGAGCACGCCTGGGAGATGAGACGGCCTACCGAGGCGCCCGGGTGGACTTCCCCGATCTCCTCGAGACCGATCAGCTCGATCCGGCTCATAACTCACCCGCGCGATCTCCGGCGACCGGCCGCCGCGCGCGCCAGATCGAGCGGGCAACGGCGAGCGCCGCCGTACTCTCGTCACGAAACGCGAGAAGCCGTTCGAGGTCTTTGGGTTCATCGATGTCGAGGGCAATGTGCTCGTTTTCGAGCGAGCGTAGCGGCAAACCGAGGGCCGCCACTTGGCTCATATGGTAGCTGAAGCTGTCGTAGCCGAACCGGAGCGGGATGATGCCCGGAGGTGAGAGGAGTAAAGCGTTCGTTCCCATCCGGTCGTGCGACGGCACGAGGAGCGCGAACGGGCCGGCAACGTCGTCGGTCAGATGCGACAGGACCGCTTCGATATCGGCTTTGCGGACGAGCGGCAGATCGGCGGGCAGGATGAGCAGCGCCTCGCATCCGGCCGCGGCCAGGCGGGCGCGCGCGAAATCGACCGCCTCGGTCTCGCCGTTTTCGCTTTCCTCGCGAATGACATTCGCGCCGAGCGATGCGGCGAGCGACGCGACTCCGTCATCCCCCGTGACGACGTAAACAGCCGAGAGCCGTGGCGTCTGCAGGGCTTGACCCAGCACCTCGCGAAACATCGTTTCCGCAAGCGCCTCGCGCTCGCGCAGCCCGACCCGGGGGCTCAATCGCTGTTTGGCGTTGCGAAAAGTTTTTACCGGAATGAGGGCGGAGATTTTCATAGGGACTGCAGTGAGCGAGTGCGGGAGCACACAGTCCGGCTGCGCCGCGACCGAAGAGAATGGCGGACATCTCGCGCAAAGAGCGCAAAGATCGCCAAGTTAAGATGATCAATTTGGCTTCGGCTTGGGTTGCGAGGCCTTGGCACGCTTGACGCGCTTGGCGCGAGAAAGTCTTGTCTTTGTCTTTCCGACAATTGCCGGAACTCCCAACAGTCCATTCTGCTTACCACTACTCGCGCGCCAACGCCAAGACCTCGCGGGCGAGGCGTCGCTTATCGGGAAGAGAATTCATGCGAATCGCGGTCGCGCTGACCTGGATTCCCAAACGCTCGATGTCGGCCTTGAGGCTCGAGTCGTCACAGTCGATCACCAAGCGATCGAGAAAGTCATGGTAACAGCGAGCCACGCCGAGCGCGCTCGGCTCGAGCTCCATGGCGCTCATGAGGCTATGGGCCGGACCGCTGATCGCGGTTTTACCAATGATCGGACTCACACCGATCACCCGCGCCGAGGTCCGCTTGAGGCTCTCGCCGACACCGGGAACCGCAAGAATCGGCCCGATACTGGTCACGGGATTGCTCGGGGACACGATCACGGCCGCGGCGTTTTCGATCGCCTCGACCACCCCCGCTGCCGGGCGCGCGGCTTCGATGCGGGCGTAATAGACGCGCTTCACTTCGGGACGCCAGCCCAGGCGCACGAAGTAGTCCTGGAAAGAGATCTCGCCTTCGGTTGTCTCCACGCGTGTTTCGACCGGCTCATCGGACATCGGCAGGATTCGGGCTTCGACCCCGAGAGCGGCGCAAAGCTCGCGGGTCACCGACGACAACCGATTTCCGCGTCGAAGCGATTCCGTGCGCCACAGATGGGTTGCGAGGTCGCGATCGCCGAGCTTGAACCACGTCTCGGCGCCGTAGAGCGCGAGTTGCCCGAGCGCTGCAAAGGTGTCGCCCCGAATGCCCCAGCCCTTCTCCTCGTCACCAAGGCCGGCGAGCTGGTACATGATCGTATCGATATCGGGAGAGATATGGAGGCCGTGAAGAACAAAGTCGTCCGCAGTGTTACAGATGATCGTCAGATCCGAAGGATTGACCTCACGCGCAAGGCCCACGATGAGCTTCGCGCCGCCGGTCCCGCCGGTGAGGACGGTGATCATTTCGAATTGCGGACTGCGAATTGCGAATTGAGTACCAACGACCGGAGACCGGCGATCGGAGACAGGAATCTGCCTCGCGCCAAGCATGTCCTGAGCACGGCCGAAGGAAACGCCAAGGGCGCCAAGGGAAGATCAATCACGCGCCATCGGCGCGATCTTTATCTCGGCGTTCTCCGGCTCCCCGCTCAAGGCTCCTTGCTCCATGCTGTTCGAGCTGGTTCCCCGATGTCTGGCTCTATGCTCCACGCTCCATGCTTTAGGCCGTCCTTCTCAGCGGGCCGCCGTTTTTCATCAACCCGTCATCACCGCGCCAGCGCTCGATCAGCGGCAGCAGCCGCGCCGACAGGAATCGATCGCCCCGGGCGATGAACTCGGGATAGATCGGCAAGCGAGCCTTCAGCTCGAAGCCCGCGGCGGTCGTTTTGTCGCGCAAAACCTGCAACTCGGGCCAGGGCGCTTCGGGATTGATGAAATCCGGCGTCAACGGCGAGACCCCACCCCAGTCATTGATCCCAGCCTTCAGGTAAAGCTCGTAGCTATCCGGCGCGAGATTCGGCGGCGCCTGGATGTTCATCTCGCCGCCGAAAATCAGCCGGGCAAGCGCAATCGTCCGGAGCATATCTTCGACCGTCGGCTCCGGGTGATCGCGCATCGGAATTTCCGGTTTGGCGCGAAAATTCTGGATAATCACCTCTTGAATATGGCCGTAGCGCCGGTGCACATCGCGAATCGCCAGGAGAGAGTCGATCCGCTCCTCCCACGTTTCTCCAATACCGATCAGGATCCCGGTGGTGAACGGGATCCGGAGTTTTCCCGCCTCCTCGATCATCCTAAGCCGGAGAGAGGGCTTTTTGTCGGGCGCGCGATCGTGCGGTCCGCCGGGCCGAGCGAGCCTGCCGCTCGCGTTCTCGAGCATGAGTCCCATGCTGGCGTTGACGTCCCGCAAGCGAGCGAGATCCCTTCTCCCCATGAGCCCCGGATTGGAGTGCGGCAGCAACTCGGTTTCATCCAGGACCGCCTCGCAGCCGAGGTATAGGTAATCGAGCGTGCGCCGCATCCCGAGTTGCGCAAGAAAGGTCTTCATTTCGGGATAGATCGCCTCCGGCTTGTCGCCGAGGCTGAAAAGCACTTCGGCGCATCCGAGGAGTTTCGCGCGGCGCGCCACGCTCAACACCTCGTCGATCGTCATCGTCTTTGCGCCCGCCTCGTCGGGCGCCTTGCGGAACGTGCAGTAGCCGCAAAAATCGCGGCAGAGGTTCGTGAGCGGAACGAAAACCTTGGGCGAGAATGTGACCGTTCGGCCTTTGAACTCGTCGCGTAGCGCAGCCGCCGCGGCGAGCAGCTCTTGAAGCTCGTCGCCTTGCGCGCCCGCAAGCTCGAGGGCGGCTGCCCGAGTCAGACTGGCTCCTTTCAGAGTACCTCGGAGGGACGCTTGCATTACACTCGGTTGATATCGGATCGACGAGGGGGGGTCAACGGCTTGTTGGAAGAATGGAGTGGCGGAGTCCATTACGCCGTCGCTCCAGTACTCCACCACTCCTGTCGCTGGCACCTTGACAGTACCGCGACCTATTCCTATGCTCGCCGACGCCACCTGGAAACGGAGGAGAACGTTCATGGAGAACTTCGACAATGTCGTCGTCGTTGATGCCGATGGGCACGTCTACGAAGGCGACGTCGATCTCGCGAGCCGGATGCCCGAGAAATGGCGCTCGCAGGCGCCGGTACGGCTGAAAGACAATCTGGGCAACTCGCGCATCCTTCTCGAAGGTCGCATCTGGGCTGCATCGCAGGGTCCCGGGCCGGGCGTCTCCGGACCCATGACCGAGAAAGCCCGAAAACCGCGGCCCGGCATGACCGATCCGCGGGCGCGCCTCGAGGACATGGACCAGGAGGGCATCGATGTGGCTGTCCTCTTCGGCACGCAGGTCGCGTTGACGGTCAACGGGCTGATGAGCGGTGAACTGGCAGCCGTGCTCTGCCGCGCGGTCAACGAGTGGCTCCTCGAATACTGCTCGGCCGATCCGAAGCGCCTTCTCGCCGTGGGGCTGATTCCTTGCCAGGCGCCCCCGGCAGCGGTCAAAGAACTCGAATACCTCGCAAACGCGGGCGCTGTCTCGGCGATGCTGCCGACCAACGTTTACGGCCGCAACATGGGCGATCCGATGTTCGATCCGATCTACGACTGCGCGCAGTCGCTCGGCATGCCGTTGAGCGTTCATCCTCAGACCGGACACGACGGCGTCCCCGGCGTTTCCGGGGTGATGGGGGCGGGGAGCGAGCGCTTCTTCAAGTACGTTTACGTGCACATGACGGCGTTTCCTTTCGAGCTGATGATCGCGATGATGCACATGATCGGCGAAGGCGTGTTCGACCGTTATCCCAGGCTCAAGGTCGGTTTCATGGAAGGCGGCGCCGGTTGGTTGCCCTACTGGGCCGAACGGTTCGACGAACACGTCGAAAAGCTGGCGCCGCAGATGCCCGGGCTGAAGCGCAAGCCGAGCGCGATCATTCGAAGCGAGCAAATCGTTCTGACCTGCGAATCCGAGGAGAGCGGCTTGGACCGCGTGCTCGCCGCGAGCGGAGAAGAAACCGTCCTCTATGCCTCCGACTACTGCCATTGGGACTGCCGCTTTCCCTACTCAGTGAAAGACATTGTCGACGGACGGGATCTGACTTTCGCCCAGAAAGAAAAAATTCTCGGGAAAAATGCCGTCAAGTTCTTCCAGCTGAAAAACCTGCCCCAACCGAACGCGCTGAAGATCGCCCGCCGGAGGTGGACCAACGGCCCCCAGGTCGAAGCCGCAGCGGGTTGAAATTGCGGATTGCGAATTTCGGACTGCGGATTCCGAAGAACGTCACCGCAGAGACACGGAGTCCACAGAGATCGGACTCGGATAGTTTGTTAACCGCAAAGCACACAAGTTCACAAAGATCGGAGAAAAATTTTGTGCTCTTTGCGTTCTATGTGGTTAATCTTTCTCTGATCTTCTCTGCGGCCTCCGCACCTCCGCGGTGAAATCCCGCAGTTCCCTCCGGCCCCTTGCTCCATGCTTTCGCCCTGCTTGACAACCCCAGCGCCTTTGGCGAGATATGAGCTAAGAATCGAGGAGGTCGGACATGGCGTTCAACGGCTACACGATAGTGGACGGCGACGGGCACATCATCGAAGATCCGAAAGCGATCGTCGAGCTGATGCCGCGGCCGTACCGCGAAAAATACGAAACACACACGTTCTTTAATCCCTTCCCGCCGCTCGATCACCTGCATTCGGCCAACCTGCACGATTTCCCTCCGGGGGCGTTCAACAAGGTCGGTCCCGAAGGTTGGCTCGACTTCCTCGAGGACGTCGGCATCGAAACGACCGTCCTTTACACGACGTTAGGGCTGGCGTTTGGCAAGATCGTCAGCCGCGACTGGGCGATCGACCTGGCGCGCGCGTATAACGACTGGCTCTATCAGACCTACTTGAAGAAGAACCTCCGCTTCAAAGGCATGGCGTTGATTCCACTCCAGGAGCCGGAGATCGCGGCCGAGGAACTGCGCCGCGCCGTGAAAGAACTCGGCATGTGCGGCGCCATGCTGCCCTCTACCGGGATCCAGTCCCAGCTCGGCGACCAGCGCTACTGGCCGATCTACGAGGAAGCGGATCGCCTCGGTTGCGCGATCGGCGTTCATGGCGGCGCTCACGAAAATCTCGGGCTCGACGACATGAGCCCGTACGCCCCGGTGCACGCCTTGGGGCACCCGTTCGGGCAGATGATCTCGTTCGCCGGCATGGTGTTCAACGGGGTCTTCGACCGTTTCCCCAACGCAAAATTCGGCTTCATGGAAGGCGGCGTCGCCTGGCTGCTCCTCTGCCTCGAACGATTCGATCGCTCGTGGGAAACGCACGTCCAGCACGATCCGCGAAAGCGCTTCCTCAACCTCCGCGCGGGCGAAAAGGTGAGCGAGTACATCAAGCGTCATATCGACGAGGGACGGATCTTCGTCGGGTGCGAGGGCGAAGAACCCGATATCGCGCATGCGGTGCGGCGGGTGGGAAACAAGCCGTTCGTTTACTCGAGCGACTTCCCGCACGAGGTCAACAACGAATTCTGCAAGCACGAAATAATGGAAATGCTCGAGAATGAGGAGCTGAGCGAAGCGGACAAAGCCGCGATCCTGCACGGCAACGCCCGGCGCTTTTACGGCCTCGGCGCCGCAGGATTATGAAGGTAGAGCAAAGCAGAAGAGATAGCGGACCTCAACGGCAGAGAACGCGCTCGGATAGAAAACAGTTCATGTGTCTTTTGCGATTAAACGTTCGAATCCTCAATCGCCGATGGTAAGCACCGATTCTCAGGCCCGCATCGGGCTGATTATCCCCTCGAGCAACCGTCTCGCCGAACCGCAGTTCAACCGCTATGCGCCCCCGGACGTCACCGTCCATGCGACAAGGATCCGCATGAC
This sequence comes from Candidatus Eiseniibacteriota bacterium, assembly GCA_035559295.1. Classification (GTDB taxonomy): domain Bacteria; phylum Desulfobacterota; class Binatia; order UBA9968; family UBA9968; genus DATMBL01. The sequence goes on from DATMBL010000357.1 coordinate 6,641, forward strand.
CGGAAAATGGCACAAACCGCTCGGCGAGCTTCAACGACCACTCGAGGAAGCTGCAGCCGCGCTGTCGGACGTCAAACCGGACGTGATCGTATTTCACTGCACGGCCAATTCGATGGAGAACGGGCTCGCCGGGGAAGCGGACATCGTCGAGACGGTGCAAAGCGCCACCAGCTGCGCCGCGATCACGGTGGCCCAGGCGATCGTTCAGGCGCTTCGTCGACTTGGGGTAAAAAAACTCGTGCTCGTGAGCCCGTACGTCAAGAAAACGAACGAGCACGAAAGCCGCTATCTTTTGGCATCGGGATTTGAGGTGATCCATGACGTGGGTCTCGGCCTTACGAGCGAGGGCTACAGCGCCGTCACACCCGAAGAGTGGATCCGAGTGGTAAGCGAAAACGCCCGGCCGGAGGCCGACGGCTATTTCCTCAGCTGCACGAATACGCGCATGATCGAAGCGATCCGCGAGTTGGAGCAGCGCCTTGACAGGCCGATCGTCAGCAGCAACCAAGCCGCGCTCTGGGCGTGCCTCAAGAAGCTGGGGGTGCATCACACGGACGAACGCTTAGGGCGGCTGTTCAGGGACGTCTGACCACTGACTTCTGACATCTGAGGTCTGGCTCGGCGCTCCATGCTCCATGCTTCGGCTCTTGGCGCTTAGCGCTTAGCTCTACACTGCCAGCCTCTCCCTGAGCCCCGTATTCCTTCTTTCCACCCGGATGTTGCGGATCGCGATCGCCAGCGCCTTTCGGCTTCCGACGACCACGACCAGGTTTTTGCCGCGGGTGACCGCGGTATAGAGGATGCTCCGATGGAGCATCATGTAGTGCGAGGTATGCAGCGGGAGGATCACCGCCGGGTACTCGCTGCCCTGGCTCTTGTGCACGGAGGTCGCGTAAGCCAGCGTGATCTCGTCGAGGGTGTCCGCTTCGTATTCGATCGCTCTTTCGTCGAATTCGACGCGGACTTTTCCATCCTCCCGGTCGATGCTCGTGATCTGCCCGAGATCGCCGTTGAACACCCCCTTGTCGTAGTTGTTGCGTAGCTGCATCACCTTGTCGCCCACGCGCAGCAACGACCCGCCGCGCTCCAGCGCTTCGCCCGCGGGGTTGAGCAGCGCCTGCAGCTCGCGATTGAGATGGATCGTCCCGAGAAGGCCGCGATGCATCGGCGTGAGCACCTGGATGCCGTGCATCAAATCGTTCGCCGAGAGATTGAGCCGCCGGGGCAGGCGCTCGCACACCAGCTCTTTCACCGTATGCAGGATCTCCTGCTCGCTCTCGCGCGCGATAAAATCGAAATCCCGCTGCTCGCGCGCGCCGGCAAACTCGAGCGGATGGCCTCGTAGGATGCGGTGCGCATTGACCACGATCAAACTCTGCTGCTTCTGCCGGAAGATGCGCTTGAGGACGGCGACCGGCACGGTGCCCGAGTCGATCAAGTCCCGGAGGACGCTTCCCGGGCCGACCGACGGGAGCTGATCGACATCGCCGATCAAGATCAAATGGGTATGCGGCTCGATCGCGCTCAGTAGTCGATCCATCAGAACGATGTCGATCATCGAGGCCTCATCGACGATCACGACCTCCGCCTGGATCGGATTATCTTCGTTTCGCTGGAAACGGCCTTCCCGCGGATTGTATTCGAGCAACCGGTGGAGCGTCATCGCCTCCTCGCCCGCCGTTTCACTCATGCGTTTGGCCGCGCGCCCCGTCGGCGCCGCCAGAGCAAACCCGACATGCGCGCGCCGGAGAACCGCCAGGAGCGAGATCAGCAAGGTGGTTTTTCCCGTGCCCGGCCCTCCCGTAACGATGAAAACCTTCTGTTCGAGAGCCTGACGCGCGGCGCGGATCTGCTCCTCGTCGAGCCGGATCGGTAACCCGGCAAAGAGATCGGAGCGCGCGAGATCCAGGGCGCCGCGCGCGCCGCTCTTGCCCTTGTCCCACGGCCGCGCAGCCGCCTCGCTCTGGAGAAAGGAGGGGGTTGACAGCAGCCGCCGAATCGCCTCGCCGACACGGCGTTCGGCCTCGTAGAGATCGGCCATGTAGACCCGCGCGCTCTGGTCTTTGGACTTTTCGTCGACTACGACGTCGCCGCCGCGCGCCAGGCTTTCCACCGCCGGATCGATTCTGTCCTCTTCGACCTGGAGCAGCGAAGCGACCTGACGGCGCAGGACGTCGAGCGCAGCGTAGCAATGGCCGCGCTCGGCGAATTGACCGAGAACATGGTAAACGCCCGCCGCGACTCTTTCCGGAGAGTCCGCGCGCACTCCGAGATTCGCGGCGATGCGGTCGGCGAGCATAAAGCCGATTCCGTGAACGTCGCGCGCAAGCCGGTACGGCGTTTCCTTGACGGTCATGACGCTGGCCGCGCCGTAGGTCCGATAGATCCGCATCGAGAGCGCCGGGCTTATCCCGTGACCCTGCAAAAACACCATGACATCCTGCATCCCTCGCTGCGCCTGCCACGCTTCCATGATGCGCCGGGCCCGCAGCTCGCCGATGCCCTCGACCTCGAGAATTCTCAGCGGTTCCTCCGAAAGCACGCGCAACGTGTCCAAGCCGAACGCCGCGACCAGACGTTTCGCGTACACCGGCCCAATTCCTTTGATCAGGCCCGAGCCCAGGTATTTTTCGATGCCTTCCACGGTCGCGGGATCGAGCTTCTGCCAATGCTCGACCTGAAACTGCAAGCCGTAACGCGGATGGCTTCTCCAAAACCCCCCGACCTTCACCTCCTCGCCTTCCGCAACCGGATACATTTGACCGACAACCGTGACGCTGGCGGCACCGTCGATCTCGAGTCGCGCAACCGTGTAGTGCGTCTCGGGCTGGCGGTAGACGATCCGGCTTACGATCCCGCGCAACTCCGATTTTTCTCTCGTCTTATCGGCTGCTTCCATGCGACGGCCATCCTACTCCAAAGACCCCGCCGAATAAACGACGGCCTTGCGTTTTGCCGCCGGAGCGCTAGAATTCATCCGAACCTATCACACTCGATGCCTTCCCAGGACGGCCCCCTCCCGGACCCAAAACCCCCACAACGATACCGCTGCCCTTTTTCTCCGGCGCGCGCGCCGAGAGAGAGTAGAAGGTCCATTCATGTTGTTTGACAATGTCTGGCTCGAAGCCGCCCTGATTTTCTTATTGATCCTCGCCAATGGTTTCTTTGCCGCCTCCGAAATCGCGGTCATCGCCACGCGCAAAAGTCGTATCGAAGCGCTGCTCGAAAAAGGCGTGCGCTCCGCCGCGGTTATGGCCCGCCTCAAGGACGACCCGGACCGCTTCCTTGCGACCGTGCAAATCGGGGTGACGGTCGTTGGGTCTCTCGCCTCGGCGATCGGCGGCGCGGCGGCGGTCGGCTTTCTCACCCCGTATTTCCAGGCGTTGCCGATCCCTTGGATCGCCCGCTGGGCCAATGCGCTGGCGATTGTGGTCGTGGTGTTGCCGATTTCATATCTCTCTCTCGTGCTCGGGGAATTGGTGCCCAAATCGTTAGCCCTGCGCTTTTCCGAACAGATCGGCTTGCTCGTGGCCCGGCCGATCGATTTCCTCGCGCGCGCCGCAGCGCCGCTGGTCAGGGCGCTCACCGCCTCGAGCAACGCGGCGCTGAGAGTGTTTGGCGGCCGGGAAGCCGAGGGCGCGAGCTTCATCTCCGTCGAAGAAGTGAAGTCTCTGATCCGAGAAGGCGCCGCCAAAGGGATTTTCAACGAGACGGAGAAACAGCTGATCCACAGTGTGTTCGAGTTCGCCGACACCCCGGTCAAGGCGGTGATGGTGCCGCGCACCGAAATCCATGCGCTCGATATCAACACCCCGTTCGACGAAGCCGCGAAGAGCTTCGTCGAAAGCGGCTTTTCCCGCATACCGGTGTATGACGGCGAACTCGACCGCATCGTCGGGTTTCTCTATAACAAAGACATCTTCAAGGCGCTTCAAGAAAAAAAAGAGGTTCGCATCCGCGACTACCTCCATCCCGCTTTCTTCGTCCCGAGCACCCTGCCGATCAGCGAGCTGTTGAAACAGCTCCAGCGCCGCCGCCTGGCGATGGCCATCGTGGTGAACGAGTTCGGCGAGGTCGAGGGTCTGGCGACGCTGGAGGATCTTTTGGAAGAAATCGTGGGCGAGATTCGGGACGAGTACGATCGCGAGGAGCGCGGGCCGGTCGAGCGGCTCGCCGACGGCTCCCTGGTCATTCAAGGTTCGGCGCTGCTGAAGACCTTGAAATCGGACTACAACCTACCGTTCGATGAATCGCCCGACTACCATACCCTCGCCGGTTTCGTGCTCGCCAAGCTCAAGCGAATTCCGCGCGGCGGCGAGTTCGTGGAAGAAAACGGCTACCGGCTCACGATCGTCGACATGGAGGGACGGCGGATTCTCAAGGTCAAGCTCGAACAAACCCACCGCGCGTAAGCGAATCATCACCACAGAGTGTGACATTACCTTACGCTCGCCTCCAGATAATGAAAATCGCCCTCACCCTAAACCCTCTCCCGATGGGAGAGGGAATTGAATACCATGTTGCCTTCCCAAACCCTCGCCCTTCATGGGAGAGGGAAGGGTGAGGGTGCCAATTTCGAAGGAGGACACGAAGTCCACGAAGGATCGGACCAAGGATCCTATTGACCGCAGAGATGCAGAGTTCGCTGAGATCGGACTAGAATACTCGGACTAGGATAGTTTTTTAGCCACAAAGAACACAAAGTTCACAAAATCAGAGAAAAACCTTTGTGCTCTTTGCGCTCTTTGCGGTTAAATCTCTCTACTCTTTCTCTGCGTTCTCCGCGTCTCTGTGGTGAAATTTGTTCGGGAGCGCCGCTTGCGCTTTCCTCTCGGTGGACTAGAATCGGCCATCATGCCGGGGCCGTTCCGTAGTAACATTGCCGCATTGACGCCTTACGTACCGGGCGAGCAGCCGCGGGAAGACGGGTTCATTAAACTCAACACGAACGAAAACCCCTACCCGCCATCGCCGCGGGTGCGCGCGGCCGTGAAGAAAGCCGCGGACCAGTCGCTGCGCCTTTATCCCGAGCCGCTGTGCGACACTCTGAGAGCTACGGCGGCCGCGGTGTACGGCCTAAGGCCGGAGAATATCCTGGTGGGGAACGGTTCGGACGAGTTGCTCTCGATTCTCATGCGAAGCTTTGTCGGGCCTGGTGATCGGGTCGCGTTCCCCGTTCCCACCTACTCTCTTTACGACACGCTCGTTGCAATCCAGGAAGGCGAGTCGGTCACGGTCGAATATCCCGATGACTACGCTCTCCCCGGCGGGCTGTCGTCAGCGGGCGCGGCGCTCACGTTCGTCTGCAACCCCAATTCGCCCTCGGGGACGCTCGTGGCGGTGACGGAAATCGAGCGGCTGGCGCGCGCGGTTTCGGGAGTCCTGGCCGTCGATGAAGCCTACATCGACTTTGCCGAGACCGAAGCGGCGTCGGCGCTGCCGCTGGTCCGCCGGCTACCCAATCTCGTCGTGCTGCGCACGTTTTCCAAATCGTTTTCGCTGGCCGGGGCGCGAGTTGGGCTCGCCTTTGCCTGCGAAGAACTCATCAACGGCATGCTCAAGGTCAAGGATTCATACAATGTCAACCGTCTGAGCGTCGCCGCGGCGCGCGCGGCGCTCGAGGACCTTCCGTGGATGGAGCGGAATGTTCGCCGTATCCAGAAGAGCCGCAAGGCCTTGACCGCCGGGCTGGAGCAGCTCGGCTACCAGGTGTATCCGTCCCACGCCAATTTCGTGTTGGCGCGAAAAGCGGGACACGACCTGGCAAGCGTTTACGAGCGTTTGAAGGCCGGCAAGATCCTCGTCCGTTATTTCAATGCGCCGAGGCTAAAGGAGTGTCTGCGAATAACGGTCGGGACGGCCGAGGAAATCAAGATCCTGTTGCGCCGGCTCGAGACGCTTGAATTAAAGCCGCTGGAAGGGGAGTTACGGGCCGAGGAGCGCGCGCAAAGCTGAGGCGCTTAAGCACGGAGCCAGAAGCATGGACAAGGAGCCGGATTCTTGTAACTACGCGGCGCAGCAGGCGCTGTCTCTAACCCGAACGGAGGCCAATATGCGTCCACCCCGTGTTACCGAGCTTGATCATATCGTGCTGAACGTTGCCGACGTCGAACGGTCCCTGGCGTTCTATACCGGGGTGCTGGGCTTGCAACCGGAACGGATCGAAGAATTCAAGGCCGGCAAGGCCGGTTTCCCTTCGGTCCGGATCAACGCCGGCACGATCATCGATCTGTTTCCGGCCAAAACCGGAGCCCGGGTTCATGATGCCGCCGCGAAAGCGGACGGAAATCTCAACCATTTTTGCCTGGTGGTCAGCAAAGAAGACTTTGCCTCGGTGGCCGATTATCTACGCGCTCACAATGTTGTGATCCGACAAGGGCCGGTCGATCGCTGGGGCGCGCGCGGCCGCGCGACCTCGGTATATTTCCTCGACCCCGACGGCAACGAGATAGAGATCCGCGCGTATTGAAGAGGTCCGAAGCACCTAGCCCCCCGCTGACATTTTTGTCCAACCCCTTTCGACTTTGTCCAGAATTCGGCTTTTTCGTCCATCGTTCACGGATCAGCTGTCGTAAGCCATTGATTTCACACAACTCGTATTGACCGCCCTGGCATGCTTTTGGCACTTGGCCAAGCTGGCATCTCCGCACGGCACGCTTTGAGGCCGGAGCCATGGACTCGAAAAACGAACCAAAAGCCTCCCCTTCCCTGTTGCTTCTGAACGAGATCGACATTTTGTCGGCGCAGGCCCGCCTCGCCGAACTCTACCTCAAGCAGGCGCGCGCCACGGCGGAAACCCGGGTCCGCGAACGCTACGAACGCCTGCTTGCGGCGGCACGCGACGAAATCGAAAAGACGCTGGCGGAGCGGGAACGCCAGCAAACCGCGTCAGCCGAACTGGAAAAGCACCTGCGCAAACGACTCAACTCGGCCGAAACCGACCTGGCGCAAAAACAGGTCCAGGTCGATGCGCTCAAGGTCCATCTCGAGAACGCCCGATCCGAGAACGCCGCGCGGGCACGCGAGCTGGCGGAATTGCAAGCCGCAAACGAGCGACTCCAGGATCTCGCGGCGCACCACGCCGAGACACGCGGGCAGCTCGAGCACGAAATCGCCGAAATCACCGGCGCGCTCCGCCAAACCGAAGCGGCCTTGCGGCTCCGCGAACGCGAAGCCGAAGCCGCCGCGGAAGCCCACGCGCAAGCGCTTCGCGCCTTGAGCGATGAGCTTGCGGCCGAAAGAGAGCGCGCCGCTGCCATCGATCGTGACAACACCGCGCTACGCGACACGGTCGCCCAATTGCTCTCCGAGGTCGCGAGCCTCAAGTCGGCGCAACGCGCGAACGAGGCGGCATTTCGCGAGCTTGAAGGAAAGCACGAAGCACTCCAAGCCGAACTCTCGGCAAGCCGGGCCAAGTTAAAAGAACAGGAAAGCCTGCTCGAAGAGCGCGGCCGAGCACTTCGGCTCGCTCAAGCGAATTTCGAGTCCGCGAGACAAGGTCTGCAACAGGAACTCGCCGGGGCGCTAGCCGCGCTCGCGCGCGCAAACGAGGAGAACTCGCGGCTGAGCGGGCTCCTCGACAGCAGCCGCGAGCAATTGCAATCGGAACTCGACCAGGCCAGACGCGAGGTCGAGATCAAAAACACGGCGCTACGGCAACAGCAAAACGCCGCCGAGCTTCTGGAACGAACGTTCAGGCGCCAGATCGAAGAGCTGCAACTCGAGATCGCTCAAAGGCAGGCGACGCTCGAAAGCGGCAAGGCCGCCTTCGATGCGCTTCGGGCCGAGCTCGAGCAAACGCGCGCAACGGCGCGCCAACTCGAACTCGAAAAAGAACGCGGCGAGAAGGCTGCGCGCTCGCTCGCGGAAACGCTCCGCGCCCAATTCGAATCCGAGGCCGCCGCGTTGCGCGACGAGCTGGATGCCAAAACCAGCGCTCTGCTCGAGCGCGACCGCGCCCTCGACGAACTTCAACAACGCCACCGCTCCGAGAGCGACAGGTTGCGCGCGGCGTTGGACGAGAGCCGCGCCACTTTGGAACGACGCGACGAGCAACTGCGCTGTTATCAGGCGGAGATCGCCGCTCTGACGGCGCGCGTCGCGCACGCCGAAGCGGCTGCCAAGGAGGCGCGCGCGCAGGCCCGCGCCGAAACCGAGGCCGCCCTTGCCGCCTTGCAGCATGAGCTTCAAATCGCCCGCGAGCAACTGAGCGCTGTCGAAGCGCGGGCGGCTTCCGATGAACAGGCCCATCGCGCCCAACTCGAGCAGCTCCATCAGGAGCTGCTCGACAAAGAGGACCGGCTCTCGGAGAGGCTCGCCGAGGTCGAGTCCCAACGTACCGAGGCAGCGCTGCTGCGCGAGCGCACGCGCGAGCTGGAACGGCAGGTTGTCGCAGCGGAAGCCGCGATCGGCGAGAGCGCCCGAATCCGCCAGGAGCTCGAAAGCGAGCTTCAAAACGCGCGTGTGCGGCTCGAGCAAGCCGAGGCGACCGCTACGCAGCACCAAGCCGCCGGCGCCGCCGCCGAACAGGCGGTCCGATCGATGATCGAGCGCCTCGAAATGGAGGTCGGTGAAAAAACCCGCGCGCTCGAGGATCGAGAGAACCGGCTGCAGAGGGCGGAGACGGTCATCGCCCACCTGAAAGACCGGATCCTGGAACTCAACAGCGCCAAGGAGGCCGCAGAAGCGGCTGAGCGCGAAGCCGAACGGGTTTGCGAGCGCTTCCGCTTCGAGGTTTCCGAACTGCACGTTGAAGTCGAGCACAAGACGGAAGCGCTGCGGGAACGCCAGGCGGCCGCCGAAGCGCTCGAACAGACCTATACGAAGCGACTCGAAACGCTGCAAAGCCGTCTGGGGGAACAGCAGGCAACCGTTTCGGCTTTGCAGTCCGAGCTGACCAGCGCGCGGGCCCGGCTGAGCGAGCTCGAAGGTGAAAGAGCACAGGCGGAAAGCGCAGCGCGGGCGGCGACCGAGACCCTCGAGGCGACCCTGCGGTCCGAAATCGAATCCCTCCGGCGCGAAACTCAAGCCCGAGCCTCGGAAATCCAGGAGCTCCAACAACGCGCGGCGGCGCGCGAGAAGGAGTATCACGCTGCCGTCGTAGAACTCGAAGCGCGCCTGGCGGAAAGAGAGGCGGCGCTCGAGCGCGCGCGAGACGGCGCTCGGATGTTCGAATCTCGATTCGAGTCGCGCATTCGGGAGCTCGAGGAAGAACTCGCCCAACGCCGGCATGCCGCTCAAAGCGCCGAGGCGCGCGCGCGCGAACTCGAAGCGACGTGCGCGCTGCTGGGAGACGAGGTCGCGCGGCTCCAGAGCGAGCGGGGCGAAACGGCGGCCGCGCACGAGAACGCGCTCAGAACCCTCGAAGACCGGCTCCGCGCCGAGATCGATCAATACCGCTCGCAAGTAGCGCAACAGCACGCGGAGATGGAGGAGCGGCGCGCGCGGGCCGAACGGGCGGAGGCGGAACTGCAGCAAGCGCGCGAGCGCTTGGCGCGCTTGGAATCCGAGTTCGAAGAGGCGAAACAGGCGTCGGCTGCGACTGCGGCGTCGCGGCGTGAAGAGGAGCGCAAGCTCGCCGAGCTCCAAAAGGATTTCGATCAACAAAAGCTCGCTTTCGAAGAGCGCGCAGCCGGCTTCCGGGAGACCGAGCGCGCCTTGCGCTTTCAGATCGAAGATCTGCAACGGCAGCTCGCCGAGGAACGAAAGTTGTTGGACAGCCGGAGTCAAGATCTCGTGACCGTGAGGCTGGAAAAAGATTCGCTGATTCAACAGCTGGCTCACTGGCAGCTTCGCCATCCGAGCGCCCAGCGGCCGGGCGAGGAGGTTCGGCAACCGGGCGACATCCCGGGACGGGAAGAAAGGGCCGGTAGCGCGGCAACCCCTTCGGCCGGAGAGCGCACCGGCGCGCCGGCTGCGCGGGAGCGCCAGACTCCGGAAAACGACCTCGACCTGCCGATCGACAAAACAACGATGACGGAAGCGCAAAAGGAGCGCTACAAAAAACTCCAGGAACTCCTCGATTCGATCAACGCCAAGGACGAAGCCTTCCCCGTTATGGGACCGAGCCGTCGCTGGCGCACCGGGTGGAGCCGCAAAAGGCGCTGGAAAACTTGACTCCGTCGCCGGGAAGGACGATATGACAGCAAACGCAGCGCAAAGAAGCGCCGTAAACAGCGTCCCGGGGAGCGAAGCGATTCACGATCCTCGCCCGGCGGAGCGTGCGACGGAGCGTATCATGATCCAGACTGAGCGGGTGCCGACAGGTATCAAGGGGCTGGATGCCATATTGGAGGGCGGGTTTCCGAAGGGTCGATCGATCCTGGTTACGGGCGAGCCTGGCACCGGTAAGACGATTCTTTCGCTGCAATTTCTCATGGAGGGGCTCGCGCGCGGGGAAAAGGGCATCTACGTCGCCGCCGACGAGGGTCCGCTCGATATCATGGAGCAGGCGGCTTCCCTGGGCTGGGATCTTGAGCAGTACATTGAAAAAAAGGAGTTCGCGATTTTAAACGCCGCCACCTACCTCAGTTCGCTTCCCGGCTCGGGCAGAGAAAAGCACGTCGATATTCAAAAAGCGCTGGCCGACCTGGGCGGGTTCGTCAACCGGCTCGAGGCGAAGCGGTTGGTGCTCGATCCCGCCGGGCCTTTCGTGCTGTTGCGTGACTCCGCCTCGCGCATCCAGGACCAAACGCGCCTCCTCATACAGCTCCTGCGCACGACCATGCCGACCACCAATATCCTGACCTCCTACGCGGTGCCGAGGACCGGCGAGAGAACGTTGCACGGAATCGAAGAATACCTCGTCGCCGGAGCGCTGATTCTGGAAATGGTGTGGAGCGGCGGAGGATTTACGCGCAGTCTCACGGTCGAAAAAATGCGTTGCACGAACGTCAAGCCGGCGCAGCATGAGTTTGACATTGTCAAAGGACAGGGAATCGTTTTCCAATCGGCGCCAAGCGCATGACGCGCGCGCTTGGGACATCGCCGCGCCGGGCGGGCCGCTCCTCTCTCCGTACGCTTTCTCGAAGAACTTCACCGCGTCGCGAGCGAAGAAAGGATTATGGAGCACGAGGACCTGAGAAGCATAGCGCGGCTACCCCGCGAGCCGAGGGTCCTCTCAGGATGACCTTGAGGCGGATTCGTCAGCAATGAATTCCATCCTCTGCGGGCGGGCGTAAGCTCGTAAACCACTCCGTTGAAAAAACCGTTGGAGACGCAGGCTGTGCCGAACGAACGGGTCGCGACCGGGATTGCGGGTCTCGATGCGCTTCTCGAAGGCGGTTTTCTCCCCGGACGCAGTTACCTTTTTACCGGCGATGCCGGGACCGGCAAAACGACCGCGTGCATGCAGTTCCTGCTCGCCGGACTCCATCAGGGGGAGACCGCCGTGTACGTCACCGTCGATGAGAGACCGGTCGAGATTCTGGCTTCTTGTAAAAGCCTGGAATGGGATCTCAACGGCTATATCGAGGAAAAGAAACTCGTTATCCTCGACGCTTCGCCCTATTTTGGAGCGCGCGGGGCGGCGGCCAACGAAAAGACGATGGACTTGCAGAGAATCATTTCCGATCTGGCTTCCTATGTGAAGCGCCTGGGAGCGTCGCGCCTGGCGATCGATCCGGTTACACCGCTCATTTTGGCGGCCGATTCGCACGCGCGCGTGCAGGATCAGGCGCGTAGCCTGATGTACCTGCTGCAGTCTCATCTCACAACCACCAATGTCCTCACATCCCACCTACCGTCGCGCGGCCTCCACGACCCGACGAGCGGGATCGAAGAGTTTCTCGCCGCCGGCGTGATCGTGCTCAAGGTCGATCAGGTTGGCGGCAGCTTCGTTCGCACCCTGAGCATCAAGAAAATGCGCGGCACGGCCGTGGGCCCGAGCGCGCACCCGTTTCAGATCCTCAAGGGCGGAGGGTTGGTTTTCGCCGGGAGCGACGGCGCTCCCGCGGTGGCTCCCGCCGCACCTTCGGCGACCCTCGAAGTTTTCGAGCTGTCGAAAGGCGAAAAGTAGCCATTTTCTTGACAGCCGGGCGGTGTGAAGGCTAGCTTCAAACAAGGTGATCGTGAAAGGCTAGGACTTGACCGCCGCCAAAAACAAGCACCGGAGAACACCTCCCGGATTGAAACGGCTCCGAAAGCCGATGCCCCCGCCTGGAAAGGTCCTGAGGAGCAAGAAAAAGCGCAATCGCAAGCGTGCCAAAGAAGAGCTCAGGCGCGAGTTGGAAGAATTGTAGAGGCGTCAGCGCGCGCCGTAGGGACAACGGCCGGTCGCCCTACCTTTCAGGGGTGTTGGTGCGAGAAGCGCCCGATCTCGCCGCGCGCCGGAACGTACCTATCCTCTTTTCCTGGCCCGCTGTTGAACCATGGCCGATTCGAACCCTTCAGAGGAGCAAAAGAGACACGCGCGTTACGTCCTTTACGTCGTATCGCTCGGCTTGATCCTCGTTGCTTTGAACCATCGAGCGATTCAGATCGCGCTGCCGACGCTGACGCACGTTTTCCATACCGATCTGTCCTTTATTCAATGGGTTCTCCTCGTCTACGATCTCGCGGTCATCGGCCTGGTGCTCACCGTCGGCCGACTCGGTGACCTGTTCGGGCGCAAACGCTTTTACGTTGCGGGATTTCTCCTGTTCACCGCCGGTTCCGTGCTCTGCGCCGTGGCGCAAAGCGCCCTGCAGCTGATCTCGTACCGCGTGATTCAAGGACTCGGTGGCGCCATGGTCGTGGCGAACGGAAGAGCGCTGGTCTCGGTGAATACGCCGACGACCGAGCGCGGGAAAGCCCTGGGGCTCACCTCAACGGCGTTTCACGTGGGCTACATGACCGGGCCGACGCTCGGCGGCTTTCTCATCGACACGGTGGGCTGGCGATCGATTTTTTTCCTCAACATCCCGCTCGGGTTAACGTGCGCCTACTGGGCGTGGCGCGTGCTGCGAGACCGGCCGCGGAGCGAGCAAACGATCAAAGTGGATCTCGCCGGCGCCACCCTCCTGCTGCTTGCCAATATCAGCTTCGTCTCCGCCCTCAATCAACTGCCGCACCTGGGGGCGCTCCATCCTCTGGTGGTTTGCTTTTTTGTGCTTTCACTGACGAGCCTCTTCTGGTTCGTCCGGACGGAGCGCCGCGCCGAAAATCCGATTCTGCAGCTCGGATTGTTCCGCGGTCGATTGTTCACCACCGCGAACTTGAGCTTGTTCTTCATTACCTCGACGCAGTCCGCGATCAGCGTCCTGGTGCCGTTTTACCTGCAAAACCTCCGCGGCTTTACCCCCGCGCAGATGGGCTGGATCATCATCGCGAACTCCGTCGTGATCATTATGGTCGCGCCGGTCGCCGGTTGGCTTTCGGATCGTCTCGGCTCGCGCCTGCTGTGCACCGCCGGCGCGGGAATCATAGCGATCGGGCAGTTTCTGATCGGCTCGCTCACACTCGAGTCGTCGATTTTCCAGATCGTTTTGCCGCAGGCCCTCACCGGCCTCGGCTGGGCGATCTTCAACTCCCCGAATCAAAGCGCGATTCTCGGGGCGGTGTCGCGCGACCAGGTCGGCGCGGCTTCGGGCATGACAATTACCACCGCGCGCGTCGGCGGCGCCATCGGCATCGCGCTTTCCGGCGCGATCCTCACGCACGTCCTGAGACGGTCCGGCCTTACAACGGCCGAGATCGAAGCGCCCCAGAGTTGGAGCACGTCGCCTCTACTGTTTTTGACCGCGTTCAGTTTTACCGTCCATCTGCTCAACGCATTCGCCGTGCTCGCGATCGTATTTTCGGCGATGCGCGGCGCCAAACAGGCGGAGTAGCACGGAGCATGAAGGAAGGAGCCCACGGCCGGACATCGGAGATCAGATGTCAGAAGTCAGAGGTCAGACGATTTTAAATTTTCAATATTTTGGATTTTCGATTGTTGTCGGACTGTAAGCGGTTTGCTCTGTGCTCTCGAGAGAAAACACGACCGGAGACCGACGACCGGAGACCGGGTCGTCGGTCTCCGATGAATCCGCGATTCCCCATTGCGTCGGAGGTCGGCTTGACTGTACGATGGACCACCGGAGCGCGTCATGGCGTGGTATCTGCATATCGACATGGATGCGTTTTATGCCTCGGTCGAACAGGCGATGAATCCCGCCCTGCGCGGAAAGCCGGTGATCGTCGGCGGTCGCGACGGCCGCGGCGTGGTCACCTCGGCATCGTATGAAGCCCGCAAGTTCGGCGTCCGTTCGGCGATGCCCGGCTTTCGAGCGAAAACCCTCTGCCCCGGCGGCATTTTTCTCCCCAATCGCCATAAACTGTATGCGGCGTTTTCAAAGCGCGTGTTTGCGATCCTGCAACGCTACTCACCGCAGGTCGAACCGATCTCGATCGATGAAGGCGTGGTCGATCTCACCGGCACCGAGCGCATTTTCGGCCCGCCCCTTGCCACCGCCGATCGCATGATCCGCGACCTCGAGAAAGAGCTCGGCTTACCGGCTTCGGCCGGGCTCGCATCGCGCCGCCTGGTCGCCAAGGTCGCGGCGACGTTGGCCAAACCCCGGGGGCTCCTCTACATACCGGATGGTTGCGAACAGGATTTGCTCGCGCCGTTGCCGGTCGCATGCATCCCGGGTATCGGCTCAAAGACCCAGACCGCGCTGGCCGCGCGCGGCATCCGCGTGATCGGCGATCTGTTCGCGCGCCCGGAGCTGGCGGACCGCTACCTCAATTTCTCCGGCGACGGCGGCGACCGGCGCCATGATCACTCGATCGGTAGCGAGACCACTCTCGACCGGCCGCTGCGCGATCGAAATACAATGCAAAGGGTCTTGTGGAGCCTGGTCGAAGAAGTGGGAAGCCGGCTCCGTCGTGAACGGCTCTACGCCCGATGCGTCACGCTCAAGTTCCGCTACGCCAACTTCGAGACCGCGAGCCGCTCGCGCACTCTGGCCGCGCCCACGTGTTTTGACCGGGAGATTTTCACGATCGCAAGCGAGCTCTTGATCCGCCACGTCGCGCCCGACCGCTTGGTTCGGCTTCTCGGCGTGAGCCTGAGCGGATTAGTGCGCAGCGGATGGCAAGAACCGCTTTTCGGTTATGAAAGGCGCCGCTCGTTAGAGGCGCTGTACGAAGGCATCGATCGTCTGC
>DATMBL010000358.1:0-10282 GCA_035559295.1 Candidatus Eiseniibacteriota bacterium
GGTGAAGGTCGAAGGGGGGGTGGCCGTGAAAGCCACGATCGAAGCCATCGTGCAGGCGGGAATTCCCGTGATGGGCCACGTCGGGCTGACGCCGCAGTCGGTCAACCGATTTGGCGGCTACAGAGTCCAAGGGAAAAACCACAAGCAACGTGAAACCGTCATACGCGACGCTCAAGCCGTCGAGGAGGCCGGCGCGTTTGCCGTCGTGATCGAGGGCGTGCCGGCGGATCTCGCAAAAGAAATCACCGAGCGCTTAACGATACCGACCATCGGCATCGGCGCGGGTGTCCACTGTGACGGTCAGGTGCTCGTGCTACACGACATGCTCGATCTGTTCGAGGACTTCAGACCCAAGTTCGTCAAGCGGTACGCGGGCCTCCAACAGGTGGTTGTGGAAGCGGTGAGGACGTACATTCAAGAGGTGCGTGAACGCAAATTTCCGACCCAGGAGCATTCGTTTAAGTGAGCGGGAGCAACGGCGGGATGGGGTGCCGGGTAGAAGGTCCTAAACCAATATTCCGGTACCCCAACGCTCCATTGCTCCAAGTTTCTGCTTATGCGCATCATCGAGCGGATTGATGAAATGGCGCGTTGGAGCGAATGCGAACGCCGGCAAGGGCGGCGACTGGCATTCGTTCCTACGATGGGGTTCCTGCACGAGGGCCATCTTCAACTCGTGCGCGACGCGCGGCGGCGCGGCGATCGAGCCGTCGTGTCGATCTTCGTCAACCCGACACAGTTTGCGCCCGGGGAAGACTTTGCCGCCTACCCGCGCGATCTCGAACGCGACCGGGGTTTGCTGGAAAAAGAAGGCGTCGACGTGTTGTTTCATCCCGCCGCCGAAGAGATGTATCCCGACGGATTTCAGACCCATGTCGCGGTCGAAACGTTGGGGTCTTTTTTGTGCGGACCAAAGCGTCCGGGCCACTTTCGGGCGGTCGCCACGGTGGTGGCCAAGTTGTTCAACATCGTTCGGCCGGACGTCGCGATTTTCGGTGAAAAGGATTATCAACAGCTGGCGATCGTGCGGCGGTTGGTGCGCGATCTGAACTACCCGATCGAGATCGTCGGCCATCCGACGGTGCGCGAGCCCGACGGCTTGGCGCTGAGCTCGCGCAACGTTTATTTGAACGCCGAAGAGAGAAAGGCCGCGGTATGCCTGTTCCGCGCGTTGGGTAAGGCGGCGTGCGCGGTTCGTCGCGGCGCCGTCGATGCGGCGCGGATCATCGCGGCCGCGCGGGCCGAGATCGACGCCCAACCGCTGGCGCGAGTTGATTACATAGAGCTGTGCGATCCGGTGACGCTGGAAGACGTACAGCAGCTCACCCATGCGGCGCTGCTTGCGATCGCGGTCAGAATCGGAAAGACGCGGCTCATCGATAACACGATCCTAAAGCGCTAAAGGATGAAATTATTTACGCCTGCGTGGCGGGGCCTTCGCGCACTTGGCGTGCTTGGCGCGAGAAAGTGGAGCCCATAGCCTCCCATTGACCGGCAGAAACTTGACCGGACTCTAGAACCAATGGCGAGTAAGCGGGAATCGGCAGGAGAGCAGGTTGTGTGCGTCAACCGCCAGGCGCGGCACAACTACTTCATCGAAGAGACCTATGAGGCGGGGCTGGTTTTGGTGGGCAGCGAGGTCAAGTCTCTCCGCGAGGGCAAGGCGAATCTCAAGGATAGTTACGCGCGCGTGCAGAAGGGGGAGGCTTTTTTGCTTAACGCGCACGTGAGCCCGTATTCGGGAGCGAACCGGTTCAATCACGAGCCGACGCGCACGCGAAAGTTGCTGCTTCACCGGCGCGAAATCGAGCGGCTCACCGGCAAGACCAAAGAGCGCGGGCTCACGTTGATCCCGCTTCGGCTTTATTTCAAAAACGGCCGGGCCAAAGTCGAGCTGGGGCTCGCCCGTGGAAAGAAACTCCATGACAAACGAGAAACGCTCAGGCGGAAAGCGGCGGAGCGCGAAGTGGAGCGCGCGCTCAAAGTCCGATAAAGTTCAACGGTGGAAAAGGTTCAACGGTCCAAAGTATCCGTGTTGACCATCGTGCATGGCGACTAGCGTTGAATCTTCGAACCGGCCGAAGCGCTGGCAACTCGCCGCTCGAATGGTTAGACTGTTCGCACGGGGGCGATGTGGGTTCGACGGGGGTGGGAAGCCAAAGTGGCATGCCGGGGTGCTGTTATCCCGTTAAACAAACAGCTCTGCAAATTTAAACGCAGACAATTTCGAGTATCAACTGGCTGCCTAGCCGCAGCTAGCGTCTTACCGGCTTTCTCCCACGGGGCCGGCTAAGGCGTCGCTTAGTGGGATGGGCCGATTTTCCTGCCGGAGGGGATGAGGCCGAGATCGAAACCGGCTGGCTCTCAGAAACCCTGCCGATGGGGGCTCGAAGAGCGAGAACAAAACACCGGCTAAGCATGTAGTCACGTAGGCGGAAGACCTTCGGACGGGGGTTCGATTCCCCCCGCCTCCACCAAAATCTCCGCGGCGTACCGGGAAAACGCTCGGCAATTCCCCGCGCTCCTCGCGTTTGTTTGGCGTACGGGCCGGTCATGCCGTCGTCGACTTCCGGCGAGCGAAGACCGAGCCACTCTGCTCTTACGGCATGGTTGCGCGCGCGCAAGCGGCGATCGGGTACCCCACGCCCGATCAACTTTGTATCTCTTCTCGAGTGACCACTCCTTTGATCCGGTTTTCCGCGTCGACGATTGGGATCATCTGCAGATTGTAGCGCGTAAAAAGCTCGCCGAGCGCCGTTCGGTCGAAGCGTTCGCGAGCGGTAATCACTCCGGCCTGCATGATCTCGCGAATCGGCTTGTCTCCGGGCGCCACCAGCAGATTTCTGAAAGCAAGGATCCCGAGCAGGCGCTCTTCGGAATCGACGACGTAAGCGTAGTACGTCGTTTGCGACCGATCACGCGCATCTCTGCGCAGAAAGCTTACGGCCTCGTCTACCGTCCATTCAGGTCGCAAGCGGACATACCGCGGGTTTATCTGCCCTCGAGACCGTTCTTCCGCGTAACGCATCAGTCCCTTGACTTCCCGGCGGATCTTGTCATCGAGCGACGACAAGAGTCCCGGGCGCTCTTCTTCAGGCGCCTGCTCGATCACGTCCAACGCTTCCTCGGGCGCAAGGAGCCGCATCCATCGCCTTCGTTCCACGATCGGGAGCACGCCCAGCAACCGCGCGCGATCCCCGGCATTCAGGTGCAGAAAAAAATTCTCCGCGTCTTCTTCCTGGAGCAACGCAAATCCCTCGGCCCGCTCCTGCGCGGACAGGATGGGCCAGGCTTCGTACAGCTCGGCCAGAGCAACGTTTTTCTCAGGCGGTTTTCCGCCGTCGCTCTCCAGATACAATGCTCCGGCGGCATCGTCGTAGGCGAAGAGCTCGGCATGCCGGCCCCAACTTATGGCCCTATCCAGCTGCGCGTCGGCTTTTTCGCCGAATTCCGCCTCGAGTTTTTCGTGGAAATGATCCCAAGTCACGCGGTGGTCATCGTCCTGCTGAAGTGTTTCATAGATCCACGCGATGATCGGCAAACGCAGGACCCGCCCGGCAATGATCGTTTTCCGTCCGAGAATGGTCGCCTCGGCATAGGCGCGTCCAAGCGCGGTCACCAGCAAATCGCCTTCGTGTATGCTCAGCAAACCCAGGAGATCGCCTGCTTCGACGATCGGCAGGAGATCGTCGAGCTCCAGGACCAAATCGCCGCTTATGCGGTACAGATCGACCCGTCCGCCTTCCTCGACGACTTTTTCGAGCAAACCGGCGAGCGCGCTGAGCTGCGCGTTGGGCAACGCGCGGGTTTCACCGGGCTGTCCGGGTTGCGTGCCCATTGCCTCATCTTTAGGCTTGGACCGGCCGGCAACGGCGGCGTAGACTCTATCCACCAGCGCCTGGAACGCGGCGTCCTTGCGCTGCCGCGGGTGCGACAGCTTGACGGCGATCTCGGTGATGATGTGACCGGGGTCTTTTCCCATGATCACGATCCGATCGGCCATGAGCACGGCCTCTTCTATATTGTGGGTGACCATCAGGATCGCCTTGGTTGGAACTTTTCTTTTCAGCCACAGTTCCATTAGCTCTCCGCGCAACGCCTCTGCAGACAGCACGTCGAGCGCGGAAAAGGGCTCGTCCAAGCACAAGAGCTCCGGCTCGACCGCCATGGCGCGGGCAAATCCAACTTTCTGGCGCATGCCGCCGGAAAGCTCACGGGGATAGGCTGATTCGAATCCGTCGAGGCCGACGATGTCGATGAGCTTCAACGCGCGCTCCCGGCGCTCAGTCGGCGGCACCCCGCGGGCCTTCAGCGCGATTTCGACATTCTCTTGCACCGTCAGCCAGGGATAAAGGGCAAAAGTCTGAAACACGATGGTGGTGTGCGGATTCACGCCCTGCAACGGCTGGCCGTGATACAAAACCGCTCCGGACGTAGCGGCGTTCAGTCCCGCGATGATCCTGAGCAGCGTCGATTTGCCGCATCCCGACGGTCCCAACAGGCCAACAAATTCACCCGGCTTGATACGGAGATCGATGTCTTTGAGCGCGACAAATCGTTTGGCCTCGAGCCGGTAAGCTTTCGTAACATGCCGCAGCTCGAGCAAGTTGTCGGTCTGATCGAGAGCCGTCGGCGTCCTCATGCGACACCTCGCGTTCCGGACTATTCCATCCGATACCGCTCTTCGGCCAACCTATACAGACGCCGCCAAAACGTTCGGTTGATGAGAACCACCGTGATGACCAGCGCCAGCGTCGCCGCCAGCAAAAGCGGGTAATCGCCAGCGTCGGTCGCTTGGGCAATGAGCGCACCGACTCCAACGGTGGAATGTGTCTCGCCGCCGAATTCGACACGCTCGGCTACAATGCTTGCGTTCCAGGCTCCGCCGCCGGCCGTAATCGCCCCGGTGATGATGTAGGGAAAGAGGGCGGGTAAAATCAAAGCGCGCCAGCGATCGATCCTCGAAAGGCGAAGCAGATCGGTGGTGTAAACTAAGTCCTGTGGAATTGCCGCCGCTCCCGCAATCACGTTGAACAGCAGATACCATTGCGTTCCCATCAGCATGAGGAGTACGGCCGCGAGGTTTAACCCGGCGGGTAACCTGAGCAGCGCGAGTAGCACCACGGGAAACACCGCCGTGGCGGGAATCGATGCGACCACCTGCACGATCGGCTGGAGAAGCGCAGCGAGACGGCGGTTGGTTCCGATAAACACGCCCACCGGAATAGTCCAAATCAGCGCAATGCCGAGTGCAACGCTCACCCGGAGGAAAGTGGCGCCGATGGCTTTTGCGAGTTCCGTCCATGCTGAAGGGGGCAGGGTAACAAGGAGGGTTGCCGCCCGATAGCCTCCGTATAGAAGCACGAGCGACAAAACGGTCAGGGTTCCTATCGCCGAGCGAGAAAGCCGCATATCGGCCGGGGCTTCCGGCGAAGGCATGACCCGGCCCGCGCGTCGTTGCAACGCTCCGTCCAGCCACTCACTGAAGGGTCGCCAGATCCGCACCCCGAATCGTTCGATAAGCCGGGCGCGTGAGATCAGGTCGAGAAACCACGACCTCGGCGCCTCATTGCCGGTGACCATCTCGACTTTGAACCTGTCGGTCCAGGCGATCAGCGGACGCCAGACGAATTGGTCAAGCAAAACGATCACCAGGACCAGCGTAGCCAGCCCGAAAAACACCGCGCGCAGATTCCCCTCGTTGGCCGCGGTCTGAAGATACGAACCGAGCCCGGGCAAGCGAAAATCGCGGCTCCCAACGTTGAACATCTCCGCCGCCATCAGGAAAAACCAACCTCCCGACCAGCTCATCATGCTGTTCCATAGCAAGCCGATCGCCGCGCACGGGAGCTCGACGATTTTGAATCGCTGCCAGGCATCGAAGCGAAAGACTGCCGCGGCTTCGCGCATTTCGCTGGGGATGGTCGTGATGGACTGATAAAAGCTGAAGGTCATGTTCCACGCTTGGGATGTGAAGATCAGGACGATCGCCGCTATTTCCGTGGCGACCGTTTCCGGTAGAATCGCGCTCAGGCTCAGCAAAACCACGGGCAGGAAAGCAAATATCGGTACGCTTTGCAGTACGTCCAACAGAGGCATGAGGGCCGTGCGCGCTATACGATTGCGCGCGGCTGCGTAACCGTAAAAAAGACTAAACAGTAGCGACAAGAAGTATGCCGCGGCCATTCGGCCGACGGAAAGCACCGCGTACCAGGGCAATGCCCAAGGGGAGAGAGCGATATCCGGCCCGGCGATCACGGCGGGGACACGGAAAGCCAGACGCGTGCCGGCGTAGAGAAGCGCGGCAATGCCCAGTATGAGAACCCCGTCCCCGAGCGTCCAACCCGGCCGCTCGGGGAATGCGGGGCTGAAGCGAGATTGTTGCGGTTGCGGGGGCGTCATGAGTTTTGCGTGCTCCCTTGCTGTTTAGGGATCGCTCGCGAGGCGTTGTGTAAGGCAGTTGGCTAAAAACAAGCCTGCCGACGCCCGCTCGCATTCCTCACCTCGCCCGAAGAGGCGCCGGCGTTACCGTAATCGGAGAAAATGATTTCGCCGGCCGGGCGAGAGCGCCGAGCAAACGCGCGCGCCGAATAAAGACCTGAGTCCCTGTCTATTATATAGTAAGGATACGAGGCCGCGAAAAGCAGGCCGCATAACGCACGGAACCACCGGAAGATGAGACCGGGTCCCGGAGCGCGAGACCGCTGCCGGCTAGTGAGTCCAGGCCGCGGTCTTCAGCGCCCAGATGCTATCGGGATACTTTTGTTGGAACTGCCCCGGAAGCTCCGCCAGGACCGCATGGTCGTTCGTCGCCTTGTAGCGGCTCACGCCCTTCCAGTACAGCGCTTCCGGTGCGGCCTTGGAGCCGGCGTAACGCTCGAGAACCTGAGCGTAGCGGCGCGCGGCTTCGGCCCACTGCTTGCGCATGAAGGCGATGCGCGCCATGCCGATCTCGAGCTGTGCGCGGAACTCCTCTTTCGGCAAGTAACCCTCGATGCGCGCCCGTTCCTTACCGTCGGAATCCAGGATGAGGATTGTTGGCGTCCATAACGCGTCGAAGCGATGAAAATAGGCGGGGCGTTCTTTGATATG
Source organism: Candidatus Eiseniibacteriota bacterium (assembly GCA_035559295.1). GTDB lineage: Bacteria > Desulfobacterota > Binatia > UBA9968 > UBA9968 > DATMBL01. Next base: position 7,093 of record DATMBL010000358.1, read on the forward strand.
CGCCGTGACCGGCACGAAATTTTCGTTGATGAACGAAGAGACTTGCTCGTCGGCGTACGACTCGGCCTCCAGCCGAGCACAGGCGCCTCAAGCCGGTGCCGCGTTGAAGTCGACAAGCAAAGGTTTCTTTGACGCCTTCGCTTCAGCGAGCGCCGCGTCTGCATCTTTGTTCCATTTTACGGCCATCTTCGTCGCCTCCCGAATCCGAATCTAAAAGCGTGTCTCCTGCCGCCGGCTCGTCGGCGAGAAGCAGAGCGTTTTCCGCCTGAATCCGGCCGGCTGGAATCGTCGGATCGCCCGCGCGCAGACGCGCGAGCGCGGTAACCTTATCGGCTCCGGTCACGATCCAGAGAATGCGCCGGGCACGGTTGAGAATCGGATACGTCAACGTCATCCGGCGTCTGCCCCTGTAGATTCCAGTCACGGCGACGTCCGCATCGGTAACGGTCAGAACCGGGTCTCCCGGTACCAGAGAGGCGGTATGGCCGTCTGGGCCGAGGCCGAGATGCACGAGATCGAGCACCGGCGGTGAGCCCGCGATGTTCTTGAGAGTTTCAGCGTAGCGTTCGGCCGCGCTTTCGACGTCCGGCACCTCCACGGGCATGGGATAGATGTGCGCGCGCCGCGAAGGCGCATGCTTGAGCAGACTTTCGCGTAAATGCGTGAGATTGCGGTCGGGGTCTCCCAGCGGCGCCACGCGCTCGTCCACTTGTATGACATGGACGCTCTCCCAGGGAAGGTCGTCTTGGGCCAAGGCTCGAAGCATTTGCCACGGAGTGCGGCCGCCGCTAAGGCCGACAACGAAACGGCCCCGTGACGCCACGGCCGAGCGCGCCTCTGCCGCAATAATCGCGGCAGCCTTCCGCGCTACTGCAGCCGCGTCAGAGAATATCCGAATGTCCATGAGGTCCCGTCAGGCGGAGGCGCGATCGCCTGGCACGGTAGACCGAGAGCTTGCGCCTCAATCACGAGTCGCTGCGGTCGAAAAGCGCCCGTTCCCTATACGTAAACGGATACCACTTTCGGACAGGGCAGAAAAGGATCCGAACACGGTCTGGGTATCCGGGGAGAGGTGCGTATCCAAAAGAGCCTCGCCCGCAGCACATTACGGCCCCGTGCCCGGCTTCAGTGGAAAACCGCTGATTCCGATCATGTACTCGATTGCGAGGGCGACGAGTGGTGCGGGCTCGCTGGTTTTCGGCCGGAGCTTTGATCGAGTCGGTATCGGCGTGCTGATCCCGCTGACCGGACGCGAAAACCCGTCAGGATCTTGGCTTCGGAACGGGTTAGCCCAGATGTGCATAGTCGGCGACTAGAGTTACCTGCGCACGGGATTACGCGGCTTCGGCGTCACACCGTTACCGCGGAAGGTATTTGCTTTGTCGTGAGAGGAGTCGCCGCCTGTGGGCGCGAAAGATTCCATAGGAGCCGATCCTGTATAACAGGACAACGAACGCGGCCGCGGCAATTGTGAACAATACGAGGTGCTCGATTTTTCCTATGGTGCGCGCCAGGCGTTCAATATACGCACCGAAGCCCAGGCCGATACCGTAGCCGACTCCGACGGCGATCGGGATGTAAACGATGGCTCCGAGTAAGTTAGCGGAGAGAAAAGATCGGTACGTCATGCCGAGTGCGCCGGCGAGCGGGCCGGCGGCGAAGCGAAAGCCCGGCAAAAACCGCGCCGTGAAGACGCTCAACGCTCCGTATTGCTGCATCAAGCGTTGCATCGAGTTTAATCGCGTCGGCGTTATCAGAAGACGCTTCCCGTATCTGTCGATTGCGGGCGGTCCGTATCGCTTTCCGAAATAGTAACCGAGATTGTCGCCGGCGCACGCGCTACAAACGCCGATCAGGATCACGAGCGTCAGATCGAGCTGGCTGCGCCATACCAGGTAGCCGGCCAAAACCAGTACGGACTCTTCGGGAACGGGTACGCCGAGGTTTCCGAGCAGGACGACTGCGAAGATGGCCGGATATCCCCAATGATCGACAAGCTGGTCGAGGTTGACCATCGTTAAACGCTGGAGCGCGTTGCGTTTAACTTATTGCAGCGCCGGCCTTTTGGGAAGAGCTTCCCCGGTCAATTCGGGAAGGATCCCGGTATTGGAAAGATTTAACCTGCGCGCTTCAGCTCCATTGCGTGATCGCACCACGACCGGACTCACGGCCGATATCGGTACCCGCCCCGGCCTGCTCGGATCAAAGGGAGCGCCAGCGCGAACTGCCGGGTCGCGTTGGCGCTCTCTGCTCACTCTGCCTCTGTCGCTCCGAAACCGTTGCCCCGCGCTTCTCATCCACCCACTTCTTAGCGACCTCCAAGCCGTAACCTTCCGCCTCCTCTTTGCGGGTAAAAACGCGTTCCGTACAGATGATCACACTCGGGGCCCGCTCGCCGTCAGGCGTTATGTAGAGCGTCACGGTCCAGCAACGCAGAGCTTCATCAAACCTGCCTTGAGTCGTGATCGTGTGGCCATTGTAGCTGATGCTCTGCATAAACCACCCGAGTGCGAAATGGCGAGCAAATGCAGTACCACTGCCCGCACTCGGCGATTTCAAAAGAAAAAAACCTCCGTGTCCCGATAACGCAACACTCTGCCGCGGTCGCGTCACAAAACGAAACGGCGAAGAACGGCGATTGAAGAACACCCGGCTTATTGTAGGTTGGTCATGGGCGCAATGAGGGGCGGTTCGAAATTATTTCCGTGGCTTTTCGCCGTCGGAACCGTCCTTTCCGCCCGCTTTGGTCTTTTCGACCGTGACTGCTTTCGGTTTGAAGCCCATCTCCACCTCGCGGACCTCCGACTTTTTCAAAATGAAGAGAAGCGGCGGAAACGGAGACGATTTTCTTACTGCGTCGAGCGCCGATTGGTCGAAATCTTTGCGTCCCGAAGACTTGCTAATAGAGAGATCGGAGACCCGCCCGGCTCTATCGAGGTTGAATTTCACACGGGCTTGCAACCCGTCTGATTTTGCCGGTATTTGCCAATGCGATTGGACGCGTTTGCTGGCCTCATGGAGATACTGGTCAAAATCAGCCTGGGCTGCCGCGAACAGCAGGGTTAATGCCAAAGCGAGCACGTGTCTTTTTCGCCTCCTCCCGGGATCGATCTAGTCGCACGGGAACTTGCCGCGCTGACGCTAACCTAGTCCGCTCTTATGGGGCCTGTCAAGAAAAGTTGCCCGACGG
>DATMBL010000359.1:0-8066 GCA_035559295.1 Candidatus Eiseniibacteriota bacterium
CGGCTGACCGGGCGCGCCGCTATGTTCAAGTTCGTTCCGAATCAACACAAGTTCTTCGACCTCTTCAAAGAAGCCGCGCAGAACGCGTTGACCGGCGCCAAGGCGCTCAGGGAGATGTTCGAGCAGGGCGTCAATCTTCAAGAGGCGTGGAAGAAAATCAAAGACATCGAGCACGAAGGCGACCGGCTGACGCACCGGACGATCAGAACTCTCAATCAGACTTTCATCACGCCGATCGACAGTGAAGACATTCACGCGCTCGCGACCGCGCTCGACAACGTAATGGATGCGATCGAGGCCGCGGCTTCCCGGGTCGTGCTCTACAAGATCAGCAAGTTCGCGCCCGAAGCCCTGGAACTCACCAACATCGTGGTGACGAGCACGGAGCAGCTCGTCAAAGCGATCTCGCACATGCCGAAGCTCGAGGACATCGACGAGTACTGCATCGAAATCAACCGGCTGGAAAATGCCGCCGACGATATCTATCGCAAAGCCATCGGCGCCCTGTTCGACGAAGAGCGCCCTCCCCTCGAAGTGATCAAGTGGCAGGACATCTTCGATATCCTCGAATCGGCGACCGACCGGTGCGAAGACGTGGCCAACATACTCGAGAGCATCGGTTTGAAAAACGCCTGACCCGCCTCCCGTCGCATGACCGAGCCTCTCCTCCTGGTGTTGCCCGTCATTGTGCTCATCCTGACGGCTGAATTCGTTAACGGCTGGACCGATGCGCCGAACGCGATCGCAACCGTGGTCTCGACGCGGGTCTTGTCGCCGTACCAGGCGTTGGCGATGGCAACCGTGTTCAACGCGCTCGGAGCCTTGTCGGGCACGGCCGTCGCCGCAACGATCGGCAAGGACATCGTGCAACCGGAAGTGATCAATTTGACGACCGTCGGCGCCGCCATGGTGGGGATCATCTTCTGGAGCACGCTCGCGTGGTATTTCGGCTTGCCCACGAGCGAGAGCCACGCGCTCATCGCCGGGTTGACGGGCGCGGGGCTGGCTACGGCTGGACCGGAAGCGCTGCTTTGGGAAGGGTGGCGCAAAGTCTTGATTGGTTTGGTGTTTTCGACCTTCCTCGGTTTTTTGGGCGGGCTTTTTCTCATGCGCGTCATCTACGGCACCTTTGCCAACCGTCGCCCCGGCACGGTGCGCAAGATTTTCGGCCGCCTACAGGTCCTTTCGGCCGCCTTCATGGCGTTCAGCCACGGCTCTAACGACGGTCAGAAATTCATCGGCGTCTTTAGCCTGGCGTTATTGCTCGGCGGCTTGATGCAGGAATTTTACACTCCGCTATGGGTGATCCTGACCTGCGCCGTGACCATGGCGGTGGGAACCGCCGTCGGCGGCTGGCGCATCGTCCGGACGATGGGTTTGCGCCTGACGAAGCTCGAACCGGTTCACGGTTTTGCGGCCGAGACGGCAGCTGCGGCAACGATCGAACTGGCCACGCGCCTCGGCATTCCGTTGAGCACCACGCATACGATCAACACGTCGATCATCGGCGTTGGCGCGACCCGCCGCTTCTCCGCGGTCCGCTGGGGTGTCACATTTGAGATCGCCTCCGCTTGGATTCTGACGTTTCCGGTTTGCGGCGCGATCGGCTGGCTTGTAGCGAAGGCGTTCTTGCTGCTGCAGTAGGCGATCACACTCTGCATCACAGCGCGGATAAGCAACCAAAGAAAATGCCGGATATCTCGCGCAAAGAGCGGGAAGATCGCCAAGTTTAAAAGATTACATTTGCGGGCTTGGGTTGCGGGCCTTTGCTCACTTGGCGTCCTTTGCGCGAGAGAGTCTTATCTTTCTTTTTATTCGAACCTTATCGAGAGGTGAACGAGTAGCTCCGCACCGTGCGGTCGGGATTAAAGACGACATAGAGCTCTTTCGAATCGCGCAGCTGCCCGAACTCGTAGTAGTGATAGGAGTAGGTCCAGGTCTCGTGGCCGTTTTCCAGGCCCCGGCGGACCGGCTCGCCGAAGTAGTTGAAGATCTCGCGCTGCGTGGTGACGTTGTTCTGGATGCTCTTGACCGGTGCGGTGGGAAAGTCACGTCCTGCCGCCATGCAACCGGAGAGAGCGGAAACGACCAGCACGAGCCGCAGGTACCGTGACAGCATCAGATTTCGCGCCGGCCCTCCAGAGCCTTGCCGAGGGTCACGGCGTCGGTGTACTCGAGGTCGCCGCCCATCGGCAAACCACGGGCGATCCGTGTGACCGAGACGCCCAGAGGCTTGATGATTTTGGACAGATAAAGCGCCGTGGCCTCGCCGTCGAGCGTCGGGTTGGTCGCGACAATCACCTCGCGGACCGTGCCGCCGTTCAGTCGTTCGAGCAGCTCCTTGATACGCAGGGCGTCCGGACCGACGCCATCCAGCGGCGAGATGGTTCCGTGAAGGACGTGGTAAAGGCCCTTGAACTCCCCCGACTTTTCCACCGCGATCAAGTCCGCAGGTTCCTCGACAACGCAGATTTTGTCGTTTTCCCGCCCCGGATTGCGGCAGATCGCGCAAAGCGTTGCGTCTCCGTTCTGAGAATCGACTTCGCTGAAACCGAAGCAGGCGCGGCAAAGCCCCATTTCGCGCCGCAAACGCGCGATGCTGTCGGCGAGGTTGAAGACGTCTTCCTTACTGCCCTTGAGCATATGAAATGCGAGCCGGGCGGCGGTTTTCTCGCCGATCCCGGGGAGACGCGACAGCTCTTCGATCAAACGCGCGAGCGGCGCCGGATACGTGTTCATAACGTCAAGCCGGGAATCTTGAAGCCTCCGGTGATCTTGCTCATTTCGGTCGAGACCAGATCGCGCGCCTTGCGCATGCCGTCGTTGACCGCCGCCATGATCAAATCTTCCAGCATTTCCTTCTCGTCGGAATTGATCACCGTCGGATCGAGTCTTACCGTGGTGAGCGCAAGTTGGCCGTTTACCGTCACCTGCACCATGCCCCCGCCCGCCGAGCCCTCGACGGTTTTATGCGCCAGCTCCTCTTGCACCTTTGCGAGTCGCGCCTGCATCTCATGCGCTTGCTTCAGCAGCTGACCCATGCCTCCCGGACCTTGTGCCATGATTCCTCCTGTCGCTAGCTATCGCGCCGCACGGTTTTGATCGTCCCGCCGAGGATCCGCTGCGCGGCTTTGGCGCCTTCCGGCACGTCGGAGTCCCGGCCAAGTTCGCTCTTCGGCGGCTCGACCTGCGCGATGGTCACCGCCACGTCGGCCGCGAAAAACTGCCGCGCAAACGTCCTGAGCGCGGATAACGTTTCGGGATCTTGAAGGTAACTCAGGTGATGACGCTCGGCGATTCCGATCTTCAGCCGGCCCGCTCCGAACTCCAATGGATTCCCCGACTCGAGATGGCTTGCCAGGAGTTTCTTCTGCTTGCGGACGAACGCAACGAACTCCCGCCACCTCGATTCGCGATCAGCGCCATCGCCGGAGACCTCGGTCACGAGCGGGGCGGCAGCCGTGGACACAACCGGCGCCTCCAGGCGCGCCGGCGTCGTCGTCCGGCGGTGATCGACGGCAAGCCGCCCTTCGAGCCGTTCGAGACGCTCGATCAGCTCCGTTACCGGCACGGTTTTCGGCAAAGTCGCAAGGCGCACGAGGACGGCCTCGAGAGCGAAGCGAGGATTGCCGCTCCGCGCCACCTCCTCGTCGCCGGCGGCCATGAAGTCGAAGTAGTCGAGAAGCGTCTCAACCGGCACATCGGCCGCCTGTGCCGCGAGCTCTGAAACTTCATGGTCCGGTAAATCCAACAGTTGTAGTTGCGTGGCGCTGGCCGACTCGCCGTGGTCCCGACGGGGCTTGCCTGCGGTCAAACGGGCAATGACGAGATTGCGAAAGTGCTCAACCAGATCCTTCGATAAGCGGCCTAGGTCGCGTCCCTCGGCAACCGCTTGGGCGACGATCTCCACGCATTGCCTGGCATCGCCGTCGAAGACAGCGCGCGAGATCGCGTACAGGGGCCCCCGGTCCCCAAGCCCGACGGACTCTTTCAACAGCGCTTCATCGACGGTTCCGGCCGGCCCGACGCGCGCAAGCACCGCTTCCAGCAACGACTGCGCGTCGCGCATGCTGCCGTCGGCTTCCCGCGCGAGCAAAACGAGCGCGCCATCGGTGATCTTGAAGCCTTCGTCGGATCCGATCCTCCTCAGCCTTTCGACGATATCGCGCAGCGCAATCCGGCGAAAATCGAATCGCTGGCACCGCGATACGATCGTTTCAGGCAGCCGGTGCGGCTCGGTCGTGGCGAGAATGAACTTCACCCAGGCCGGCGGCTCTTCGAGCGTTTTGAGCAACGCGTTAAACGCCTCCTTTGTCACCTGGTGAACTTCGTCGATGATGTAGATTTTGAAACGCGACTTCGCCGGTTGGTACCGGACGCTCTCGATGATCTGCCGAACTTCATCGATTCCCCGGTTCGAGGCGCCGTCGATCTCGAGTACGTCGATAGCGCTACCCGCGGCGATCTCGCGGCACTGGGAACAGCGATTGCACGGCTCCTCGCTCGGGCCGGTTTCGCAGTTCAGCGCTTTCGCTAAAATGCGCGCCGCTGTGGTCTTCCCCACGCCGCGCATGCCGGTGAATAGATACGCGTGCGCAATGCGGTTTGCCGCGATTGCGTGGCGCAGGGTCCGCGTGATGTGTTCCTGCCCGACGAGGTCGTCGAAACTCTGCGGGCGCCATTTTCGAGCCAGTACGAGATAGGACATCTAGTCCTCAGGCACTTCAGCTTGAAGCGGGGTTGCGTTGGCCGACCGACGGAAAACCCAGGGTGCCCATTGCTGACAGCCAGGTTGCCCTGTGGCACAGGGGTTCATCCGCTACCGCTGCTTCCTTCCGGACCTGACGGGGTTCACGGTTCCGCCTTGCACAGGACCTAACTATCAGCAATCGACACCCGTTGCGGGATTTGAAAAACGCGCAGACCAACAAAACACTACGACGATCGGAGGCAATATTCAAGGTTCTTTTCGATCCATCCGCGAACGGGCGCCCTAGCGGCGCAACGCCGGCATCACTCAGGCGTCGCTTGTGATCTCGCGCCCTCCCAAAATTGTGCCGCTTGCGGTATGCTTGGCATCAGTGCCGACCGGCTTTGCGGTAGTGATACTGCAACGTTGGGTGCGCGTTTCCGTCTAAGACTTCTGTCATCATGGATTTAAGCTTGCTTCAGGGGATCGGGCTCGAAGCGGCGAAGCTCGACGAGCTCGTTTCTCGGCTCCGTCTGGCCGAACCGCAATTTCTCTTGTTTCTGCTGTTGCTGCCGGTGATCTGGATTCGCTCGCGCGGGCGGCCGGTGGCGGTTACGTCGTGGCGCTCGGCGCTCGTTTGTTTGCTCGTCGTCGCGCTCGCCGGACCCGAGTTGCGGCGCGAAACCTCCGTCACGGAACGAGAACAGAGGGTTTTCGCCTTCGACCTTTCACGCAGCGTGCCGCCGCGGCTCCGGGCCTGGATGGCGCGCGAGGCGCGCGAACGCTACGGGCTCACGTCCGAGGACCGGGTTGTTCTCTTCGGCGGCAGAGTCCATGAAACCAAGGATTGGGAACTCTGGCTCGCCGGCGAAACCTCGACCGAGGCGCTCCAGCCGCAAGCGACGAATCTGGAAAGTTTGTTCTCGCATCTGCTCAAATCGCCCGAACCGGAACGGAAGCTGTTTCTCTTCAGCGATGGCTGGGAAACCGAAGGCGACGTGGAGCGACTAATCCCGCTGCTTCGTTCGGGCAATCTGAAAGTCATGCCGGTTGCGCCCTCGCAATACGACGCCGCCAACGTCGCGGTAAAGAGAATCCTCGCGCCGCACCACGCCACACTCGGCGACAACGTCCAGCTCAAGGTCCTGTTAGAAAACACCAACGCCGCGCCGGTCGAGGGCACGCTTGCGCTCAAGAGGAACGGCCAAGCGCTCAGAACCGAAGCGGTTACGCTCAAACCGGGAAGCCAAATGCTCAGCTTTGAAAGCGTTCTGAGCGACGACGGCATGGTGGCTTACGAGGCGGTCTTTAGCGCTCGCGCGACCGCGACCGATACCTATCCCGGCGACAATCGCGCGATCGCGTGGATTTCGACCCGAGCGAAAGAGAAGGTCTTGCTGCTGAACGGCCGGAGCGGGCAGGGAAAGTATCTGGAGGAGGTGTTGCGCCGGCGCGGATTCGAGGTCACTTCGGTCACGGTGGGCAATCCGCCGGCGGCGGCGGGATATGGGCTCGTCATCTTCAATAACGTCGAGCGGGAGAAGTTCTCCGACTCCTACCTCGCGGCAATCGAGCGTCACGTTGCCGCGGGCAATTCTTTCCTGATGCTCGGCGGCGATGCGAGCTTCGGCTTTCCGGGTTACAGGAAGACGCCGGTTGCCAACGTATTACCGGTTGAAATCAAGGAGCCGCCCAAAAAAGAGGAAAAGAATCGAGCCGTGGTCCTGGTGATCGACAAGTCCGGGAGTATGCGCGAAGACAACCGCATCCTCTACGCGCAGGAAGCGGCAAAAGCGATGCTGGGTCAGCTTCGAGACCGGGACCTCGTGGGCGTGATCGCTTTCGACGTCTCCGCTTTCGTGGTCGTGCCGCTTTCCCAAGTGGAAACCGTAAGGGGCACCTTTCAATCCCAGGTGGATCGATTGAAGGCGGGCGGCAGGACCTATTTGCTTCCCGGAATCGTCGAAGCGAAGCGGCAACTCGAGCGCCAGAACGCGTCGCAGAAGCACGTGATCATTTTGAGCGACGGCGATACCGGTGGATCGCAGGGCGACTACATTGACTTGACCACGCTGATGCGGCGGGAAAGCAAGATCACGGTCTCGGTGGTGGCGATCGGCCAGGACGTGAACATTCCGCTGCTCAAGCGCATCGCACAGTACGGCGGCGGGTTTTATCACCATACGTACGATCCCAGGACGCTGCCGAAGATCATTGCCGAGCAGGTCGAGGACAAAGCGGAAGAACCGAAAGCGCCGGAGGAAAAGGTTTTCACTCCAGTGGCCGTCAGGGCTTCTCAGCTACTCGCGTCCTTTCGCGCGAACGGTTATCCCACGGTCCGGGGGTACGTCGAAACGGAGCTTAAAGACGGCGCGCATCTCGACCTGGTGCTGCAAGAAAACCGCCACCCTTTGATGGCTTCCTGGAGCTATCGATCCGGCAAAGCAGTGGCGTTCACAACCGATCTTCAGGGGTTTTGGAGTCGGGACTGGATTCGGTGGCCCGAACTGGAGCGTTTCTGGAACGAGGTGTTCAATTGGTTGCGCCCGCAAAAAGAAACCGTTCCAGCGCACGAGGTGCGCATCAACGTGGACCAAGAAAGGCCGGTTCTCGACCTTTACGTGTATAGCGAGGAGGCGGCTAGCGGCGAGTTCCGCTACAGCTACAGCGCCGACGGAAAGAAGGGAGACGGTCTACTCAAGCGGCTCGCGCCCGGGCATTATCAAACGGCCCTCCCCTTCTCGGCGCCCGGCGATTACCGGATCGATCTCGTCCAGGAGATAAACGGGCAAAAACGCGCTTACCCTTCGGTGCGATACGCGCTAACGAATAATCCTCGGGCCGAGGTTCCCCGCAGCAGTCCTAACTCCCGTCTGCTCGAACAACTGGCCCGGGCCTCCGGGGGGACGATCAACCCGCAGGAGGTTGAGATCACGAGCACCGAACGAAAGTTCGAGGCGGCACGGCCCCTACGTGCGCCGCTCGTCGCGGTGAGCGGGATTCTCTTTTTACTGGAAATCTATCTCAGACGCTTTGTCTTCGGCGGGTTGCCCGAAGCTTGAAATGGGAATGGCGGAGAGGGGGGGATTCGAACCCCCGGTACCCTTATTAGGGGTACACACGATTTCCAGTCGTGCACCTTCAACCGCTCGGTCACCTCTCCGGCTTGGAAAATCAACTGCTTGCGCGGCTCGCCCTGCCCTTCCGAGCGTCAATGTCTCCAAAATGTCTCCATCGGACTTTTTTCGACCGTTTGGCGAGCCGTTTTCAGAACTTATCACACGCGTCGGGCACTCGTAAAGAGGAAAGTCGAAAATCGAGAATCGTACACGATTGAGAGTCGTGAACGCCAAAAAAATCTTCACAGCGTAGCGGA
>DATMBL010000360.1:0-14133 GCA_035559295.1 Candidatus Eiseniibacteriota bacterium
GCTTGTCGGTCGGGACGGTGCTGCGCGGCCGAGGGCCCGATGGGCGTGAGATGACCGTGCGCATCCACGAGGTCAAAGACGAGACCGTCGTCGTGGACTTCAACCATCCACTGGCCGGTAAGGCGCTTACCTTCGACATCAAGGTGGTGGATGTACAGGCGCAGGAAGAGAGTTAGCCCGCAGCGACGAAACCGCGCTGCGGCCGCGATCGTTGATCGCGCGGGATTCCGGACCGCTTTATGAGGCCCCGCCCCGTCGCCGATCTCTCCCGGTTGGGGTGCCTGCAAAGCTCGATCGGTAGCCAGCCTTAAATCGCGCCCGGGAGAGCGTTTCAAGATGCCCGCGCTCAAACGAAATCCCGCCCCGTTCCGCCCCGTTACCGAGCCTTTCGCCTATCCGACCGGAATGGTGTGGTGTCCGATGAAAATGAGCGGCATGGCGATCATGAAGTGCGCGCGCCTGCAAAGGGAACTCGGCTGCGGTAGCCGCCGCGAGCTGAAGGCACTCAAAGCCAGCGCTCCCGAGCGGGTGGCGTTTTATTGGCCCTGGCTTCGGAGCCTCGGCGAATGCCCCGAGCGAGCGACGGCGCGCGAGGTTCGCGAACTTCTGCTGGCGATAACGCCGCTCAAGCTGGCGCAGCGCAGCAGGAAAAACCCCCGCGCTTACGTTTGCCCTGCGTGCGGCGGTGCCAAAACCTTCGGTGCCCGCCGCTGTCGCTCCTGTTAGCTGTCATCGGCCAAAAGGGCTTGCGCCGAAATTACCTAGCTCTTCAAATCCACGGGAATCTGCGGATTCTCGCGCAAAGGCCGCAAAGAGCGCCAAGATGAACACCGAGTCTTGATCGTCGTGCCGATGCGCGAAATTCATTTTTCCTTTGCGTTCTTGGCGTGCTTGGCGCGATCATCTCTTGTCCTACCTTTCATGGTCTTCGTGTCCTTCGTGATGCAATGCCCGACCCTCTGCTTACGGCTCGATGCGTTCACCTCGTCCGTGGCCATTGACAGTTGCACCGATCTTGGAAAGACTGTCAGTGGGACGATGAAATCCGAAGAGCAGAAACGGAAGGAAGAGATCTCGAAGCTCGTCCGCGACAAGCATCGATCCGGGCAAGCGGACATCGCATTCCAAGAAAAGGTTAGAAAAGCAGCCGCTCAAATCTTCGAAGAAGAAACCATCAAATTGCGCCAAACCGAGCGGCCCGAGCGACCCAAGCGATGGATCCACCCGGCTCCGGTCGGATTATGGCTGGTCGTGCTTGGCGTGGCGGCCTTTGTGCTCGAGGTGCCGAGTTTTGGCGCGATGCTTGTCGTTTCCGGCATCGCAGCCCTCGTTTGGGAAAAGCTTCCGGCTTCCATCAAAAGGAAGCGGTCGCGCGCGAGCTCAAAGGCGCGCTGACCGCCGGCTTAACTCGCGCACACCTGAGGCGCAATCTCCTCGGTCGGCTTGCGGCCGATTCATTTCCAGCCGGCCGGCTCGTAGCCTTTGTCACGCAGGCACCGATCCACCAAACCCCTGTAGAACGGATCGGGCGGTTTCGACGTAAAAAGCGCGCGCAGCAACCCAGCAGTGAGACTCGCCGCCGCGCCGCCAGCTGCTCCGGCAGCCGCTCCCTGGCCGGCTCTTCCCACAACCGCGCCGCCGGCGCCGCCTGCGGCTGCGCCAACCGCAGCTCCGGCGACCGTGTTTGCGGCAACGTTCTGCTTGTCCGCTTGCTCATGCGTCACGGCTTGGGCCCGCTGCATGCATTCCTCGACATCGCGCTCCGCCGTATTGGGTCCAACGCGCATCAGGTGTTCATTTGAAGACAGCACCGGCCGCTGGCTCGAGCACGCGGCGAAGGCGATCAGAGCGAAACCCATCGCGGGGATCGTAAGCATTCGTTTCATCGGTATTCGTATCCTGCCACTACGGAAACGTCCGGGTCAACCCGGCCCGGGGCTCTGATGCGAACGTGTCCAGCGAAGGGCGCCTACCCTTCAGTGGGAGCCGGTGTTTGAGTGCGGCTACGGGACGGCGGTTAACTCAGCAGCCTTTCGGCCGAGATTTGCGGGTGCTGATTTAGCCGTTGACGAAAATCGAGTCGTCGGTTTTCGTCCGACATCTCTTTGGCCAGGCTTTCGAGGATTTCGGGGAGCTTTGATTTGGGAAAGTTTTCCATCGATTCGCCGAGCGCGGAGACATGGTCACGCACGATCAGCAACGCGAGAGGTTTCATGATACCCGTGATTTCGGCCAGTTCCTCGGCTATCGCATGAAAGATCGCGACCGGGACCGTCTGCCCCTCGGTGTCCGGCGCGAGCCGGTCTGCGCACGCCTCGGGCGGCGCAAGGGCGCCCGGGTCTTCGGTTTCGGCCGGGAACGAGGCCACCCCCTCTGAACCGTGCCCTTTGATGCCCGCGAGGGCTTCGGCCTGTTTAAAGAACGACGACATCTCTTCGATACCTTTGGTGAGCACGTTCAATTGAGCCCTGAGATCGGCGATTTCCGCCTCGCGGCTGGAGAGAAGCGCGTCTTTTTTCGTTAGTAGGTTTTCGAATTCACGGTTGCTGGCGGCGAGGGTTTCTTCCAGCGTTTTCACCTTAAAATCTTTCTGGCGCGCTAGTTCCTCGTTTGCGCTGACGCGAGATTCCAACTCGGCAACCCGTGCCCGGGCGGTTTCGATCAGACGCTCGGCCTCTTTGCCGTTTGCGGCCGCTTCAGTTCTGGCTTTTTCGAGTTCGGATTGTCGCTTGTGGAGTTGCTTGGCTTGGCGGTCCAGGCTGGCCCTGAGGACGTTGAGATCCTCATCGCGCAGCCGGAGATCCTGTTCTTTTTTCGCGCTTTCGCTTTGCATCTCCTGAATGATCTCTCGAAGCGCTTTCACGGTCTCCTCGGATTCGCGGTCCCGTTTCTGAATTGCCGCCTCCGCTTCGGTAAGCTTCCCCTCCAGAACGGTCATGCTGACTTTCAAGCCTTCGATCGCCTGCTCGGCTTGTTGCGCCTGTTGAGTAGCCGCCGCTTCACCCTGCTTGAGCGTGGCTCTCAATCTGCCGATTCTCTCCTCCATGGATCTGGCCAGCTCGTCGATTTCGTCATTAAGGCTCGATGCCAAAGGACCGCTTATCGGCGACACGCTGGCCAGATCGTTTTTGTCTGTGGCCAGAGCCTCTCTCAATTTGACTTTCATAGAGCTATACACCCGGTTCATGGCGACCTCGCTTCGTTCTTCCGCGCCATCGCCCCCGCTCGCTGGGCACCCCCCGGCGCGAAAGCTGCATATATTGGATATGGAAACCCCTTGTCAAGCAGTCACAAAAGCGGAAAAAGGCGTCGGTTCGAGCATCATACGAGGCCGGGTCACGCGAACTACAGGGCGGGCGCTGGATCGGTCCTAAAACCTACGCCAGGGATCGATCCCCAGCTCGGCATGTTTGGCGTGAAGCAAAACGAGGTATACCAGATCGAACGTAAAAATTGCCAGGTAAAGGAAATTCAAAAGCGGCGATTCTGGGAAGCGAAGAAAGAACAGGATCGAGGGGAGGAGCGTCCCGAACATCTTGCCCAGCGCTATGTAAATCGACTGACCCGTGATGTCGCGCCGCTTGAGCAACATCGCCACGAACAAAATGGACATCATCAAATTTTGCCCGAAGGCGGAGTATTTGCCGTCCCAGTCGTTGAATTCGTAAGTGATCGCCACGATAGCGGCAAAACTCGTTACCAACCCCAAGGCAAACGCCGGGTAAAAGAGCCAGCGTGGTTCAAACGCGCGCTTTCCGTAATGCAGGGTTTGACCGACAATGACGAGGTCAAAGAGCAACCAGGTGATGTTGATGTAGTTCTGCGGCGCGCTATGCGGATAGAGCAAAGAAAAAATAAACTCCCAAGAAACGTTGGCGCAAAGCGCCGGTACGGGCATCCCGTAGGTATTCTCACGAAAACCGAGGCGAATGATCAGGATATAAACTGCGGTCCAGAGAACGCCGGATCCGATTTGAAGCGTCCAGCTGAGGGCCGGCGGAACTTCCATTTGTAGCACCGCGACGTTTTACTCGCTCGCCGTTCGCAGACGGCGCTGTGCCGAGGTTGCTGGCGCTATTATCGTAGCGACGGTTCAGATTCAAGCGCCGAGCCTTCGCGCGCAAGACTCGCGCCCGAGGCGAACCTGTGATAACCGGAACCGAGGCCGTTTCGGCTGCGTACGGGCTCCAACCTCGAACGGAGCGAACGCCGCCAGACGTTCCGATCAACGACTGACGCGATGAACCCCGCTTTCCACCAAAAACGGCTCCTCTCCAAAGCCGCGCTGACCTTCCTGGCGCTTACAACCTTCGTTCTCGCTATCCTGCCGATCGTCAATTATCTCCGGGAAAGCACGAAAGACTATGACAAGTGGTTCTGGGCCGGGCAAGCCGTGCTCGAAGACGGCGACCTCTATGCGCCGCGAGGCGACGGCACGTTTCGCTTTATGTATCCGCCGAGCGCGGCGGTTTTTTTCGCGTTTCCGAGTTACTTCGGCAAGCTCGAGCTGATCGTCGTTTTAGCTTTGCTGTACTCGGCCGCCTGGCTCGCCTCCATGCGCCTGTCGCTTTCGCTGGCAACCGGCGGCGGCGCCCGCGATCACCCGTTGATCTGCCTGATTGCCGGCGTTTGTTGTTTCCCTTACGCGGTTGAAAATGCGCTTCTCGGGCAACCCAATCTTTTGCTCCTGGCCCTGATGTTGGCGGCCTACGCCGGCTTGCAAGCGCAAAGGCCATGGGCCGCCGGAGCTCTCATCGCGCTGGCAAGCGCGATCAAAGCCTTCCCGATACTCGCCGTCGGCTATTTCATTTACCGGAGGCACTGGACCGCGGCCGCTTCCACGATCGTTTTTTTGCTCCTGTTTCTGGTGGCGCTGCCTTCGCCGTTTCGCGGCTTTGCGCGCAATCTAGAGGACCTCGGCACCTGGACGCGCGGCATGTTGCACTACGATGCCGAGGCGATTTCACAACGCGAGCAGCGCGGCTTCAGTTGGTCCAACCATTCCCTGGTCGCCGTGGCTCACCGGTTGCTGCGGCCGGTGAACGCGCATCGAAAAAGAGACGAGACGCTGTTCGTCAACATCGCGAATTTGAACTTCAAAACGGTGACGGCCGTCATTCTTGCGATCGCGCTCGGGCTGTGCCTGTTTTACATCTACTGCATGCCCGGCGCCGGTGAACGTACGAAAGCTTCAGATGCGCGCGAGTACGCGATGCTTCTCCTGCTGATCTTGATGTTCACACCGCTCGCGTTCACCTACTTTTTCGTTTGGCTTCTTTACCCGACGGTGGTCGCTCTCACCCTGGTGCTGGCGCAGCCGGCCAAATCGAAAGCGCGTATGCGGCATTGGGTTTGGTTCTGGGCGTGCATGACCCTCCTGAGCTTCACGGTGCCGCTTCCGGTTTTTCGGCCTTTGCAGGCGAGCGGCAGCACGCTCCTGGCAGCCGTGCTCTTGTTTCTCGGCATCGGCCGGCATCTCAGAAACGGCAAGGGCGAGCCGCGCCTGGCGGACGATTGCTGACCCCTATCGTATTCTCCCGGCACCGGTAATAGGATAGAAGGATACAGGGCAAGCGAACCGGGTGCGTGCGCTTGGAAAAGCGAGCGTGAAGAGCGAGCCAAAAAGCGCTGTCAGCATCGTTGTCCCGACGTACCATGAGGTCGAGAACATCCGGCCGCTGGTGCGGCGGATCAATGCTGCCCTGGCGGCATTGGAGCGGCCCTACGAAGTCATTATCGTCGATGACGACAGCCGAGACGGCATCGATCGAGTTGCGCGGGAGCTCACCGGCGCCGAGTTCCCCGTCCGCCTGATTACGCGGGTGGGCGAGAGGGGTCTCGGCACCGCGGTCTTGCGCGGCTTTGCCCAAGCGCGCGGCGAAACGCTGGTTTGCATGGATGCCGATTTGAGCCACCCACCCGAGGCGATCCCGACCATGCTACGGTGTCTTGCTGAGCCGGGCGTCGATTTCGTTCTCGGCAGCCGCTACGTTTTCGGTGGCAGCACCGACGAGCACTGGGGTGTTTGGTCGCGGATTCAAAGCAGGTTCGCAACGCTCCTGGCGCGCCCGTTCACATCGGTCAAAGATCCCATGTCGGGATTTTTCGCCATCTCTCGGGGTGCGTACGAGCGCGCTCAGCATCTGAATCCAATCGGCTATAAAATCGCCCTTGAACTCATCGTCAAATGCAGGTGCTCGGCGGTTAAAGAGATTCCCATACATTTTGCCAAGCGCCAATTCGGTCAAAGCAAGTTGGGTATGGCCGAACGCTGGCGGTACGTGCGGCACCTCGGCCGCCTGCTCAGGTTCAAACTCATCGAGGCTCTAAAGAGCCGCGCCTGGGCCGGGCGTGCCGAAGTTTCGCAGGCCGGGCGGTAATCGAGGCGCGACGGATGGTTCGCGAAACCCGGAGCCCCGACCTGCTACGGGTCGGTCCGGCGTCATGACGCGCCGCGGGTTTCTCGGGTTCGGCGCCGACGCGCTCGTGTCGGGCACGTTGGCGGCAGGATGCGCGATGACCAGATCCCGCGTAACCGACCAGACATCGCACCGCCCCTGGCCCCTTCCGGCGACGCGCTGGGTGCTCACGATGCGCTGGCACGATCTCTTGTTTCTCCACTGGCCGCTTCGGCGCGATGCGATCGAGCCGCTGATTCCGAAGGCCGTGGAACTCGAAACGTTCGACGGCTGGTGCTGGATCGGGGTTGTGCCGTTTCGTATGAGCGGGGTTCGGCCGCCTTTTTTCCCCCTGTCAATGGCATTTCCGGAACTCAACGTCAGAACGTACGTGCGCGCCAAGGGCAAGAGCGGCGTATGGTTTTTCAGTCTGGATGCGGCGAGTCCGCTTGCGGTCAGGGTCGCGCGCTGGTTCGGGCTGCCATATTACAACGCGCGCATCACGGTGTTGCCCCAAGCCGAGGTCATTCGCTACGAGAGCGTGCGGTTTCACGCGCACTCGTACGCGGCGGAATTGATCGCATCGTATCGGCCCACAGGGCCGAGCTATCACGCGAAACCAGGGTCGCTCGATCATTGGCTGACGGAACGCTACAGCCTGTTTGGCGCGCTTCGCCCCGGCCGAGTGGTCTACGGTGAGATCCACCATCCGCAGTGGGCGCTCCAGCCAGCGGAAGTGAGCCTCCGCTCGAACACGATGGCGCGCCCGCTCGACATCGATTTGCCGGACATCGAGCCGGTTTGCCATTATGCGCGTTACCAGGAGGTCGTCGCGTGGCCGATCGTGCCGCTCGATCGGATCCAGTGAAACCGCGAGCAAGCGTGGAGCAAGAGCAGGAAAAGAGAACGGCCTGGTGCTCGATTGCCGTTCGACTAGCGCGGCGGTAGAGGGTCGGGGCCGGCGAGCTTGTTGAACAGCTCGACGACATCGCGGTCGCGCGGCATTTCTCGGATCGCCTTCTCGAGAGCTTCCGCCATCAGGGGCGTCGGCTGATCGCCGGTGAGCTTCTGAAACTCCTTGTGGAACTCGGGGTCCGCGAAGGTTTTCCGCATCGCATCGCGGAGAATCTGCACCCGATCCTTGGGCGTCTCCGGCGGTAAAAAGAAGCTCTGGCCCGAAAGCCTGAATGCGCGAAACATGTCGAGCAGCCGCTTCTCTCTTGCCGTGACGGCAAAGCTCTCGAGCTCGGGGAGCTGCGCGAAACGCGGGTGTTTGTGTCCCCTTGGAATCTCAACGCCGGCATGGAGATCGATAAGCCCCTTTTCCAGCCACTCAGGGGTGCGGAGGATAATCGTTTCTCCGGTACCGGCGCGGGCGTCTAATTCGCCTCCCATTAAAGCGACGTCGATTTCGGGGCCCTTGTACCCGGTGACGAATCTCGGCTCTTTGAGCCCGATGTAATACGCGAACAGGCGACCGAGGGTGTAAATCGGGTGACCGACCGATTGGGCGCCGATTCTAACGCCCGAAGCGGCGCGGAGTTTTTCCAGGTCGGTGAGCCCGGCCTTCCGACTTGTCATGAAGACATAGTGCTGCGCGCTGTCCGGTGTGCCGAGGTAAATGAATTTGTCGATATCGTATTGAACGCCCGTGGCGCCGATCACAGCGTTGGTTACGAGCGCGGCTCCCATACTGCCGATTTCAAGCCCGTCGCGTGGGGCCGCCGTGTAGATGTAATTGGCTGCCTGGCGGCCGCCTCCGGCTTCCATGTACTTGATGAGGATCGTCGGGTTCCCCGGAACGTGCTTGCGGAGTACGTTGACTACGGCCCTGGTCCTCATGTCCGCGGATCCTGCCGGCGGGCCACCTAAAACAACCGAGATCGTTTTGTTCTGATAAAACGGGGTCTGGGGGAACGCCGGACCGGCTGCGATACCGAGGCATGCAAGCGCAATCAACAATCCGAGTTTCATTTTCCTCTCCCGTCCACTCTCTGCAAGCCGAGACTTTTAGCGCGTTCGTTTCTCAGTTGCAACGGAAAGCAGCTTGACACTGGCGTTGCCGCGGTATACGGGAAGGCTGCTTTCGCGAGGGTTTCTCAGCTGATGACCGCTACGCCCGAAGACCGGATGAAGCGACGGACGACCGATCACGCCGTGATCGGCGCTTCGGTTCCGCGCATCGACGGGATCGATAAGGTCACCGGGCGAGCGAAGTATACGGGCGACTTGACCATTCCCGGGATGATCGAAGGGAAAATCCTCCGGAGTCCGTACGCCCATGCGCGGCTTCGTTCCGTTGACACAGCCGAAGCCGAGGCCACGCGCGGCGTGGCAGCAGTGCTCACTGCAACCGATCTCACCGACATCGGTCCCTACATCGGCCGGGGTCGGAACAAAGACCAACCGATCATCGCAGCCGACAGGGTGCTTTTTGCCGGCCAACCCGTAGCCGCGGTGGCTGCCATTGATGCCGGTACGGCGGAAGAGGCGCTGCGCAAGATTCACGTCGAATACGAAGAGCTGCCCGCGGTCATCGGTATTGATGAGGCGATCGCGGAAGGGGCGCCGCTGGTCCATTCTTTCGCCGAGAGAAATATCTGCTTTTCGACCGAGCTGGTGAAGGGAAACGTGGAAGAGGGATTTGCGCAGGCCGAGGCGATCTTCGAAGACACCTTCGAGTTTCCGATGGTCTATCACTATTCGATGGAGCCGCACACGGCGATCGCTCTCGTCGATGGGAACGAAATCCAGATCTGGACGTCGACGGGCCACCCGTTCGGCGTTCGGCAGGAGATCGCGGAGATCTTTCACTGCCCGCTGTCCAAGGTGCGCGTTCACGTCGATTTTGTCGGCGGCGCCTACGGCAGCAAGTCCGGAGCGAAAATCGAACCGCTCGTGGTTGCCCTCGCGCGTAAGGCGCGGCGCCCCGTGAAAGTCGTCCAGAGTGTCTCCGAGGCAATGGCGACAGCGCGCCGCCACGCAGTCAAATGCCGGCTCAAAACCGGTGTCAGAAAGGACGGGACCCTGATCGCGAAGCAGGCCGAGATCTATCTCAATACCGGCGCCTATGCCGAAACCGGGCCGATCGTCACCGGGCGAACACTGACGCGCATTCTCGGCCCGTACCGCTACCCGCATCTCAAGATCAAGTCTCACTGCGTGTACACGAACACGCCGTCGGCGGCCTCGTTTCGTTCGATCGGCGGGCCCCAGACCGCCTGGGCGACGGAGTCGCAGTTGGACATGATCGCGCAGGCGCTCAAGCTCGATCCCGTCGATCTCCGGATAAAGAACTTGCTCGAAAAAGGCGAGGAAGTCCGGCCGAAATACAAGCCGCTCGACGCCGATTTGTTCAACGGGCTGAGGCTTGTCCTCGAGAAACTGGGTTGGGACGGGGCCGCGACCGCGGACGGAAGAGGGCGGGGAGTGGGATTTGGAACGACCGATCCCGGCGCGCCGCTCGCATCGACGTCCACGGTTCATGTGCTCGCCGATGGGAGCGTGGTCCTGCTGTGCGGCACTGTGGAGCTCGGGCAAGGCGCCAAGACGGTGATGAGTCAAATCGTGGCCGAGGAGCTGTCGGTCCCGCTCGAGCGCGTCACGATCCGTCCGATCGATACCGCCTTCACCCCGTTTGACCGTTCGACCGGATCGAGCCGTTCGACCACGGTGATGGGTAAGGCGGTCGAGTTGGCGGCTGCGGACGCGCGCCGGCAGATTCTGCAACTCGCCGCCGAGTATTTCGAGGCGCCGGAGGAGACGATCGCGTTGAACGGCGGTGAAGCGCGAGCCGGCGGAAGGAAGGTTTCTTACGGCGAGCTGATCCGGCGCCATTTCGCGATGCAGGGCGGAGAGCTCGTCGGACGCGGGTACGCCCACAGCGGGATGGCGCGCGAGCCTGCAAACCCGCTTTTCTGGGAAATCGGCATCGGGGCGGTCGAGGTGGAAGTCGATCGCGAAACCGGTAGGGTTCGGGTGCGAAAATACGTCACCGCCGCCGATGCCGGTAAGGCGCTCCATCCGCTTCAATGCGAAGGGCAGGACGAAGGCTCGGCGATGATGGGATTCGGCCATACGTTTTACGAATCGTATGAGTTCGACGCGGGACAGATGATCAATTCCACGCTGCTCGATTACAAGGTGCCGACATTTGACGATCTGCCGGACGAATTCGAATCGATCCTGATCGAAGATGGCAACGGCCCCGGGCCTTACGGCGCCAAAGGTTTGGGAGAGGGCGGCATCATTCCGGTGGCGCCGGCGGTTGCGAACGCGGTTGCCTGGAGCACCGGCGCGCGCGTGAAAAGTCTGCCGCTCACCCCGGAAAAGGTCTGGCGGGCGCTGAGGGAGGTTTCTCATGGGAACGAAGCTGTTTGAAGCAACGCTGGCGGGCGCTTTGCTTGGACTGTTCTGCTGTAGCGCCGCCTTCTCCCAGGCGTCGTTTTACGAAGGAAAGACGATCACGATCCTACGGGGCAGCGCGCCCGGGGGCGTGGGCGAGGCGCGCACGCGAGCGGTGGCGACCTATCTCAAAAAACATATCCCTGGAAACCCGACGATTTTGATCGAGTTCATGCCCGGCGGTGGCGGTCAGAAGGCGGCGAACCATCTCTTCCGCGGCGCCCGCGCCGACGGGCTCGTGATCGGCAGCGCGCCCGGCGGGATGGTTTCCTCGGCGGTGTTGGGCGAAGCCGGAGTCCAGTATGATCTCGACAAGTTTATTTACCTCGGCTCGCCCAACAGCGAGTCGCATTACGTGTTTTTTACCAACAAGAAACTGGGGCTCGGTAGCATCGAGAAGCTCCGCGCTCATGCGGGGCTGAGAATCGGCGCTCAAACGATCGGGCATCCAATCCACTATACCGGCCGCCTTTTTGCGTTTCTGCTCGGCTTGAAGGACCCGAAGTTCGTTGTCGGCTATTCCTCCCCGGAGCTCGATGTCGCGATGCTTTCGGGAGAGCTGGATGCAACCGCCGGCGTTGCAAGCAGCGTGGTCAAACAAAATCCCGAGTTCCTCGATAAGGCGATGATGGATTTTCACGCGATCATCGAAATACCAAAAGGGGACAAGCACCCGCGCTTTGCGCGACTGCCGGAGCTTGAGAGTTTCGTCAAATCGGAAAACGAGCGGAAACTGCTCGCCCTTCATCGCAGTTTCAGACTGGCGGGTTCGCCGTTCCTGTTGCCGCCTGGAACGCCGAAAGAGCGCGTGGACATCTTGCGGGAGGCGATGCGCAAAGTTTATAGAGACCCGCAATTCCTGGCGGAATACAAGAAGCTGACCGGCGAGGAGGCCTCGCCGTTACTGCCCGAGGCGCACGAAAAGGCGATCAGGGATCTGCCGCGCGACCCGGAAGTGATCGAATTTTACAAGCTGCTCGGCGGCACGCAACCGCTCCCGGCGCGGTAGGCGTTGTAGAAAATCGAAGAGAGGATGGCGATCCTCATTCGGCGGATCCGCGGTTGCCGGGCGAGCCAGGAGGGAAACGATGCAATCGGAGAAGGCGCAGCTCGTGATTGACGGGCTCAAACAAGCGGGCGTCGATTTTGCCGCGGGCGTGCCCGATGCGCAGTTCATCGAAGTCTACAAGATGCTCGCGTCCGACCGGGAGATTCGGTATGTCGGCACGGCGAACGAAGCCGAAGCGGTCGGCGTCGGCTTTGGCGCATGGTTCGGGGGAAAGAAACCGGCCTTGATTCTCGCCACCTCCGGGCTGCTCGTGGCGACCTATCATCTGGCGCGCGTCAATCTGCTTCATGAGGTGCCGCTTTTGGTCCTGGTGCCGTACCGCGGCGACATCGGCGATCCGCGCTGGCTCGGGTTATACAAGAAAACCACCGAGCCCGGCCTGAACGCGATGGATATCCCGTATCGGATCGTCAGCCGGCCGGGCGATATCGTGAGAACGATCAAAGAGTGCAACGAAAGCGCCCGCGCCTGGCTCCGATGCGTCGCCGTGCTCTTGACCGAGGAGGCTTTATGGTGAGCCGGCTTACTTTGCTGAAAGAGCTCGCGTCCAATATCCGGGACGACGTGATCGTCATCGCGAGCATCGGCAACAACAGCGGTTTCTGGGGACAAATTGCCGAGCGGGAAGCAAACCTGTTCCACGCCACTCTCGGAATGTGCACGCCCGCGGCTCTGGGGCTGGCGCTGGCTCTACCGCGCCGCCGGGTCCTTGCGCTCGACGCCGACGGCAACCTGATTTTGAATCTCGGTGTCCTCGGGACGGTGGCGAACGAGCACCCCGAGAACTTGACGATTGTCGTGATGGACAACGGAAATTATCTCGGGAGCCACAAGAAAGAGCCCGGAATGCCTACCGCGACTGCCGGAAACATGAACCTGGAAGCGGTCGCGAGGGGATGCGGGATCGCGAGCGCCTGCACGGTGCGGGACGCCCCCGCTTTCAGCGAGCGAGTGAAAAATGCGCTCTCGACGGCGGGTCCGCACTTTATCTGCGCGAAGGTCGAGCCGCTCGACGGGGACCGGCCGCCGCGAACGCGGCGTCTGCTCGATCCGCGCGAAAACAAGTACCGCTTCGCGGCGTACATCGAAAAGAGCGAAGGCGTGACGATCCTCGGTAGCGGGCTCGGAGGAGGGTGAGAGTGGAATTCCAACGAACGCACCGCGCAACGGCGAGGTTGCTCACCCTGGCGCTGCTCCTGATCACGGCGCTTTCAGCGACGCTTGCGGCGAGCGCGAGTGCCCAGAGCAGGATCCGGATCGCCTACTCATCGATCGGGCCGATGGCAACCGGCGTCTGGATGGCGAAAGACAGCGGCGCGTTCGAGAAGTATGGAATTCAGGCCGACATGGTTTTCATCTCTTCCGGACCCGTGGTCGTGCAGGCCTTGATCGGCGGCGACCTTCAGGTGGGCAGCGGCGCGAGCAACGCCGTGATCAACGCCATTCTAAACGGCGCGCCGATTATCGGCGTGGCGGGAACGGCGAACCGCCCGTATCACCGGCTCTACGTCCAACCCGACATCCAGCGCCTCGAAGACCTCAAGGGAAAGACCCTCGGGGTAACCCGTTTCGGCTCGATTACGGACAATCTTACGCGCATCCTGCTGCGCAAAGCGGGCCTGGAGAACGCCGTCGCCGTGCGCCAGATGGGCGGCACGCTCGAAGTCGCCGCGGCCTTTCAAAACCGGATGATCGCGGGCGCCGTCACCTCCGAGCTGCGGGTGAGCCCTCCGGCTCAGGCAAAGGTGCTCATGCGGTTGATCGATTTGGGGATTCCGTATTCGATGAACATGATCGCGGTGTCGCGCGATTATCTGCGGCGCAATCCCGGGGCGGTCGAGGGAGTGCTCAAGGCGTACGCTGAGGGCGTCGCGTTCATGCACCGGAACAAGGAGCAGGCGCTCAAGATCATCGCCCGCTACTCGCGGCTGACCGATCCGAAGAGTATCGAGGATCACTACGCGGACTCGGTGACCTATCTGGAGCGCATCCCGAGAGCGGAACCCGAAGCGGTTCAAACGATCCTCGACTTCACGGGCAAGAAAGGGATACCTCTGGAGACGTTCGTAGACAATGCGATTCTCGATCGTTTGAGCCGGGAAGGGTTCTTCGACAGGCTGTACAAAAAGTCGTAACCGGGCGAGCGTCGGGATCCGAGCTGAGCGATACAAAGGAGGCGTTATGGAACGGCCGAGAATCAGACATATCGCCATCAATGTGGCGGATCGAGAAAAGACGGCGGAATACTACAAGCGCGTTTTC
>DATMBL010000361.1:0-10876 GCA_035559295.1 Candidatus Eiseniibacteriota bacterium
CGGTTGACAGAAGCAATCGCCGGGTTTCGAATCTCTACGAGCCGCTTCATCCGGCGGTCCTGAGCGCGCTCAACGCAACCATCGAAGCGGGAAAACGCGAGGGCAAGCGCGTGGCGATGTGCGGGGAAATGGCCGGCGACCCGCTCTGCGCCTTGCTGCTGCTCGGCATGGGGCTGGAAGAATTTAGCATGGGGCCGCTTTATATCCCGGTCATCAAGAAAACGATCCGCTCGATCACCTATCAAGCGGCCAAGGCCACCGCCCAGCTGGTGCTGCAGATGGACACGGTGGGAGAAATCAAGAAGTATCTGTTCGAGCAGATGCGTGAGCTCGGCATGGTCGAGCTGATCGAGATGTACCACAGCTAGCCCCGGATTATTCACGCGCTCCGGGATTACATGAAGGGACCCATTCTTTAGTTCCCGCGCCAGCGCTTCCCGCATTGATTTCAGCGTCCGATTGGGGTAGAAAGAATTTCGAACGCTCGTTCGAATTATTCCGGAGGACCGCGCTATGGTCAAGATCGCAACTTTCGACGATTGGATCGACTATTTCCGCCACTGGCAACGCGATATCGGGTATGATCCTTCGCTGTTGGGCAATTATCAGTTCGAGACCAAGCTGGGCGAACTCCACAGCACCGAAATCGAATTCGGAGACTTTCGGGGGCAGCGGAAGTGGGAGCGGCTCACGCAGGTTCCCAACCAGGCGATTCGAGACGCTTTGATGAATTTGATCGTCTATCAAGGAGACACCGAGTTCGCTTCGGTCGAGCAACAGAAAAACCTGCTCGACACCGCGCCGACGGATTACGACCGCCAAGCGCTGATCCGCGTCAACAGCGAAGAGATGCGCCACGGCTGGCAGATGTGTTACCTGCTGGTCAATTACTTTGGCGATTCCGGCAAGCTCGAGGCGAGAAAGCTGCTCGAGCGCCGGGCGTTTAAAGGCAACCGATTGCTCGGCTCGTTCAACGCCCCGGTCAACAACTGGCTGGACTTTTTCACCTATACCGAATTCGTAGATCGCGACGGCAAATACCAGCTGACGATGCTCAGCCATTCGGCCTTCGCGCCCTTGGCTCAAAGCGTCACGGCGATGCTAAAGGAAGAGTACTTCCACATGTTTACCGGGCACACCGGACTCACACGGGTGGTCAGAGCCAACAAGATTCCAATCCCGATCATGCAAAAGTACTTCAATAAGTGGTTATCGACCGCGTACGACCTCTTTGGCACCGACCACTCGTCGTCCGCCACCTGGGCCTACGTGTGGGGGCTAAAAGGCCGCTACGACGAGCATGAGGCCGAAGTACCCGCGGACAAGGAGCGGTTGAACGATCTCGCACGAGAACACTACCTCAAGGAATCCGCTAAGCTCATCGATCAATTGAACCAGCTGATTCCGCCAGGACAGCCCAAGCTCCGCGCCCCGGATTTGAAGTTCAACCGGGCAATCGGGGAGTACGCCGGCAAGCGCTACAGCGTTACGGGCGAGCCGCTCTCGGCCGAGGCCTACGAGAAGCATCTCGCCGAAGTGCTACCCACGGCCGAGGACGAGCGGCTGCTGAACGAGATCATGAGAGGAAGCGACTGGGTCCTGCAGGCCCAGGCGAACTGACGAGGCGGCTCGTGGATCAGACCGAACCCTTTACGCCCAAGGAGAAACCCGATGCGAGCCTGTCTCGTGTGCCAGAACGTTGATTGCAAAACCAGAGGATCGGAAGCGGTCATGACGGAGCTGCAGAAGCGGGTGCAAGCCAGAGGCATCGCGGACGTCGAGGTCAAACCCTACATGTGTTTCGGCGCCTGCCAGGAAGGTCCGAACGTGGTGCTCTATCCGGAGAAGAACTGGTACGCGGGCGTTAAGGTCGACGACGTCGATGACATCGTCGAGCACCTCGCCGGCGGCCCGCACGTGCAGCGCCTCGACACGATCGACTCTTCGCTGAAGGAGCTGATTTACCAGCTGTTGGATACGGGGGTTTTCTGATCCGATGAAAGGCATCCTTTTTCCTCGCGGCATCGCCGAGGGAAGAGAAAGTCTGGAGCAGTACCGAGCCCGGCTCGGCTACCGGGGGCTCGTCGAGGCCGTTAAACGACCGCCCGAGGAGGTGATCCAAACGGTTGCCGATGCCGGCCTTCGCGGCCGCGGCGGCGCGGCGTTTCCAACCGCGAAGAAGTGGGCGCTCACGCGCGAAACCGGTGCGCCGGTCCGGTATCTCGTGATGAACGGCGGCGAAGACGAGCCGGGAAGCAAGAAGGACCGGCTCCTGCTGGAGACCGTCCCGCACCTCGTCCTCGAGGGCGTGATCTTGGCCGCATACGCGGTCGGCGCCTCAAAGGCTTACCTCTACATCAACGCAAATTACGACGCGGCGATCGAGAGCGCTGCCGGCGCTCTCGCCGAGGCCAAACAGGCCGGCTACTGGGGCCCCAACGTTTTGGGCTCCGAATTCAGCTTGGAGATTGAGATCGTCAAGGCGCCGCACAACTACGTTGCCGGGGAGGATACGGCGGTCCTCGAAGTTATCGAAGGGAAGCGCGCCTGGCCGCGGCAAAAACCGCCTTACCCGGTAACGGTCGGCTTGTTCGGCAAACCGACCACGGTCAACAACGTCGAGACGCTCGCGAACGTCGGTCCGATCATGGCGCGAGGCGCGAGCTGGTATCGAACCTTCGGCACTCCGGACAGTCCCGGCACCATGGTCTTTTCGCTCAACGAGGAAGTTAAGCGCCCGGGGGCGTACGAACTCCCCTTCGGCACGCCGCTGCGCACGCTGATCGAGAACTGCGGCGGCGGCACGCGGGACGGCAAGAAAATAAAAGCGATCATGCCGGCTTCTCCGTCGTGCGCGTTCTTGCCGGCTGAAAAGATCGATACGCCGCTCGATCATGCGTCGATGCGCGAGGCCGGCGCGGCGCTTGGTTGCGGGGTTGTGCGGCTCGTGACCGAGGGCGCTTGCATGGTCGAAGAAACCCTCGAGATTCTCGAATTTTTCATGGCCGAATCCTGCGGTCAATGCCCTGCGTGCCGCATGGAAACCAGCACGCTCGTCGCGCTCTTGAAAAAACTCCAGCAGGGCCAGGGGGGTCCGGCGCTCGTGCAGCAATTCGATAAGATCATCGAGTTCAACAAAGGAAAGGGCTTTTGCAACCTGATCGCCATGCCCGGACCGCCGCTTCGAAGCGCGCTCAAGCTGTTTCCGGGCGATTTCGAGGCGCACCTCACAACCGGAAAGTGTTCGCCGTCTTGATCGCGTCCGCCAATCGGCGCCGCTCTTCCGGCTCGGTTTCGGGAAGTTCCGCTCCAACCTAGCTCGGAGGCGCTCTTGGTCTTTGAGCCGCTCCCGTACCGCGGTCTCCGCTGCTTCAGAGTAGGCTCTTTTGCCTGGCAACTGCTTCGGTCGCGAGAAGTCCGGCTTTCTTGACCCTCTCCAAGAGCGCTTGCTAGTATCGAGCCGTTTGCAACGAGAGAGCGAACCGGAGGAAACGCCGTGCACAACCCACCCAGCCGGGCGGTCGAGAAGTTCCTCGATGGCCTGGCGTCGAACGCGCTGTTGCTGAAACTCACCTGGGACGACTGGCTTGCGATTCCGCCGCCTTACGAAGACGGCGCTTTCTCGGTCGAGGAAACCGTCGCTCGCTACCAGCGAAACGGGTATGACTGGGACATACACGGCACGGTCTATTCGCCTCGGAGCGAGCGCGACGCGCGCCGCGCCTTTGTGTTCTTTCACGGCGGCGCCGGCAGCGAGAAGATCTTTGATCTCACGCCCGACGGGCGGCCCGGCCTCGCGCGGGTAGTGGCTGCGCAGGGCTTCACAGTACTCTCCCTCACCTATCCGGGCCATTACCCGCCCGGAGGCGTTTGGAAAGAACCGATCGAGAAGCGGATGCCGGTCTATCTCCTCGATCGTCAACTCCCCGAATCCGAGGTGCTGGACCGAAATCTCAAATGCACGTTCAACACCATACTCCAGGGCGCGGGCGCGCTCGCCGACCACCACCTCGCCGGCCGGGAAATCATCGCTTTCGGGCATTCCACTGGCGGTCCGATGGCGGCCCATTTGACGCGGTTCTCGAACGATACTCGCGTCATCGGCCTCGTCGGTTTCGGCAGCGGCGGGCCCGATGGCTGGCGCCAACAATGGCGCGATCAGACCAAGGCCGAACCGTACGTCGAAAAACCCGTGGACCACATTTCGCGGCGCTCACCCGACACATTCCGGCAGTCGGGCTACGTGGACCCGCCGGAGCTTACGCCCTGGGGCGGGCCCGAAGACTACATCCGCCTGGTCAGCCCGCACCGCTCGCAGATGAAAACCAGCCTGTGCGACAACCAACACAACGCGGCGGTGGGCATCCTGGAGGAGTACGTGAAGCGCACGGGCCTGCCGCGATCGGAATATTTCGATCACCTCGAACCGCCAGACCCGAATTGGCTGAAGAGCATCCGAGTCCTGTTGCTCGTCGGGGAAAACGACAAGGGCCACTGGGTGAGGGGCGAGCGGCTCGAGGACAAGCGCGAGATGTTCATGGGGGCAAAATACGCTGCCGTGACGCGCGGAGCCCACGTGGTTTTGCTTCCGCGCTACGGCCATGTAGGTTACGCCGAGCTTTACAACGAAAAAATCGCCTATCTCTGGCTCTGGGCCGTCCGCGCCGGTTACTTTGAACCCTGAGCGCATCGAAAGCGCGCGCCAGGCCGCACTTACTCGACGGAGGCTCGTTCGATGAAGTCCCGCGAAACACCCTATCCGGATTTGATTCTCTTCAACGGAAGGATCCGTAGCTTTGCGCCCGACGGCTCGGTGCACGAGGCGCTCGCATGCGCCGGCGGGCGTGTCGTCGCCCTCGGTCGTTCCGACGAGGTTCGGCGTCTCGCGGGACCGGATACCGATGCGGTCGACCTCAAAGGGCGGACGGCGATCCCCGGCCTGACCGATACGCACGTGCACCTATCGGAGAAAGGGACGGCTGAAATGGAGCTCGTCGATTGCCGGGACTTTTATACCGAGGTGCACTCGATTGCCGAAATCGTCGAGCGCCTGGCGCGGCGCGCCGCCGAGCTTCCCAAAGGATCCTGGATCATGGCGCACGGGAGTCCGATGCAGGACTTCAGGCTTCGGGACAAGCGTTTTCCCGATCGCCACGATCTCGATCGCGCCGTTCCCGATCATTGCGTGGCGATTTCGTTCGGCGCGCACATCACC
Organism: Candidatus Eiseniibacteriota bacterium; assembly: GCA_035559295.1. GTDB lineage: Bacteria > Desulfobacterota > Binatia > UBA9968 > UBA9968 > DATMBL01. Next base: position 5,216 of record DATMBL010000361.1, read on the forward strand.
GTCGCCAACAGTAAAGCGCTCGCCGCCGCCAACATCACCCGCGACACTGCGGATCCCCCGGGGGGCGCGATTCATCGCGACCCGCAAAGCGGCGAGCCGTCGGGCGAGCTCCACGAGCGCGCCCAGCTGATCCTCAAGAAGGTCGCGCCCGATTTTAACTACCTGCAGCTGAAAGACGGCATCGTGTTCGCGTTGAACCAGTGCCTCGAGCGCGGCGTGACCACGGTGCACGACATCGTCCGCTCGGGGGAGCCGGTGCGCGCATATCAGGAGATCCATCGAGAGGGGCGCCTGCACGCCCGCGTTACCCTCTTGCCCCGTGTGATCGAGTCGCATATCGGGTCCCGCAGCCTGATCGAGCTCGGGCTCACCACGGGATTCGGCAACGACTGGCTGAGAATCGGCGGCGTCAAGATGAGCATCGACGGCGGCATCACCGGCCGCAACGCGTGCTTTTACGAGCCGTACGAGAACGACCCCCACAACCACGGCATCATCCGGATACCGCAAGACGAACTGAACGAGACGGTGCAGCGGTGTCACGACGCCGGGCTGCGCTGCTGCGTCCACGCGATCGGCGACCGGGCCTTCGATATGGCGCTCGACGCCTATGAACATGCGATTCGGAATTCGCCGCGCAAAGACCACCGCCACCGCATCGAGCACATGGGAAACTGGCTGAGCACGCCCGAAAGGATGCAGCGAATGGTGCGTTCCGGAATCGTGGCGATTCCGAACATCGCGATCGGCTACTATGTCGGCGATGCCATCCTCGATTGCGTCGGCGAGAAACGGCTGACCAAAGCGTTTCCGTTCAGGACCTTGCTGAAAAACGGCGTGGTGATCGCGGGAGGTTCGGATTCGCCGGGTTACTGGCCGGTCGATCCCCTCCGCGACATTGCGGCGTGCGTCTCGCGCAAAATGCGCTGGGGCGAGGTCTGGGTCCCCGAGGAGCGAATCAGCGTTGCCGAAGCGTTCGCCATGCATACAACGACGGCGTCGTGGGTCGGCTTCGAAGAAAACGACAAGGGAACGCTCGAGATCGGAAAGCTCGCCGATATCGCCGTGCTCGCCGAGGATCCCTTCGCCATCGAGCCCGAGAGGATCAAGGACATCAAAGTGGAACTGACCGTGGTCGGCGGAGAGATCAAATACCAGTCCTGACCAGAGAACGCCGGAGCGCGGCAGCGTTTACGGCGCGGCGTTTCCGCCGGCCGCGCTGACGAAAGGTCGATGCGAGTGCTTATCCGAGTTGGCGATGCGTTTTTTCTGCTTGTAGATATGGAGACAGATCTCTTCGATCACGCAGACCTGATGGTCGGCAGTATCGTGACGGTCGGGCTGTGGCGGTTCGTATTGGACGGTGATCGATTGAATCCGATCGGATTGATCTTGCCACGAAATTCGGAACAAACGCCCCCTCATGCGATCGACGTAGTTACCGGCCGTGCGGAGAACGTGCGATAACCCCAGGAGATTCGGCGGTCCGGCCGACGTGCCGCGCTTTTGCCTCCCCTCCTGATCGATCTTACGGATTTCCGCAAGCGTATAGTGTTTTTCGAAATCCATCGACGAAAACGGTCCGCGGTGCCAGCCCTGAACGATAAACATCTCGCCATGGCTGCGGAGCTCGATCGCCTTCAGGTCCGCTAATTCGAGGTTCTGGCCGATACAGCGAAGGATGCGCCCATAACCCAGAGACGCCTTTGCCGCGCCGCCCTTGAGGTTTGTGCCGCACTCGGACATCGCACGTGAGGCGAGCAATGACTATGCCAACGATTGCCCGGGAGTACCGTTGGTTTTCCGAAGACAAAACACGCCGCGAGCGTGCAAAAATGTGCGTTTCCACGGCAAAAAAGCCGCTTTTGTAACCCCGACCCGGGGGAAAGATACCGAAAAGAAACCGCGCGCCGGTTATGAGCGTATCTTCATTTCCGCGCTCAAAATCTTCTCATCCGGTCTCGCCTTCCACACCACGTTGCGCGCAACGCCGTAGATTTCGGCAAGGGTGTACAGCGGAACGAACGGCACATCCTCCATCAGGATGCGCCCGGCCTGTTGCAGCAGAGCGACGCGCTTCTTGGCGTCCCCGGTTTTTTGCTCTTCGTCGATGATTCGATCGAACTCCGGGTTTTTGTACTCCACCCGTTTCGTCACCCCGGAGCGAAAATACTGATCATAAAGCGTATCGGCGTCGATCGCAGGCCGCCCAACGTAGTAAAAGGGCAGCTTGCCCCCGTTGACGCCCTCTTTACCCCAGAAGATGACGAACTCCTGCGACACGAGTTCAGTCCGAATCCCGGCTCTGGCGAGCTGATCGGCGATCACCTGGCAGACCTCGCGGGCTTTCGGATACCGATCGGGGGAAAAGTAGAGTTTGATGTCCAAACCGCCGGGATAGCCTGCGGCGGCGAGCAATTCCTTGGCTTTTTTCACATCGAGGGGATAGCGCTTGATCTTCGGATCGAAGCCGATCACGTTCGACCCGACCGGCCCGTTCATCACGAAGCCGTTGCCTTCGTAGATATGTTTGATGATCGCCGCCGGGTCGATCGCATAGTTGATCGCCTGGCGCACGAGTTTGTTGTCGAAGGGTTTGTGCGACACGTTGATCGCCAGAAAATACATGCGTAGTCCTTCGACTTTTTCCGCGCGCACCCGCGGGTGCTTCTCGAAACGCGACAGCTCCTCGACCGGAACGTTATTGATCACGTCGCCTTGACCGGCGAGCAAGCCCGCCACCCGGCCCGCGTCCTCCTTCACGCGCCGCAAAACCACTTCCTTGATCGCCGCCTTGGTTCCCCAATAGGCGTCATTGCGCGTCATCACGAGATTGCCGTCGCGCTGCCAACTCACGAACTTGTACGGCCCCGTACCCGTCGGCTGTTGATCCGCCTGCTCGCCGTACTTGTCTGCGGCCGCCTTGCTGATCATGAAACGGTTGTGCAGCCGATCGAGAAACACCGCGTTCGGCACCTCGGTGGTAATCACCACGGTGTGCTCGTCGAGCGCCTGCACCTCGGTGACGTCGGCGAAATTCGAAGCTTGCAGGCTTCGCTTGTCCTCTTTGATCCTCATGATCGAGTGGGCGACGTCTCTCGCGGTAAAAGGGCTCCCGTCGTGGAACCGCACCCCCTTGCGCAAGCGAAAGGTCCATTTCTTGCCCTGAAACTCCCACGATTCGGCGAGCGCCGGAACGTACTCTTTGCGCTTGTAGTCAACCTCGATCAGCGGTTCGATCATGTGCTGCCAGATGCCGTATTGCGGGCTCGAGCTGTGAGCGTAGGGATGGAGCGAATCCAATCCAATGCTGCTGAGGATCGTCACCCGCTCGCTCGACGCGGCATAGCTCAGCTTGACCAGACCGCCGCCCAAAGCGGCGGCGAGACACGTAAGACCGCTTTGCTGCAAAAAGCGGCGGCGGCTGATTCGTGCGGCCGAAGACTTCGTCATACAGACCTCCTCGATTGCCCGGCGTCGTTAACGGCGCGTATCGGCGATTTTCATCTCCCATGCGAGGATCTTCTCATCCGGACGCTTTTTCCAGATGAGATTCCGCGCGGCCCCGTAGATATCGGCGAGGTTGTAAAGCGGCACGAAGCAGGCTTCCTCCATGATGATCTTCCCCGCCTGCTGCAGCAAAACCACGCGTTTCTTCTGATCCGGGATTTTCTGTTGTTCTTCGATGATCTTGTCCAGCTCCGGATTGCTGTAGTTGGTGCGCTTGGTCGTGCCGGTGCGAAAGTATTGGTCATAGAGCGTATCGGCGTCGGTGAGCGAGCCGCGTCCTATGTAGTAGAACGGCAACTTGCCGCCGTTCACGCCGTCTTTGCCCCAGAACAAAGCCCACTCCTGCGAGATCAATTCGACTCGAAATCCGCCCTTGACCATCTGCGCCGCAACCACCTGACAGACCTCCCGATCCTTGGGATAACGGCCGGCCGAATAGTAGAGTTGCACGTCGCAGCCGTCTTTGAATCCCGCCTGCGCCAGAAGCTCCTTGGCTTTGTTCGGATCATAGGGGTACCGCTTGAGCTTCGGATCCGCGCCGATCACGTTGGGCCCCACCGGGCCGTCGATCGGATACCCGATACCGTCGAAGATGTTTTTCACGATCGCGCGCGCATCGATCGAGTAGTTCACCGCCTGGCGCACGAGTTTGTTGTCGAAAGGTTTATGGGCGACGTTCATCGCAAGAAAAAACATCCGAAGGCCTTCCACCTGATCGATCCGGATTCGGGGATGGCGCTGGAGGCGCGCGACCTCGTGAACCGGAACGTTGTTGATAAAGTCCGCCTGGCCCGCTTCGAGCGCCGCGAGCCGGGCGGCGTCTTCGGTCACCTTGCGGAAGATCACTTCTTTGATGGCCGCCTTGCCGCCCCAGTAATCGTCGTTGCGCGTGAAAACGAAATTGCCGCCTCGCTGGTAGCTCACGAATTTGTACGGACCCGTGCCAATCGGATTCTGATCGAGTTTGTCGCCGTACTTGTCCGCAGCCACTTTGCTGAGAATGAACCGGTTTTCCAGCCGGTCGAGAAAAATGGCGCTCGGTTGCTTCATCACGAAGATCACGGTGTGGTCGTCCGGCGTCTGCACTTCGGTGACGTCTTTGAAGTTAGGCCCCTGGAGGCTCGCCTTGTCGTTTTTCATTCGATCGATCGAAAACGCCACATCTTTCGACGTGAGCGGCGCTCCGTTATGGAATTTGATTCCCTTTTTGAGCTTGAATACCCATCGCTTTCCTTCGAATTCCCAGGAATCGGCGAGGATCCCGACGTACTCCTTGCGGTCGTAATCGAGCTCCACGAGCGGCTCGATGATATGCTGCCAGTTGCCGTAGATCGGGCTGGAGCTGTGGTTGTAAGGATGCAGCGAGTCGGCGACGCTGCTGTGGTAGATCGTCACCCGGTCGCGCGACGCAGCCAGCCCCTCCTTTAATATATAAGGCCCCGCCGCCGCCCCGAGCGCCGCCGCCGCACCGCGCTTGAGAAACTGGCGACGATTCCAACCCGATCCGTTCCTAGCCATGGTTCCTCCTTTTTCTGTCGCGCTTTCGCGCGCTCATCGTTGTCTCCGCAGTTTGGGGTCCAAAACGTCTCTCAGGCCGTCTCCCAGCAGATTGATGCCGAACACGGTAATAAAAATCGCCATGCCGGGAAAGACGGTCAGCCAGGGCGCGCGGTTGATGTAGCTTCGGCCTTCGCTCAGCATCGAGCCCCACGTCGGGATGTGGCTCGGCACGCCCAGGCCCAAAAAGCTCAAGCTCGCCTCGGAGATGATCACGATCGCCATGGCGAACGTGGCGATCACGGTCACGCTCGCCAGGGTGTTGGGCAACACGTGGCGGAGCAAAATGTAAAAGTCGCGTCCGCCCAGCGCTTTTGCCGCCGTTACGAAGTCCCGTTCCTTTAGCGAGAGGACCTCGCCCCGCACGACCCGGCAGTACTGCACCCAGCGGCTGAGCATCAGGGCGATGATCAGGTTCGCGACGCCTTGACCGAGAAACGCCATGATCGCGATCAGGAGAAACGGGAACGCGAGGAAGATTTCCGAGATCTTGCTCACGACCTCGTCGATGGTGCGGCCGAAATACCCGCCCACCGCCCCGAGGACGCAGCCGACGAAACCTGCGAAAACGACCGTCGCGGCGCCGACGAGCAA
>DATMBL010000362.1:0-3159 GCA_035559295.1 Candidatus Eiseniibacteriota bacterium
CGGCGCGGCCGAGCCGGTCGAAGTCCAGCTCGGGATTAGCGACGGCTCGAGGACCGAGGTGATCAGTGGTGAGCTGCGCGAGAACGACCCGGTCATTATCGGGCTGTCGAGCAGCGCCGCCACCTCGACCGCTTCCGGGATCGCCAACCCGTTTCAGCCGCCGCCGCCGCCGCGCGGTTTTGGTTTTCGATGAGCCAAGTCGTGCGCGTGGAAAACCTGCAGAAAACCTATCGCATGGGCGATGTCGACGTGCCGGCGCTTCGAGGCATCGATTTGACGATCGAGCGCGGCGAGTTCGTCGCCGTCATGGGGGCTTCGGGTTCGGGAAAATCGACTTTCATGAATATCTTGGGTTGTCTCGACCGGCCGACGAAAGGGCGTTACTGGCTCGAGGGCGAAGAAGTCGGGGCGCTACCGAAGGACGCCTGGGCGCGGATCCGCAACAAGCGGATCGGGTTTGTGTTTCAAGGATTCAATCTGTTGCCGCGCACGAGCGCGCTCGAAAATGTCGAGCTCCCGATGATGTACAACGGCTTTTCGGCGAAAGCTCGCCGCCAGCGCGCAGCCGAAATGCTCGGACTCGTGGGGTTGGGCAACCGGTTCGATCACCTTCCCAATCAGCTCTCGGGCGGCCAGCAGCAGCGCGTCGCGATCGCGCGCGCCCTGGTGAACCGGCCTTCGTTGATCCTCGCCGATGAACCGACGGGCAATCTCGATTCCGCGACGAGCGCGGAGATCATGACGTTGTTTCAGCGCTTGAACGCCGAGCACGCCATCACGATCGTGCTCGTCACGCACGAAAGCGATGTCGCAAGTTACGCGCATCGCCGCGTGCTGTTTCGCGACGGCCTGGTCACCTCTGACGAGAGAAAGGTTGAACGGTTGAATGGTTGAAGAGTTCAAGGTTCGGCTGCGGAACGAGTTGCACAGCGCAGAGTTCCGGGTTCGCTGGAAGCCAAAAGATCCTGGCAACCAATCCCTTCAACTTTTCAACTCTTCAACGTTTCAACTCTGCGTTTGCGAGGCGCTATGTGGTTCATGACGTTGCGTATCGCCCTGCGCGCGCTGGCGCGAAACAAACTGCGCGCGTTTCTGACGATGCTGGGGATTATCATCGGTGTCGGCGCGGTGATCGCGATGGTGGCGATCGGTGAAGGCGCCAAGGCGACGATCCGGTCCCAGATCGCGAGCCTTGGCACGAACGTGCTGATCATCGTTCCGGGAGCCTTGAACCAAGCCGGAGTGCGGACCGGCTTTGGCGCGGTGAATACGCTGGTCGAGGGTGACGTCAAAGCGATCGCGCAGGAAATTCGCTCGGTCGCGTTCGTCTCTCCCGTCCTACGCCGCAACGAGCAGGTCGTGGCGGGCAATCTTAACTGGGGTACGATCGCGCACGGGGTATCTCCGGAGTACCAGTTCATTCGTGACTGGGAACTGGCGGCCGGCCGTTTCATCCACGACGGCGACGTCGAAAGCGCCGCCAAGGTCGTCGTGCTCGGACAAACCGTGGTGGACAAGCTCTTTGGGAACGACGATCCGATCGATGCCGTCGTCCGTATCCGCAACATCCCGTTCCGTGTCATCGGCGTGCTCGGCTTCAAAGGCCAGAGCAGCCAGGGCACGGATCAGGACGACACGGTGCTGATTCCGTATACGACGATGCAAAAGCGCCTGATGCGCATCACGCACGTTCAAACGATCATGGTCAAGGCGGCGAGCGCCGACCGCGTCGCCGAGGCGCAGGATCAGATCACGGCTCTGTTGCGCCAGCGGCACCGCATCGGGCCGGAACGCGACGACGATTTTTCGATTCGCAACCTGTCCGATATCGCGGCCGCGGCATCCGGCAGCGCTCAGGTCATGGCGGTCCTGCTCGGCAGCGTCGCGTCGATCTCGCTACTGGTGGGCGGTATCGGCATCATGAATATCATGCTCGTCTCGGTGACCGAGCGCACGCGTGAAATCGGCATCCGCATGGCGGTGGGCGCCCGCAGCAAAGACATCATGCTCCAGTTTCTCGTCGAGGCGGTGGTCATGGCGGCGATCGGCGGCGGGCTCGGGATCCTGCTCGGTATCGGCAGCTCGAAACTCCTCAACCACTGGGCGCAATGGCCGACGTTCATCAGCCCGACGGTCGTGGCCATCGCGTTCCTTTTCTCCGGGGCCGTCGGCGTGTTCTTTGGCTTCTATCCGGCCAAACGAGCAGCCGCCCTCGACCCGATCGAAGCCCTCAGGTATGAGTAGCGTCGGAGAGTTGAAGGGTGAACAGGTCCGAAGAGTTGAAGAGTTACAGGGTTGAAGGGCTTGAAACATCCAGCGTCGGCTTTCGTGCTTGGTTTTTTCGTCGACTGCGTTTGCTTCTTCATTAGCGGAGTTCTAAATGGGTGAAAGCGTTCTTTTGTCGGTACTTCGGGCTTCCGCAAGTAAGCGATAGGGTTGTTCAGCGACCGCCTCGGCGAGGGAAACGTATTTCTGGTCCAAGGCAACCGTCAGCTGAGTACGGATTTCGCCAGATGATCCTTTAGCAATGTAGAGAAACTGAACGAATTCGGCATTGGTACCGCGCTCAAAGCCTTCGGCGAGGTGGACATGACGGACACGGCCGCTCCCCGAACTTGACCCACCAAACGAAAGTCACGCGCGAACCGTTCGTTGCCAGTGATCTCATAGATCAGATTAGTCAGCTCGCTTGCACGCTGATAGACCTCGAGTTCCTCAAACGTTGAACTTTCACTCCGCCCGCCGTAGAAACCGAGCCTCTCGAGACGCTTCCCTGAGTTGATCGTTGCACTTGTACACTTCACCCTCAACTTTTCAAGCCTTTACGCTTGATGCCCTTCAACTCTTCAACGTTATTGTGCTTCGATCAGTTCGAAGTCGATTTCGCCGCGAAATGCACTGATGCGCGCGACCTTGACCCGCACGCGGTCGCCGATCTTGAATTTGCGTCCGTGGCGCCGGCCTTTGATGACGTATTCCTTTTCGTAATAGTGATAATCGTCGTCGTTCAAGGTCGCGAGACGCACCAGGCCTTCGACAAAATAGGTTTCGAGCTCGACGAAAAAGCCGAAATTCGCCAGGCTGGTCACGAACCCGGAAAACTCCTCGCCGATCTTGTCCAACATGAACTGGGCCTTCTTGAGATCGACCATCTCACGC
>DATMBL010000363.1:0-17512 GCA_035559295.1 Candidatus Eiseniibacteriota bacterium
TGACCGGCTCCTATAAATTCACCAAAGCGTTCCTCGGCCGGATCGAGGTTCGGCAGGACTGGGCCGACGAGCCGTTTTTCAAAAAAGGATCGAGCAGGGCGGATAAAAACCAAACCACGCTCGCAGCCCAGCTCATCTATACGTTCTAACGTTTTAAACGTCGGTTAAAAGAACGCCTGGTCTCAGCGCAGAAACGGGGAACGGAGCTTGCTTCGTTCCCCGTTTTGTTTAAAAGTCTTGGCGATGGCTCGCCTGCTGTCACGCGACAAAACGGCGGTTCTCCAGGCCCGAGATCCGTACGCGGGAATGGCGGCGATCCCGGGTGACCTGTGAGCAAGAACCAGCGCTACTTTCTTCACCTTACGGTTCTTTCGGTGCTCCTCTATTTTCCCGGCCTGGGCGGCCGGGACTTCTGGGCTCCGGTCGAGCCACGCTATGCCGAGATCGCGCGCGTCATGTTCGAGAACGGAGAATGGCTTGTGCCGCGCGTCAACGGCGAGATCTACAGCGATAAGCCGATTCTCTATTTCTGGCTCGTGCTGATCGGCTCGGCCTTTGCCGGCGAGGTCAACGAGTGGACGGTGCGCTTGCCGGCTGCTTTGGGCGGCGTCGGGTTTGTTCTGGCAACGTATCTCGTCGGTCGTGATTTGTTGTCTGCTAAAACCGGCTGGATCGGGGCCACCGTCCTCGGCACCACCGGGCGCGTGATCTGGGAAGCGCGCTGGGCTCATGTCGACACGCTTTTTTGCTTTTTTTTTACGCTGTCGATCTACTTCGGCGCGCGCGCGCTGCTGGGTTGGGGAAAGCCCCATGAGATATTGTACGCCTATCCGTGTATGGCGCTGGCGACCCTCGCCAAGGGATTGATCGGCGCGGTGCTGCCGGGGCTGATTTTTCTCGGCTTCATGCTCGCCCGGCGGGACTGGGGCTTGCTTAAAGCACTTCGACTGCCGCTCGGAATGCCGCTTTATTGCTTGATTGCCGCGCCGTGGTTTTGGCTCGTCAACAATGCCACCGGCGGCCAGTGGCTCAGAGACTTCATCTATATTCATCATCTGCAGCGCTACACCGCTGGCGCAGGCCACGAGCAGCCGTTTTATTATTATCTCAGGACCCTGCCGCTGGATTTTTTGCCCTGGACGGTTTTTGCGTTGCCTGCGCTGTGGGCGTATCGCCCCTACGGCGGCATCAAGCGCGATCCGGTGGCGCTTTTCTTGATCGCGTGGTTTTTTGCCGTTGTGCTGTTTTTTACCGCCTCCGACACAAAGCGCGACCTCTATCTCATGCCGGCGTTTCCGCCGGTGGCGCTGTTCGTCGGCACCTACATCGACGATCTCGCTTCCGGCCGGATAGCGCAGGACGCCGTGTTTCGGACTTCCGCATTCATTTTTTACCACCTGCTCTGGATCACTGCGCTGGTCGCGCCCGCGATCGCCTGGTGGCTTCGATGGGAAATGATCGGGAGCGGCCTTGTGCCGTTGGCCTGTGTGCTAGCGGGCGGAGTTGCGGGCGTGGCGATGGTCGCCCGGCGCAAGCCGGCGGCGCTCTATCGTGCCACGGCACTCATGATGCTCGCTACCACGGTTGCCGCATCGTTTTCGATTCTTCCCGCAATCAACGCGTACAAATCGAGTCGGTCTTTTGCGGTCCTGGTCAGAAACACCGTGCCGGAGTCGGCTACGCTCTACGTTTATGCCGATACGATGAACGATTTCAATTTTTACACCCGGCGCGACGTCCTGCCGATCCTCAAATCCAAACAGCAGGTGCAAAACCTGCTCTCGCAAAACGAGGCCGCTTACATGCTGGTGAAGGATCGCGATCTCAAGCGGATCGGAACGATTCCTGTCGAGCGGATTATTGCGCGCGACCAGATTGGCTCGGACCACTGGAATCTCGTATTTCTCGGGCCGAAGCTTCCGGCCTGAAATCCCGGTCGCAGGCCGCCTGTTGACATGGCACGCGGGCTGGCATAGCTGTAGCCCCGGTTGCCGGTTGGGCCGAGAGAGGAGCGGTCGGTTTCCGTCAACCGCGCCGCTGTTGCCAAGAGGAAATCGATTTACAAGGAGGTCCTATGTCTCTGCAGCTCGGCGCACGAGGTTGGAGGCTCGTAGGGCTTTTCGTCCTGGCGCTATGCCTTGCGCTCGAAAACAGCGATGCCGCGGAAAGGGAAAGCCCCCGAAGAGGCGGTGAACTCGTGTTCGCGGTCGGCGGCACGCCTCCTTCCTTCGACGGCCACCGTGAGACCACGTTTGCCATGCTTCATCCGATCGCCCCGCACTACAGCACGCTCTTGCGCTTCGATCCACAGAATTATCCCGAGATCGTCGGTGACGTGGCCGAAGACAAGTGGACGGTTTCAAAAAACGGTCTCACGTACACGTTTAGGCTCCGTAAAGGGATTAAGTTCCACGACGGAAGCGAGCTCGTGGCGCGGGACGTCAAGGCGACCTACGACAAGATCATCTTCCCCCCCGAAGCAGTCGCGAGCGCGCGTAAAGCCTCGTATGCGGCGGTCGAAAGGATCGATGCGCCCGATCCCCAGACGGTCGTCTTCGTTCTCAAACATCCCTCCGCGTCGTTTCTCGCAAACCTGGCATCGCCTTGGAACTTCATTTACAAAGCCGACCTGCTCGCCAAAGACCCGAGATGGTACGAGAGAAACATCATGGGCACGGGACCTTTCGTCTTTGTCGAACACGTCGCCGGTTCCCATTGGGTAGGAAAACGAAACCCCAACTATTTCATCAAAGGCAGACCTTACCTGGACAGCTATCGCGCGGTTTTCATTCGCGACACCGCCCCTCGGGTTGCGGCCGTACGGAGCGGCCAGGCCTTGGTCGAGTTTCGCGGCTTTAACCCGGCGGCGCGCGACGACATCGTGAAGACGCTCGGCAAGCAGGCCGTCGTGCAGGAGAGCCCGTGGGTCTGCAATCTGACGGTCACGCTTAACAACGAGAAGAAGCCGTTCGACGACGCGCGCGTGCGGCGCGCCTTGAGCTTCGCCATCGATCGCTGGGGCGCCTCCAAGGCGTTGTCGCAGATCTCGCTCATGAAGCACGTTGGCGGGGTGTTCCGACCGGGATCGGAATTCGCCGCCTCCGAGACAGAGCTTACGAAGATTGCGGGTTTCGGCGAAAACATCGAGGCGTCGCGCAAAGAAGCCCGGCGGCTTCTCAAGGAGGCGGGTGTCCCGGAGGGTTTCAGTTTCACGCTCAAGAATCGGAACGTAAAAGAACCCTACGAAGTGACGGGCGTTTACGTGATCGATCAGTGGCGTCAAGTCGGCCTCAACGTCAATCACATCCAGCAAGAGGAGGGGGCCTATTTCAACGACTTTCGCCAGGGTAATTACGATGCGGGAATCGACTTTGCTTGCGATTTCATGGACGAGCCGGATCTCCAGCTCTTCAAGTTCCTGAGCGCGGAAAAAAGCCCGATTAACTACGCCCGGTACAACGACAACGTCTTAGACGAACTCTACGAGAAGCAAAGCCGGGCGAGCAACCTCAAGGAGCGTCTCAAGATCCTGCGACAGTTTGAGACGCGCGTGCTCGATGAAAAGGCCTATCAATTTCATATCCTGTGGTGGCAGCGCATCGTGCCGCATTGGGCGAAGCTGAAGGGTTGGAAGATCACCCCGAGTCACTACGTCAACCAGGACCTTCGGGACGTCTGGATCGCGGAGTAAGCGATGGCGGCCGGCTGATTCGTGCGCCAGTACATCGTCCATCGCCTGCTGTTGATGATCCCGACGCTCTTGGGCGTCGCCGTTTTGGTGTTTCTGCTCCTGCGCGTGGTGCCCGGCGACATCGTCGAGCTGAAATACGCGGGATCGGGCACGTACGCTCCCCGGGAAGCGATCGCCCGCGAGCGGGCACAGTTGGGCTTGGACCAGCCGCTCTGGCGCCAGTTCAGCAACTGGATCTGGGGCGTCGTCCGATTCGATTTCGGCGCGTCGATGTGGACGGGCAGGCCGGTGACACACGAGATCGCGATCCGGCTCGAATTGAGTCTGGAGCTCGCGCTTCTTGCCACCGCAGTCGCGGTCCTGCTTGCGATCCCGCTCGGCACGCTCGCGGCGATCAAACAAGACAGCTGGATCGATTACAGCGTGCGCATCTTTTCCATTGCCGGCCTCGCGGTTCCTTCATTTTGGCTCGGCATTCTCATGATCCTCGTGTTCATCATTTATTTTCACTGGCTGCCGCCGCTGACGTTCACTCCGTTGTGGGTCGATCCCAAGGCGAACCTGGCGCAGCTCATCTGGCCCGCGCTCGCCGTCGGCTACCGCTACTCCGCAGTGGCCACGCGTATGACGCGCTCTACGATTTTGGAGGTCTTGCGCGAGGACTACATACGAACGGCGCGCGCCAAAGGGCTGGCGGAACGGGCCGTGCTGCTCCGTCATGCGCTGAAAAACGCGCTCCTCCCGGTGATTACCGTCATCGGGCTGGAGTTTGCGTTTCTCATCGGCGGATTGGTCGTGACCGAACAGGTCTTCAATCTGAACGGCATCGGCAAGCTGTTCGTCGAAGCGATCAGTCAAAGAGACTATACGATGGTGCAGGCCCTGGTGCTGCTTACCTCGTTCGTGTTCATCTTCGTGAACTTTATCGTCGATTTGATCAACGCAGCCATCGATCCGCGCGTCCGATATCGCTAGGGCGGGGGGCGGCGTGGAGCATCGAGCACAGGAAGAGGCGGCTCATTGCTTCGAGCGGAGTGCTCGCGTGCTTTGAACCGTCGAGAGAGAATGAGCGGGTTGATTGCACGAGCAACGGCGGTGCCACTGAACTTCGCGCGGAGGCGGCCTTTGGGAGCGATCAGCGCAATACTGATCATGTGTATGATCCTGGCCGCGCTGCTCGCCGGGGTGATCGCGCCGTATAATCCTTTGGCCACCGATTACGGCGCGATGCTTCAGGCCCCGAGCGCGACGCATTGGTTTGGCACCGACGCGTTCGGTCGCGATGTCCTTTCGCGACTCATCTACGGCGCGCGCACGGCGCTTTCGGTGGGGTTCACTTCGTCTTTTCTCGGAGCCACGTTGGGGGCCGTGCTGGGCGTGACCAGCGCGTATTTCGGCGGCAAGACCGATCTCATCCTCCAGCGGCTCATGGACCTACTGATTTCTTTTCCGCTCATTATCCTGGCGCTCGTGGTCGTGGCGGTGCTGGGAACCGGAACACTGAACGTCATTGTCGCCATCATGGTGCCGATGCTGCCGCGCTCGGCTCTGGTCGTGCGGAGCAGCGCGCTGGCGTTGCGGGAAATGCCTTTTATCGAGGCCGCCCGAGCCCTGGGGTTCGGTCCTTTGCACATCATTCTCCGCCACATGCTACCGAACGTCATGGCTCCCTACCTGATCATGCTCACCGCTTTCCTGGGTCAGGCGATCTTGCTCGAAGCGTCGCTTTCCTTCCTCGGCCTCGGCGTCGCCGAGCCGCAAGCCGCCTGGGGGTTGATGTTGCGCGGTGCGGCGGTGGAGTTCGCCGAACGCGCGCCCTGGATGGCGATCTTTCCGGGAATCGCCATCAGTCTATCGGTCTTCGCGTTCAACTTGTTCGGCGATTCCTTGCGCGACGCGCTCGACCCGAAATTGCGGCTTTGAACGGCGTCTGTTAAAGGTCAAGAAGGATCCGCGGGCATCGTCGGGGCATTCGAGAGCGCTTCCACCGGGTTGCACGCAGTCTGCCAAGCGTGAGAAGGCAGGTGAGCAAGTTCCGAGCAAGGGCCTTTTTTTGGATCGGGTTAGCCGTCTTGGTCGCGTACGGCGCGTGGTGGTTTGCGCCACAATACCTCGCCTCGTCGCCCGATCCACGTTCGGAGGAATTCCTCAGCAAAGTTGCCGCCGAGATCAATCGAGCCGCCCCGGTGATGATCGATCCGGAAACCGAATTGCTCGGTGCGGTGGGAAGCGAGGGCACGCTGACTTACCGTTACCGGATGGTGAATTACGCCGCGGCACAAGTGAATCCCGAGCGGTTTCGCCGGGGCGCGACGCAGCGGGTCGCCCAAGCCGCGTGCAGCACGCCGGAAACGCGCGACGCGTTTTTAAAGAAAGGCGTCACGCTCGAGTACGCTTACTTCGACAAGGAAAGAGCACCGATCGCCACGATCGCGGTACGGCCCGCCGACTGCGGCTTTTAAACCCGGAGTGATGGATCTTGAGTGCCGGCTTGATCGCTTGCCATCGGGGCCAACACTCGGACGCTGCAAGACGCCGGGCGGAACCGGTCATTTGAGGATTTCCTTGGCCCTGGGAATGAGCGCCGCGTCAAGGTTGAAAACCTCGCGCACGTTTTTTTCCAGCTCAGCGCCTTCGAGCGGGTTGATATCGAGCTTTGCTTTGGCCGCGTCGGCCAAAAATTCGGGATCCTTGACCGTATCGATGAACGCCTTGCGTAAGATCTGCACGCGGTCCTTCGGCGTCCCGGGCGGCAACACGTACGGCCGGGCTGTTGGTCCGACGCTGTGGACCAGCGCGCGAATCAGCTTCTGCGCCTCTTCGGTTTTGGCATAGCTGATCGCCAGCGGCAACTTCGCCTGCTCGGGATGCGGCTTGGCGACATTCTGTAGAACCAGGATGAGCTCGCCGCTGTCCAGTTCTTTGCGCCAGGTGGCTTTGAACGATTCCCAGGCGTTACACACGCCTTGCACTTCGCCGCTGTTGAAGGCGAGACGAACGTCCGCCGTTCCCTTGTAGCCGGATACGAGCTGCATCGGCAGGCCAATTGTCGCGGCGAGAACTTTCGGAATGTCGTCGGTCGCCGAGCCTGACCCGACGCCGCCGAGCTTGACCACGGTTTTGGACGAGAGCCACTGGTCGATGCTCGTAATGCCGGTGCTCTTTGAGACACCGAGCATGTAGTTGTCTTGCGCCGGCGCGCCGACGTACTCGAATTTGCGCGCGTCGAATTGAATGCCGGGCTTGCCGAGCAACTGCTGCAGAAACAGGCCGCCGATGAAGTGCCCGATCGTCAAACCGTCGGGCTTGGCGACATTGTACATGTGGTTCGCCGAGATGAGAAAGCCGGCGCCCGGCATATTTTCCACGGCGAGGGTGGGATTGCCCGGAATGTGTTTGCCCATGTGACGCGCGAGCGTTCGCGAATAGGTGTCATAGCCGCCACCCGCGGAAGCGCCGACGATGATTCTGACGGTTTTGCCGCTGTAGAAGGAGTCCTGCGCGCCCACCATTGGAACGCAAAGGAGCGCGACCGCCAGCGCTACGCTTGCCAGCAACCATCGGTATGCACGCTTCATGGCGCCACCTCCTGCCCGGCCGTCGGGCCGCAGTTACTTCAGAATCTCCTTCAGCTGGTTAACGAGAGCAGGCTGCATTTTGAACAACGACTCGACGATCCTTTCGATTTCTTCACCGCTCAGAGGGTCGAAATCCAGCTTCGATTTTTTCGCGTCCGCGATGAATTCGGGGTCGCGTAGCGTTTCCGCAAACGCTTTCCGGAGAACCTGCACCCGATCTTTCGGCGTCCCGGGTGCCACGGCATAGAGGCGCGTGATCATGGCCGGATCGTGCGCGCCATATTTCAACAGTAATCGCGCGTTTTCGTTGACCGCATGGTCGATCGCGTTGGGGACTTTGGTTAACTCCGGATGCGGCTTGGGGTTGACTTGCAAAACGACGGCAACCGTACCTGCATCGAGTCCCTGGCGCCAGATCGACTTGATCGATTCCCATTGCCAGCAGGCGCCGGCCACTTCACCGGCTTCGGCGGCGAGCCGAATTTCAGCTGTGCCCTTGTAACCCGCCACCAGCTGGATCGGCAAGGTGAGCGCCGCTTGCAGGATCTTGGCCGTGTTGTAGGTGGTGTCTCCCGGGGCGACACCGCCGAACTTGACCGGCGTGGCTGACTGCTTCAGCGCCTCGAAACTCGTGATGCCGCTCGCCTTGTTAAAGGCGCACGCGACGTTGTCCTGCGTCGGGCTGCCCAAATACTCGAACTTGCGCGCGTCGAATTCGATGCCGGGTTTGCCGATCACCTGATTAATCACCTGATTGCCGTGAAAATTGAGCATCGTAAGCCCGTCCGGTCGAGCCACTTTGTAGACGTGATTGGCCGCCACCAGACTCGCGGCCCCGGTCATGTTTTCCACGACAATCGCGGGATTGCCGGGGATGTGCTTGCCCATGTGACGCGCGATCACACGAGAATAGGTGTCAAAACCGCCGCCCGCCGAAAAACCCACGATGAGCCGGATCGACTTTCCCTCGTAAAATGGAGCGCCCGCATACGCCGGGGTCAACCAGAGCAGGGATAGGGCGAGTACCGTCAGCCCCTGCCATTGCTTAAACGTCATTCGTGATCTCCTTTTCGGAAACTCCGCACGCATCAGGTATTAGCCGGAGAATCCGCGCGGTGTCAAACGGTTACCGGCGCTGGCGAGGCAGGGCGTTCGGGGGGCCGAGGTGATTTGTCGCGAGCGATATGGTAAGCAAAAAACGCTGCTCATGGGCGATGTTGCCGCGAACTACCGAGCGATCCTCGAGCGCATCGAAGAGGCGGCCCGGCGGGCGGGTCGCGATCCCAAGGAGGTCAAGCTCCTGGCTGCGGCCAAATCCCAGGATGTCGGGCGCGTGCGCTCGGCGATTGCGGCGGGCGTCAAACTGATCGGCGAAAATTACGTGCAAGAGGCGCGCGCCAAAAAGGCGCGGCTCGAAACGGCGGCCGAATGGCACATGATCGGCCATCTGCAGAGAAACAAAGCGCGCCTGGCTCTCGAAATCTTCGATGTCATTGAATCGCTCGACGGGCTTCAGCTCGCGCGCGAGCTCGATCAGCTCGGCCAACGAAAAGGTGTCAAGGTGCGAACTTTCGTCGAAGTTAATTTAGCCGGGGAGCGGACGAAATCGGGCATCCCGGGAACTGAAGTCGATGCTTTCCTCGGAGCGATCGCCAACTTGCCGGCGATTAGCGTGGAAGGGCTCATGACCGTGCCGCCCTTGCAGCAGGATCCGGAAAAAGCGCGGCCGTATTTTCGCGCGCTTCGCGCGCTCCAGCTCCGGGCGCGCGAGTTGGGCATCCCCAACGCGCCTGTGCGAGAGCTTTCAATGGGGATGACCGCCGATTACGAGGTCGCCGTGGAAGAGGGCGCGACGATCGTGCGTATCGGGACCGCCCTGTTCGGGCCGAGGAACCGCTAGCAGGCGCCATGTTCATCATCGCGAACTTCATTCTGGCGATAGCGCAGATCCTCGATTATCTCTTGTGGGCTTACATGTGGATCATCATCGCCCGGGCAATCATCTCCTGGGTCGATGCCGACCCGGGCAATCCGATCGTGCGGTTCATCTACACCCTCACCGATCCCGTATTGGAGCGGGTGCGCGCCGTCGTGCCGCTCGTCGCGGGCGGCTTTGATCTCTCGCCCATCGTGGTCTGGATTGCGATTCTTTTTCTTCGCCGGTTTCTGGTGCAGTCGCTTTACGATCTCGCCTATGCGCTCCATTGAGCGCCGTTACCCGGGAGGAGGACTTACCATGAAGATTTTCGTCGCGGGGAATTGGCTCGATAAGCCGAAGAAAATTGAAGTGCGAAATCCGTTCGACAACACCGTCATCGACACTGTGCCGAGAGCCGACGCCGACGATCTCGAGAGGGCTCTGGAATTCGCAAGGCGGGGCGCCAAGGTGATGGCGAGTCTCTCGGGGTATGAACGTTGGCGGATCCTCCGCAAGGCGGCCGACATGATGGCGGAACGGAACGAAGCGCTGGGGCGCCTGATTTCGACTGAGGAAGGCAAAGTGATCGCCGAGGGACGGGGCGAGGCGGCGCGGGCGGTTGAAACCATGATGGGGTCGGCGGAAGAAGCGAAACGGATTCACGGGGAAACCGTGCCGCTCGACGGCGACCCGGCGGGAAGGAGAAAGCTCGGTTTCACCTTGCGCGTGCCCTGCGGGGTTGTAGCGGCGATCAGCCCGTTCAACTTCCCCCTCAATCTGGTGTGTCATAAGGTCGGTCCCGCCCTCGCGGCCGGTAACTCGGTGATCGTCAAACCCGCATCGGACACGCCTCTATCCGCGTTGAAGCTCACGGAAATCCTGCTCGAAGCGGGGTTGCCGCCCGAAGGCATCCAGTGCCTTACCGGCCCCGGCGGCGAAATCGGCGATGCGCTCGTTACCGATCGGCGCGTGCGCAAGGTGACGTTTACCGGGAGCCGGGAAGTAGGCGATCGGATCTGCCGCATGGCGGGAATTAAGAAGGTGACGATGGAACTCGGGTCGAACAGCCCGCTGATCGTCATGCCGGATGCCGATCTGGACAAGGTTGCCACGGCCGTGGCGACAACCGGCTACGGCAACGCCGGACAGACCTGCATATCGACGCAGCGCGTGCTTACGGCCAAAAGGATCTACGGCGATTTTCTCGCCGTGCTCAAGCCGAAAGTCGAAGGGTTAGCGACCGGCAATCAGCTCGATGAGTCGACCAAGGTCGGACCGATGGTCAAGGAGAGCGAAGCGATACGGGTCGAGAGTTGGATCGCCGAAGCGCTCGCCAGCGGAGCCAAGCTCGCTGCCGGCGGCGGCCGGCGGGGCGCGATCTATACCCCGGCGGTGGTTGCGGATGTCCATCCGAACATGCGAATGTCGCGTGACGAGCTGTTCGGTCCGGCCGTCGGCGTGACGCCGTTCGAGACGATCGATGAAGCGATCGCGCTCGCGAACGACAGCGTCTACGGCCTGGCTGCGGGCATTTTTACGGAAAACGTCGAATGGGCTATGAAATTCGCGAGCGAAGCAGAAGCCGGCAATCTCCATATTAACTGGGGCCCTCAGTGGCGCGTCGATCTCATGCCGTACGGCGGGCTCAAGGATTCGGGCTTCGGTAAAGAAGGCCCCCGCTATGCCGTCGAAGAGATGACCGAGCTCAAGATGGTGGTTTTTCATCTCGGCAGTTGACGGTCGATCAGGCGTGCGCGCCGCCAAAGGCGACTGCGGCGAAAGATATGAGCGATTGGAAGCGCTTGAAGTCCCGGAACACTGAATCGAAATGAGAAGCGATGGGCGAAAGCCGAGAGATCTTCGGACGGTGACGATCACGCCGCGGTACATCAAGACCGCAGACGGTTCGGTTTTGATTGAAGTCGGAGATACCCGGGTGATTTGCACCGCCAAATTGGAAGAACGGGCGCCGCAGTTTCTCAGGAATAGCGGCAAGGGATGGATTACAGCGGAATACGGCATGCTCCCGGGATCGTCGCAGGTGCGCATCGGCCGGGAAGCCGCGCGGGGCAAAATTGGCGGACGCACGCACGAGATCCAGCGGCTCATCGGCCGCAGTTTGCGCGCGATAACCGCGCTTGAGAGCTTGGGTGAACGCACCGTGTGGATCGACTGCGACGTGATCCAGGCCGTTGGCGGAACCCGGACCGCTTCGATTACGGGCGCCTATGTCGCTTTGGTCGAGGCGGTGCGCAGCTGGCAGCAAAAGGGCGTGCTCAAAGCGAACCCGATCAAGGACGCGGTCGCCGCGGTCAGCGTCGGCATCGTCGAGCGCAAGGTGTTGCTCGATTTGTCGTACGAGGAAGACAGTAAAGCGGAAGTCGATATGAATTTTGTAATGACCGGGTCAGGCAGATTCATCGAGGTCCAGGGAACGGCTGAAAGCGCGCCTTTCACCCAAAGCCAGCTCGCGCGCATGGGCGAAATCGCCCAGCAAGGCATCCGCGAGCTTTTGAAGGCGCAAAAGCGCGCGCTGGCTTTACTCGCGTAAGTAGGGTCGGTGACCGAGCTTTTAGTTGCGACTACCAATCGCGGCAAACTCGCCGAGATCGCCACGTTTCTCAGGCCGTACCCGCTTGAAGTCATCCCACTCGAGTCGCTCCGCGGCCGGCCGGAGGTCGTCGAAGACGGCGCTACATTCGAGGAAAATGCGCTCAAGAAGGCGCGAACCCTCGCCCGGCACTCGGGTCTCGTAACCCTCGCGGATGATTCCGGTTTGGAGGTCGATGCCCTGGGCGGCGCGCCGGGTGTTCATTCCGCCCGATATGGCGGAGCGAATACAACCGATCAGCGCAACAACGAAAAACTCCTCGCCGCCCTGCGCGACGTTCCGGAACCCGCACGCGGCGCAAGGTTTGTTTGCGTACTGGCGCTGTGCGCGCCGAGTACGGACGGCATCCAAGAGTGGACGGTTCGTGGGACCTGCGAAGGGCGTATCAGCTTCGATGTGAAGGGGGAGAACGGTTTCGGCTACGATCCTCTGTTCTTTTTCCCGCCGCTCGGGAGGACCTTTGGCGAACTCACGCCGGCCGTCAAGGCAAGCGTCAGCCACCGCGGCGAGGCGCTCAAACGGCTCGAACCGATCCTACGCGCTCTGTTGCGTCCAGAACCTTGATTTGGCGACTTACGCGTGTAGAATGGCTCTGGTTTCTCTGACGGGGCGTAGCGCAGCCTGGTAGCGCACCTGCCTTGGGCGCAGGGGGTCGGAAGTTCAAATCTTCTCGCCCCGACCAGCATTCAGCGGGCCGTAAGCAGTGAGCCGTCGGGCGGTGAGATATCCGCTCGCGTCCGCTGCTGAGTTTGCGCCAGTAGCTCAGTTGGATAGAGCAACGGCCTTCTAAGCCGTGGGTCAGGGGTTCGAATCCCTTCTGGCGCGCCATCATATCAGCAAGCTGTGAACAGTGAGCGGTGAGCGGAGATGGGATGTCGCCTTTTGACCCTGTCGGCTCACTGGGGACTGTTTCTGTTCACTGGCACGGGCACGCGGTGAGTGTAGCTCAACGGTTAGAGCACTGGACTGTGGCTCCAGGGGTTGAGGGTTCAAATCCCTTCACTCACCCCAGTTTTCACGAGGATAGATGATCGAGGATACAGGATCGCGATCCTCGACCGTCGATTCTCGATCCTCGGTTGCGAAGGGCCGCTAGCTCAGTTGGTAGAGCAGCTGACTCTTAATCAGCGGGTCCGGAGTTCGAGTCTCCGGCGGCCCACCAATTCTTTCAAGCACTTGCGTGCTCTGTCCGTAAAAAGTCACCTGGTCTACTAGCTGAAACACGGCAAATTGTCCGTGTTTTGTCCGTGTCACTTCTGGGACACTGTTCGGGCTTTGGCGCTTGTTACTGCCCGACTGGTTCCCACGACCTCAAGGTGCGCCTCGACGCGGTCGAGTGCCTCGGCCAAGTCCTTGTCGTTTATGATCGCGTAGCGGTCAAAGACGCTCCTGTTTTTTGGCCTGTGATTTCCATCGCGACCTTGTCCGGCACCCCTGACTTGACCAGGTTTACGTACGGCCGTGCGCCTACGTTATGTCAAGCGCGCGGTAGAGGTTAAAAAACTTCTTTAGATGGGAAACGGAGAGTTTAGCAGAACGAAGCGAGCGCTTCTTGTTTATCTCGTAATCCCGCTCAAAATTCTCGGCCATCTCGGTGAACGTGACCTTCTCCTCGTTCACAGCGAGACGGCAGCTCCCGATTTCCCCTAGGCGCTTTCGGAGCAGCTTCACCGCATCGTTCTCGTTCGTGCTGTGGCTGCTCTCACGGTATTCATGGCCGCGGAAATAATAGCTGATCCAGAACACAGAGCCGCGCGTAAAGATGCGGCCTGTGCCCCGGATCCGCCTACGTTGTTTTTCTTGTTTCACTTCGATGTCTCCTCTTTTTGGATTCCATGACCAGTAAGTACTTCACCGCGAGTGTGGTTACCCGCATTATTCTCTGTTCACCCCTTTCCATGCGCGCCACGGAAGTCGGTGTGATCCCGAGCCGCTCAGCAAGTTGGCGCTGCGTTAGTCCCATCGCTTCTCTCTTCGCCCGAAGTTCCTTGCCCGTCATGGTGTACATCATGTACAATTATGTTGGTGTTCTTGTCAAGATATACTTCTGTATACCGAGCGACGAGAATCGAAGCATCTTTGCACCCAGCTTGCGGGTAAATGGAAGTGTTTTGGCGTGCCGGTATAACCAATCCTGGGAAACTCCGAGGATCCTTGCCGCTTCTTCCGCATCGAGGAGGCAATCACCCTCGGCGCCGCGACTTGAACCAGCGATTGCGCGCAGTTCGTCCTTCACCGCTTGGCGGATCGCGCCAATAAGTGCCTCGCCCAAAAGTGCGCGTGGGTCCGTCGGCTCGGTGGCTCTTACCGCGTCAGCGGTAGCTCTTAGCTGAGCGCAGTTCTCGGCGGCCCTCAAGCGAGATTTGAGGTTTTCGGGAGTGCGCGTCCGGTCTTCACCTCCCGATTCCAGGACGAGCCTGTTCGGTTCGTGGAAGAGATCGGATTTCCGTTTCTCGAGTTCGGCCCGTCTCGAATCACTCACAGGATTCAATCCGTTTCCTAATTTGGGCGGGAGACTGTGCCGCCGTCGCGTTCCTGTTCGGGCGTAAGCGCCGAGCCGTCTGTCCGGATGACCTCCATGCGATCGTTCTCGAGCGCGAGCGGGCCGTCTTTGATCTTCACGATCACCGTCCCGCTCCCTTTCTTCCGTTTTCCGATGCGAAATCGAACGGCGGCAGGGTATCCGGCTCGGAGCTGTCCAAGTCTGAAAAAGTGAGAGTTTCCTCGTGAAAGCGAATAGGTATGCGAGCGGTACGGCCGTCGCGGTTCTTTGCGACATCGAGTTCTGCAACGTGCTTCGGCTTTGTCTTGTCGTAGTAGGATTCCCGATAGAGCAAAAAGACAATATCGGCATCTTGTTCGAGCGAGCCGCTTTCTCGAAGGTCGGAGAGTCGGGGCCGCTGACCTTTCTCTTTCTCGGGCTCTCGGGAGAGCTGCGACAGTAAAAGAACCGCGGCGTTCAGCTCGAGCGCGAGGCCTTTCGATTCAGAGCTGATCTTCGAGACTTCGAGATAACGCTTTTTCTCCTCGACCGGAGCAGACAGAAGCTGGGCGTAGTCGATGATGATGAGAGCCAGGCCAGGCTCTTTCAGTTTCACGGCGCGAAGCCATGCTTTGATCGTGCTCCATGAGCGCACGCCTCCGCGAAACCAGATGGGAAGCTTCGCCAGGCGGCTGGCTCCGTCCATGAGCTTTCTGAACTCCTGGTCTCTCAGAATCCCTGCTTGGAGTCGCACGTTTTCAATTCCGGAGGCTTGAGACAGCAAACGCTTGACGATCTTCGAAGGCGGGCTTTCCGCTGAGACGAACGCCACCGGGTAGCCTCGTTCCGCGGCGTTTTTTGCGATCGTTGTGGCAAAACTCGTCTTTCCCATGCTCGTGCGACCGCCGATCACCACAAGATCGCCACGGAAAATGCCCCCGCATGAGTTTTCAAACTCGCTGAGCCCCGTGGGAACCCCGAGGAGCCGACCCTTGCTCTCGTAGGCCTTCTCGATCTCCTTAAGACAAATCGGGACGAGGTCGCTGATGTGGTCGCCTCGAGTGCGGCCAGTTTGAAGACCGAGCCATTTTTCCATCACGTTGCCCACGATCGTTGAACCATCCTCGGCCCCGGAGTATGCCTGCTCGATTCCCTCGCCGAGAAGTTCGATCAGCTTCCTTTGCTCGGAATGCTGCTTCACGATTCGGGCGTAGTACGAGATGTTGGCCGCGGTCGGAACGGTATCTGCAAGAGACGCCAGCGTTGAGGAGCCGCCGACCGCCTCGAGCTCGCCTCTCACCTTGAGGAGGTCGCTGAGAGTGATGAGGTCCACCGGCACGCGCCGCTCCAGGAGCTCGCCCATCGCGCGAAAAATCCTTCGGTGGGATTCAAGGTAAAAATCCTCTGGCCGTAGAATCTCTAGGACCGAAACTATCGCACTATTGTCGAGCAAGATCCCACCGAGCACGGAGTACTCGGCTTCGAGGTTTTGTGGTTGCCTCTTTGGGTGGTTATGAGCCATAGCGGAGATCCCTTCGGGGCGCAGTGAATCCGGGCTGAGTAGAATAAAGCACGGGAGCGAGCTCGTTGATCTTGAGGGCAAGAATTCCGATACCGCGATCGGTCCGCGAAATGAACGGATCCTCCGACTCCCACAGGCGAATGGCGCGGGCCTTTATCTCCTCAACGTCAAAGGTTCGCAAAAGATCTTTGATGAGCTTCCCGTGTTTGCCGTAGTTGACGTGGTACGGGACGTTAAACCGGTTCCGGTATTCGGCCAAAAACCAGGCGATGACTTCTTTAACCCGAGGGTCGGAACCGTTAGGATGTGAAGCCTTGTGCTTCACATTATCTTTTGTCTCTATATCTTTTGTGGTGTCCTCGCTGACGATAGTTTTGAGTCTCTGAAGACACCTTTTTGTATTCTCGGGAAACACTGTTTCCGGAGACACACCGCCCGTGTTTCTGGAGACACCCCTGCGTCCCTTAGGAGTCGCGTCCCGCCATTTTTCATGATCTTTTTGCAGCCCGATCCGATCGCCTTCGACTGCAATGATTCTCCTTTCTTTGAGGGTCCGTAGTGCACGACTTGCGTTTCTTCGGTCTAAGCCCGTTGTCAAAGCAATCTGTGACACTGCTATGCGATCGGTCTTTCGATGATGTCCATAGGTTTTTCTCAAAACGACCCAAAGGACGCGAGACTGGTAAGGCGAAAGGTTTATCTTCGATAACGCCTCCAAGATCTCGTGCGCGATGCAGGTATAGCCGTTCTCAAGTTGAGGGTTCGCCATCAGCTCCTCCCCCCAAGATCGCCACGCTTGAGCGCCCGGTCGAATTGCTCTAAAAGCACGCTGCGCTGCTCGTCACTATCGGCGATCGCCTCGATGGCACGTACCTGGCCGGTGCTGTCGAAGCACACGATGACCGAACCTGAGTTTGACGGGGATCGCTGTTGAGTGGTAAAGTGCTTCCGATCTTGCATGTTTTCTCCGGCTCTGAAGCAGGCATTCTCCGTGGCGCGGCGGGTGCCTCTTCAGGGCTTTTTTTGGTTTAAGTCATTCCGCGCAGCTGTTAATGGAGCTGTTGCCGTTTTAGGTGGATAGTTGGCTGTGGCTAGGCTGTTATTTCTGCTCCCGGCGTTTTCGTCGTCATCCAAAGAAAAGAAGTAAGCTCGTGCTCTCTGCAGATCCTGCGCGCTTAGTCGTCTCCAGCCATTGCGATCTCGTAACGGCCGGATGACACCGAGTCTTTCCAACCGTTTCAGTGTGACTGGATGAACTCCGAGCTCGCGGGCCGCATCGCCAATTCTCATAGTGCGGCGATGTTACTACTTGGATGATGCTGGCTGCTAGGGAGATCAAAAAATTTTTTGATCTCAGTAGGAGGGTCAGTGCTGTCCCAACGTTAATTGAACAAATTTAATTGGTTACAAAAATTTTTGTCGATTTCATCGCATTCAGGTCCCGAAAGTGCTTGTAAAATCGGCATCTTCTCGAACAGCGAAACACTCAAAATCTGTAGAATCGAATGGAGACTTCGCTCCAGATTCAGCCGTTTTTTTACGATCGCCACCAGTACGTATACCGAGATAGAAACTGCGCCCAGGGAAAGAGCGACAGGCAGAGATCGATGGTGGTGGCATCCAGGGCGTAGACCGTTTGATTGAGTTCGAGCCCGAACGGCTCGTCTCGATAGAGGTCTCGCGCCTGTTGGATTAAGAGATGGGCAAAAT
>DATMBL010000364.1:0-9821 GCA_035559295.1 Candidatus Eiseniibacteriota bacterium
GAAACCGCAAGGCTGGCGGGCGGCAACCTAACGCTCGGGAGAGCAGTCGGGCACGGGAGAGCAGAAGGACAAAGGAGCCGGCGCGGCGGGAGCCGCCGGCCCCGCCCGAGTCAAAGACCACGAAGCGCGAAAAGCCGGCGCCAAGGGGCCTCCTTACGACGGTTTGGTTCGCGCGTTGTTGCAGCCTCCGCCGCAACGGGATGAGACTCTTACGAACCCGCGCTGCGTGTTCCAAATCGTCAAGCGTCACTTCAGCCGCTATACACCCGAGATGGTCGAGAGCGTTACGGGTTGCCCGCGCGACACGTTTCTCAAGGTTGCAGAAACGATCCTGGCCAACTCGGGCCCCGATCGAACGACCTCGTTTGCCTACGCCGTGGCGTGGACGCAACACACCAACGGACCGCAGGTGATCGGCTGCTGCGCCCTATTGCAGTTGCTGCTCGGGAACATCGGCCGCCCGGGCGCCGGTATCATGGCGCTCCGCGGCCATGCCTCGATTCAGGGTTCGACCGACATTCCAACGCTCTATCACTCGATTCACGGCTACATGTCGCATCCTTCCGCGTTAAAGCAGCACGATACCCTCATCGACTTTCTTGCCACTGAAACGCGCCCGCGAGGCTACTGGGCGAACCTGCCGAAATTCATGGTGTCCTACTTAAAGTCGACGTACGGCGATGCCGCCACGCCGGAAAACAGTTTCGGCTACGACTGGCATCCCAAGATCATCGGCGACCATTCGCATTTGGCCATGTTCGCCGCGATGAACGAGGGAAAAGTCAAGGGCATGTTGCTCATCGGCCAGAACCCGGCGACATCGCTCAACGCGAAGCTCGAACGAGCCGCGATGCGCAAGCTCGAGTGGCTCGTGGTCAAAGACAACTGGGTGCACGAAAGCGCAACGTTCTGGAAAAGCGCGCCTGAAGTCAAAAACGGGGAAGTCAAAACCGAGGAGATCAAGACCGAGGTGTTTTTCTTTCCTTCGGCCCAGATCGCCGAGTACGAAGGATCCTTCACCAATACGTTCCGGATGCTCCAGTGGCACTACAAGGCGGCGGATTCACCGGGCGATTGCCGGACCGACCTCTGGTTTACCCACCAGCTCGCAAAGCGGCTGAAGAAGCTCTACGCCGACAGCAACGAGGCGCGCGATCAAGGTTTCAAAAACCTCCTCTGGGATTTCGATCCGAGCCCGAACGATCCGCTCCGGGCGGCAACGGTGGGAGCGCAAACAGAAGGAGTCACTGTGGGAGGTGCAACGCCCGAAGGTCCCGAAGGGGCAAAGAAGGGCGATGCGGGCGGCGCGGCGAAAGGGCAACCGGCGGGCGGCGCGCCTCCGCCCGAGATGCCGCAACATGCGGAGGGAGAACCCGACGGGCTAAAAATTCTTCGCGAAATCAACGGCTATTATACGGGGGACCCGGCGAAGCACGTGGCCGGCTTTGCGGACTTGAGAGATGACGGATCGACGACCTGCGCTTCGTGGATTTACTGCGGCGTTTTTCCCGCGCCGGGCGAAAACCGCGCAGCGAACCGAAAGCCCGATCCTCCCGGCACGCGCGGAGGAGCGCAGCTCGGCTGGGGCTACACCTGGCCCGCAAACCGCAGAATCATGTACAACCGCGCTTCCGCAGATCCCAACGGCAAACCTTGGAGCGAGCGCAAGCAATACATCTGGTGGGACGGGCAAAAATGGACCGGCTATGATATCCCGGATTTCCCGCTCAATAAGCCGCCGACGGCGAAGGCGAAGCCCGACGGTATCGGCCTTGATGCCCACGACGGCAGCGATCCCTTCATCATGCTCCAGGACGGCGTCGGATGGCTTTACGTTCCGAGCGGTCTGGTCGACGGCCCCCTGCCGACTCACTACGAGCCGGCCGAATCTCCGGTCAAAAACCCGCTCTACAAGCAACAGAGCAGCCCGGTGCTGAAGTACTGGAAGACGAACGGCAACCCGCTCGCCGGTGTGGGCGATCCCAAGTTTCCGTACGCGATCACCACCTACCGTTTGACCGAGCACTATCTCGCGGGGGCGATGAGCCGCTGGAATCCATGGCTCACCGAGCTCCAGCCGGAGCTTTTCATCGAGATGAGCCCCGAACTGGCGCAGGAAAAGGGCATCCGGAATCTCGATTGGGTGCGCGTGACCACGCCGCGCGCGCACATCCGGGCGAAGGCGCTGGTAACGCGGCGCATGCGCCCGTTTTTAATCGACGGAAAAACGGTTCATCAGGTCGGGATGCCGTGGCACTGGGGCTATGAGGGGTTGAGCACGGGAGACGTAGTGAACGAGCTCACGTCGCTGGTCGGCGACCCGAACGTGTCGATCCACGAAGGCAAAGCGTTTGTCTGCAATGTGGAAAAAGCATGATTGAAGATCGGACCGTCGGGTTGCGGGAATCCATGACTCCAATGCTCCATGACTCCAATACTCACGGCGGAATCAGTTGAGGAGGGACCATGGCCGAGCCCATGGGATTTTACACCGACACGACCGTCTGCATCGGCTGCAAAGCCTGTGAGGTGGCATGCAAAGAATGGAACCAGCTTCCGGCCACCAACGGCGGCGTGAACACGCTCAGCGGCGACAGCTACGACAACACGCGGCGGCTCGATGGGTTACATTGGCGGCACGTCAAATTCGTCGAGCAATTCAGCGAGGACCGTAAACAAGGCCGATGGCTGTTGATGAGCGACGTCTGCAAACACTGCGTCCAGGCGGCCTGCCTCGAGGTCTGCCCCACCGGAGCGATCATCCGCACCGAGTTCGACACCGTGGTGATCCAGTCCGATGCCTGCAACGGCTGTCGCTACTGCATCACCGCCTGCCCTTTCGGCGTAATCGACATCAACCCGGCTTCCGGGACGGCGCAGAAATGCACGCTCTGCTACGACCGCCTGCAGGTTGGGATGGAACCGGCTTGTTCTAAAGCATGCCCGACCGATTCGATACAGTTCGGCACGATCCGGGAGCTGCGCGAGCGCGCCAACAAACGCGTCGAGCAGCTGCACGCGGCGGGCGAGAAAGGCGCCTACCTCTACGGCGTCGATGAGAAGATGCTCGGAGGGCTCAATTCGTTTTTCTTGCTCGTCGATCGTCCCGAGGTCTACGGGCTTCCCCCCGATCCCAAGATGCCGACCCGCAATCTGGTCTCGGGATCGGCTTTCTCGATTCTCGGTGCGATTCTGGTCGGGTTGATCGGCCTGTTCAATTTCCGGAGCCGTGGGGCAAGGGAGCACGTTGAGAGCAGGAGTCGAGGATCGAGGATTGAAGATCGAGGGTAGAACCCATCGAGGGACGCATCGGTTTGAAGCCCCGTGGCGGAGGTCGCAATTTTCGATTCTCGCTCTTCGATCATCGAACCAGATCGGTTCTTTCGGGAGATTACGATGAATGGAGTACCTTCGAGCACCTATTTCACCGTTCCACCCGACTGGGAATGGCTCATCGTCCTTTATTTCTTCTTCGGCGGCCTTGCGGGCGGAAGCTATTTTATTGCGGTCCTGATCGATCTCTTCGGCCGCTACGAAGACCGGCCGCTCGCGCGCCTGGGGTATTACATATCGTTTCCGTGTGTGTTGATCAGCGGGCTCCTGCTGATCGTCGATCTCCATAGGCCGGAGCGCTTCTGGCACATGCTGATCGAGAACAACACGCTTCAGCCGATGTTCAAGTCCTATTCGCCGATGTCGCTCGGCTCCTGGGCCCTGCTGATTTTCGGAATCTTCTCTTTTCTCTCGTTTTTGAGCGCGCTCGCCGATGCCGAGCGGCTGCGCTGGCGAGCCGCTCGCCGCTTTCGCCTTCCGGGAACCGTCGGCGGGATTTTTTCCGTAATCGGAGGCCTGTTCGGCTTTTACGTCGCGGGCTATACCGGCGTGCTTCTGGCGGTCACGAATCGCCCGATCTGGTCCGATAGCCCTCTGCTCGGATTACTGTTTATCGTATCGGCCGCGTCGATATCGGCGGCGCTGATGATATTGCTTGCCGATCGATCCCGGTGGACCATGCCCGGATTATTCGCTCTGCACCGGATGGATGCCTGGGTTCTAGCGCTCGAACTCCTCGTTCTGATCGCGTTTCTGATCTCGCTCGGAGCCGTGTTTCGCGCCTGGCTGAGCGTCTGGGGCCTCGTACTCCTGATCGGAGTGGTGCTTCTCGGGATGCTCGTCCCGCTCGCGCTCTCATGGCGGCGGGACTGGCTCGGAGAGCTCAATTTGACGACCGCAGCGGTCCTGGTGTTGTTGGGCGGTTTCCTCCTGCGGGTCGCGATCATTTTTGGAGGCGAAAGCGTATGAATACCGTACGATCGCTGGCGCTCGGCCTGATTCTGCTGGCGGCTGCCGCTTGCACCAGCCCCGAAGCGAGTCGCGTGCGCGGCGCCGGCCCGGGCGCCGACGTGGGCAATCGCACCGCCAGGGTTGAGCTCCATGCCGGTTCTCAGCCCTACTGGCATACGCCGAGGCTGATCCCGGGCGAACATCCTTCGTTGGAATCATCGATGCACGCGAAAGCTCAAACACGCGGCCGATGATTTTTCAGCCGCCATTCCGACATGCCCAAAGCCAACAGAGCAGATGTCCGGGAGTGGATATCGAGCGGATTTATTCGCGTCGAAGATGTCGTTTACGTCGGGCTCGGCCTAATCCTGACCGGCGGCGCGCTTTTCTTGCTCTTCAATGTCGTTCTGCACTTCGTCGAGGTGCTGCGAGCGAGCGAACCGCGAGACCAGATCGTGGGGCTTCTCGATCAGATCCTGTTGATCATGATGATCATCGAAATTCTCTCCACCGTCCAGGTCTCGTTCCGCGAACATACATTGAAGCCGGAACCCTTTCTGATCGTCGGTTTGATCGCCGCGATTCGGCGCATTCTGATCTTGACGGCGGAGTTTTCCAGCCCCGAGGAATTCGTCCAGGAGGCCTTCCGCAACGCTATGGTCGAGCTCGGCCTGCTGACGCTCTTGATTCTTGCGTTCGGCGTCTCGCTGTTCCTTTTGAAGCGTCAACCGCGCACGGCCATCGATCGCGAGTAAAATGGCCGCGGCCAAACGGAGAGATCTCGCGCAAAGCTCGCAAAGGGCGCCAGAAGATAAATCGATTCACGCTTGGGTTGCCGGGTCTTTGTGCCCTTGGCGTCCTTGGCGCGAGAAGGATTCTTCACGCAGCATGAAGGCTTCCGCGCTCACCCGTCTCGAGCAGTTGAGCCGCGACTATCCCGAGTGGAAGCCGTGGCTTGCCGTCATCGAGGAAGTCGTTACCGAGACCAGGGCGCCCCAGTGGCAAGCTCTCGTGCCGCCGCGAGCGGGCTCCCAAAGGCCTCGGGTACCGCTTTTATCCGGCACCGTTCCAAACATGAAAACCGCCCATGTCGAGAGCTGGGTACGCCGCCTGATCCATCGAGCTGCCGTCGCCGGGGTTCCAAAGGCGGCGTCCGCCTCGAACGGGGACACCGTCGATCTCGCCGGCTTGTTCGAAGCCTCGGTTTACCAGAGGGTTGAGGAATTCGACCGCCTGGCCCGGGGACTCGGGCTAGATCGGGAGGGCCTTGAAGCGCTCGCATCGCTTATTCCCATCCCGTTTCTGCAGGCCTGCGGGCGCCTCTGGGCTCCCCGCATCGCGGAAAGCTGGACCGAAGGCTACTGTCCCATTTGCGGGGCGTGGCCGGCTTTCGCCGAAATCCGCGGAATCGAACGGGCTCGGTACTGGCGCTGCGGGCGGTGCGGCTCGGGGTGGCAGGGGGTCCAGCTGGTTTGCCCCTACTGTAACATGAGCGACCATCGCGAGCTCGAGTCGCTGCGACTCGAGGAAGCCGGCTCGACCCGCGCCATCGACGCGTGCAAACGCTGTCTTGGCTACGTCAAGAGCTTTACCGTCCTGCAAGGGGTCCCGTCGGAAATGGTGATGGTGGAGGACATCGCATCCGTAGAGCTGGACATCGCCGCGCTCGACCGCAATTACCGCCGGCCCAAGGGCCTAGGGTACGCTCTAGGAGCCACGGTCCGGGATCATCTCGAACGGGATTTTGATTGGAATCGGCGATGAGCGAAACCGTCCGTCCGGCCGCAATCTGCCGATCCCTCCTTGCCGCCCTGGACGCGTCGGAGGGCCGTCGTAAGAGGCGCAAACGCGACCAGACGCCGGATACGATCGGACTCGTAATCAAGCGCCGGATCCTCGAACGGGTCGTCGAGGAAGACCCGGAGCCGGAAGAATTCGAGGCGTGGCTCTTAAGGTACTGTCAAACCCGGGCGGCGGAAAGCCATGGCGCGGTATCCGCTATGGCGAGGGCGGTCCTCGAAGAGTGGCAACTCGCGCATCGGATGGGCGACTTTAAGGCGTGGCTTGACCGTGGCGCGCCGTCCGACGATGCCGAGTCCCGGCAGAACCGTTAGCCGGCGCTGTCCGTCGAATCGGCCCGCTGCTCCGCCCGCGCGATCGCATCGCGCACGCGGGGCTCGAGCTGGGAGCGGTCGAGCAAGACCTTTGCGCCCTCTCCCGGGCGCACCGCGCGCGCGGGCACGATGAAATTGCCCTCGTTTTGGATGTACACGATGAGTTCGTCGCGCCCGCCCGGCGCTACCCGTCTCACCGCCCCGAGGTCTTTGCCGCTATCCTCCAAGCAGACGTGAAAACCCGTCTGGATCTCCCTCAGCTTGTCGTCCATTGGATTCACCTCAGAACGCGACCTCATGTCTCTATAGGTTGCAACTGCCGTGCCGAAAAGACGACATGCCGGTGGTGGCCGTTGTTTTGCCGGGCCGGCCGACATGAGTCGGTCACAGACGCTTTCATGGCAGCAAACAGAGAGCTTCAGCCGCTGGCGCAAGGTCGGCCAAAACCGCGCGATCGTGATTGTCGGGAGCGGAGAGTTCGGATGGTTTGAGCAAAAGCTCTGTTGTTCCTCCCGTCTTTCCCCGTAACTCGATCCGTACGGTTTCGTGTCTTGGCCTCGACACGTTCGGCCGAGCGAGTGTCGTGTTTTTGGATCTCGAAATTTGCGTCTCTAACCCTCGGCGACAGCTTTTTTTGACCCGCGCCGTAAGGGTGCCGCATCGAAAGGAAAACCGAAGCACTCTTCTCTCAAAGTTCTCTCGCCGATGCGCGGGAGTCTCTTCGTTCGTGGCACTCAAGTTGCGTCATCCCGGAGGAACGTCGCGGGTTTTGTCGAATCTACTTTTAACGGGAACATAGAGGGAGGAAGTCATGGCGCTCGACCTCATGAAGGAAAAAGGCGTACCGATCGACCGGCAACTGTTCACGTGGCGCGACATCGTCCAGGTACCGGTCAGCAAGCTGAACGATGACGCTCTAACCAAAGTCAGAATCGTCCTGATGAACGGGATCGAATCCGAATCGATTCGCTTCCAGCACGCTTGCGCGCGCATGAACAAGGAACTGCAGCTGCCACTGGCGCAAGTACGCAGGATCGAACAGTTCCAACAAACGACGATCAATTGGTTACTGCCGCCCGATCTATCTCCGCTCGAAACGACTTTGGTCTTCGAGCAGGTGGCGATCGAAGTAACCGCGAGCGTGGCCCAGAACGAGCCGGACCCCTACTTGGCGCAGGTCTTTCGCTTCGGGTTGTTGGAAGATTTCGACCACCTGTACCGATATTCGGCGCTGTACGAGCGGGTCGAGGGGAAGGACCCCAACAACATCTTGCAATCCTACACCGACATCCTGCCCGGGCGCCCAACGGCCGAAGAACACCGAGCGCCGGAGGATGACTTGCGGGATTGTTACGACCGCTCCAAGGCGGCGCCGATCACGAAAGTGAACGCTTACACGATCATGGCCGGCGAGCATCAAACCCATGACTACTATATGACGGTCGGGCCGCAGTTCGCCGATCCGCTGGCGCGCCAACTCTACGCGGAAATCGCAGCGATCGAAGAACAGCACGTCACGCAATACGAGTCGCTGATCGATCCGAACGAATCGTGGCTTGAGAAGTGGCTCCTTCACGAGGTGAAC
The DNA here is from genome assembly GCA_035559295.1 of Candidatus Eiseniibacteriota bacterium. Lineage (GTDB taxonomy): Bacteria > Desulfobacterota > Binatia > UBA9968 > UBA9968 > DATMBL01. Next base: position 7,984 of record DATMBL010000364.1, read on the forward strand.
GAGATCTACAACTACATGAGCTGCCAGCAATACGAGGGCAATCGCAAGGTGAAATCGATCTGGGAGCGTTTCATGGATTACGAGTTGGGGCAACTTCATTTCGTCATGGATCTGTTCAAGACGATCGAAAAACGCGATCCGGCCGAAGTCGTGCCCCAGAGGCTCCCGGAGCCGATCAAGTACGAAAGCCACCGCAAATTCGTCCGCCGGGTTCTCGAAAACGAGGTGCAACTCAGGGCAAAAGGAGCGCAATTCGTCGATAAGGCTCAAGAAGGCCAGGCTTCGAGAAAGGCGCGGGAGCAGCTCAATCAACACGGAGCCCCGTCCGAGATCGTAGCCGAGGGGTATCGCTGGACTCCGGGGACCGAGCTGGTGAAGAAAAGCGCGGCGTAGCGTTCGGCGCCTAATACAAAGCGTGCTTGGCGCGAAGTCTTACACTGCGAGGGTTTCGGTCGCACACAGACTTGCGCAAGCTGCGGGATTCTCGAGCACAGTTTGATACTGTAGGAAAGGAGCGAACACAATGGCAAAGGCGAAGAAGGAAAGCGCGGAGATGGGCATGAATAAAACGGGGCTCGCGACCGCTCCCAAATTGAGCAAGGAGATGATCGAGTCGTCTGAAAGCGGGCCCGTGTCGGCGAGTCACGGCGGGATGAGCCCGGCATCGGTCCGAGCGGGCTACATCAAGGAGCGAGAGACGATCGGCTCCGTTCCGCCGCCCACCTCTATGAAAGGAGCGGGCAAGACCGCAATGGCGGCCCTGAAAGGGGAAAAGGCGACGGTCTTTCTCGACAAATTGGGAGAACGGCTCGCGTTTGAACGTAGCGGAACGCGGCTGTACGAAGCTCTCATCGAGAAATGCCGCGCCCTCGGCACAAATAAAGGCGGCGTGACCATACCGCAGCTCGAGCGGATCTGCCACGAGGAGTTGAAGCACTTCCACATGCTGTGGGATTGCATCGAACAACTCGGGGCCGATCCCACCGTTGAGATGCCGTCTGCGGACGTAGCGGCGGTTATCTCCGGGGGCATACCAAAGGTCATCACCGATCCGAGAACGACCTTGGCGCAGTGTCTGGAGGCGATGCTGGCCGCCGAACTCGTCGATAACGACGGATGGGAGATGTTGATCGAACTGGCCGACGAGTTCGAGCAAACGGAAATGGCCGAGAAATTCCGCGAAGCCCTGGCCGAAGAGGAGAACCATCTTTCGGTCATTCGCGAATGTCTCAAACGCGAAATACGGCAGGAAGCGCGACTAACCGCTTAGCCGCGCCGCGAACCTTCGGAGGGCGGACGGGCAGCGGGCGCGCTTGGCCCGGCCGCCTTCTTTGCCTTGCCGGCGCAGCTTCCCTGGTTTCCCCCGGGATGTGCGGCTCACGGGTTAACCGCCAAGAGCCGTCGTAACCTTTCGGGTCTCGCTATGATACGCCGGCCCTGCCGGGAAATGATCCTCTCCCGGTCGAACTCGTTTAGATATTCGGTAACCTGCTGGCGCGAGGCGCCCACGATTCCCGCCAAAATTTCATGACTGATATTGAGATCGATCAACACACCGCGAGGGTCCGATTTGCCGAACCGGTCGGTCAGGTTCAACAGCTCCAAGGCGAGCCGCCTGCGCAGGTCGAGCCCGATACCCTTGACACAGTGAATGTACATCCGGCGGATCGGATGCATCGCGACGCGATGCCACTGGAGAAATGACTCGTACGGCACCCGGAGAAGCATCTCGATGAACGTCTTGGGATTCAGAACGCCCACGGTCGCGCTTTCATAGGCTTCGCATCGAAACGGGTGGCGCGTCTTCGGGGTGAGGCCGTCGAGTCCGAAGAACTCTC
>DATMBL010000365.1:0-5416 GCA_035559295.1 Candidatus Eiseniibacteriota bacterium
AGTTCTCAGGCTTCGCCTCAATCATGTAGAAGTCAAAACTCAACTGCACGAGCCTCACTTCATGATGATTCGCCGCGTGCGTGCTGACCGCCAGAGGAAGACCGTGGCGATCTACAATCCCCATAATTTTCACGCCCTTACCTCTTTCGGTCTTGCCAATCTCTGCGCCGCCGCCCTTTGCCGAGGCAGACGTTGCGTCAATGAAACATTCCGATTCATCGATCTCGCCTTCCTCGCGAAGGGCGTTGGCAAGGTTGGTCAGAACTTCTCGCAGCACTTCGCTTCGACACCACTGCTGAAAGCGACGATGAACCGTTTTGTAGTTCGGGTAGGACTGCGGCAACATGTGCCATTGTGCGCCTGTGTTGAGGATCCACAAAACCGCAGAAAGCACGTCCCGCGTGGGAATCGGTTTGCGTCCAGGACGGCCATCGGGAATATTCTCCTTGGGAAAATGTTCCCGGATCCTCGCCCAATGTTCATCGCTGAGTTTCAACATGCGCCGATAATACACGAGTTGCTACTATAATTTTGAGATAGGTTCTAGTCAGTTTCTGGCGGCGCGTGATGGCCTGAAATGAGGTGACCGTGCGGTTGTCAGTAGCCAGTAGGATTATCGCCGGCTTGAGTCTTATATTCCTGATCGGCATCTCTGCCATTTTTGTCATCTATAACGGCCTGGTGAGCGTCGAAAAGGCGCTACAGCAGCTTGCCGATGTGAGAGGACCGATCAGCGCCGCGACACACGAGATGGAGATCAACGTCAACGGCATCGCTCTCGGGGTACTGAAGTACCTGGATTCCCGGGACGAGCAGTACCGTAAGCTTGCCCAGAAAGACCAAAAGGATTTCGAGGTGTTTTACGGGAGATACGTTCAACTCGCCGGAACCGAGAGAGAAAGGCAGCTAGCCCAGTCGATTAACGATCTCTACAACGAGTACAGGGCTCTGGGTGAGACATTGATGAACACCCGAGACCGGCAGGACGCGATATTCAGCACAGTCGCCAAGACGCTCGAAGACCTCGACCGGATTATCGATACCGAGATCGAGCCGAAATTGGACTTGTCGATTTCGGACGCGATTGCCAAGGTGCGGAGTTTGGGATCGCTGGAGGCGGATCTGGCGGAGATCGGCATCTGGCTCGCAAATTATCAGCGTCTCCGAAACCCGGAATTCAAAGCATTGATTTCCAGAAACGAGCAGGAGTTCCGGGCGGGGCTGGCGCAATTCAAAGCGCTCGATTTGAGTCAGTCCGAGAAGCGTTGGCTCGGGGCTGTCGAGCGCAGGTTCAGCCCGATGATGCTCTCAGTCGAGAAGGTGGTCGCTCTCGAGGATGATCTCCAGGTTCAGAGCAAGAGGTTTATCGATCTCCGGTCCAAAATGGATGACATCCTCGATCGAGAGATGCAGATGCTAGCGCAAGAATACCTTTACCGTCCTCGGAAACAGGTCGATGATGCTGTAGCCGCCGTCATTCAGCGGATCCACTGGTTGGTTGCTTTCTTTTTCCTTTCTGGCGTTACTCTGGCGATACTGTTGATCCGTGCTATCACCAAGCCGGTTCGGAATCTGATTCAAGGGACTGAAGCCGTCAGCCGGGGCGACCTGGCGCACCGCATCAGGCGAACCAGTGCCGATGAGCTGGGGGACCTGGCAAACCATTTCAACGCAATGGTCGCACAATTGGAGGCAACGACGGTTTCCAAAGAGCTGCTTGAAGCGAGCGAGCGAAGCCTGAAGGCCACCGTCGTTTCTTTGCGGGGAGAAATGGAGGAACGTGAGCGCCTGCAGGCTTCATTGCGGCGGAGCGAAATGATGGCTGCCATGGGATCGCTGGTCGCAGGCGTGGCGCATGAAGTCCGCAACCCCCTGTTCGCCATTTCTTCGACGCTCGATGCGATTGAAAACCGTTTTGCTGACAGGAAGGAGTATGCGGCCTACCTCCGGGTCATGCGAGCGGAAGTCAACCGTCTGAGCGGGCTCATGCAAGCGCTGCTTGAGTACGGTAAGCCGTCAGGTCAACGGTTCGTACCGGCTTTAATCGGCCCCGTGGTTCAACGCGCGGCCCGCGCATGTGAGCCGCTGGCCCGATTGTCGAACGTAACGATATCGCTCTTCGACGACGGTAAACGTGCGCGGGTGCGTATGGATCGAGAACGATTGGCCCAGGTTTTTCAGAATCTAATCGAAAATGCCATTCAGCACTCCCCCCGAGGTGCAACCGTCGCTATAGATGCCAGGGAAAGTGTAGAAGACGGACAGCGATGGATCGATTATGAGGTAAAGGATTCCGGCCCGGGATTCGCCGAGGCCGATCTTCCGAGAATTTTCGAGCCGTTCTTCAGCCGCCGGCGGGGAGGCACAGGGCTGGGACTCTCGATCGTTCAGCGGATCGTCGAGGATCACGGAGGCAAAATTCGCGCGCAAAACCGCTTCGGAGGGGGAGCGCTGATGATTGTAAGGCTTCCAGCCGAATCGGATACGGCGGAAAGCGAAAAGGACGCAGAGGTTCATAGTGCCACGAAACAAGATCCTAGTCATCGAGGATGAGCCCGGAGTACGTTTTGGGCTCAGGGATTTTCTCGAATCGAGCGGCTTCGAGGTCGAGGAAGCCGACACCTGGCAGGCGGCGCTCGAGGCATTTCAACTCGTTCGTCCTGATGCCGCGATCATCGACTACGCTTTACCCGATGGCAATGCGCTCGAGCTTCTGCCGCGCCTGAAGCAAATCGATCCCGAAATACCTTTGATTATCCTGACGGCGTTTGGCTCCATCGATCTTGCGGTACGCGCGGTCAAAGAAGGAGCGGACCAGTTCCTTACCAAACCCGTGGAGCTTCCTGCTCTGCTGGTGATGCTCGAGCGGCTCCTGGCGGAGCAGCGCAGACGCCAGCGGCAGATGGCCGGTAGGTCGCGGCGCGCTCGGGAGAGCGTCGATCCTTTTCTCGGCGTTAGCACGGCCATCCGCCAATTGGCAGAGTTGGCCACAAAAGTCCTGCCTTCCGATAGCCCTATCTTAATTCTGGGAGAGACGGGGACGGGAAAAGGTGTTCTCGCGAGATGGCTGCGGGATAACGGTCCCCGCGCTGACGAAGCATTCGTCGATCTCAATTGCGCCGGCTTATCGCGGGAGTTTCTCGAAACCGAGCTGTTCGGCCATGAAAAGGGCGCCTTCACTGGCGCCGTCAACAGCAAACCCGGCCTGCTTGAGATCGCGCATCGGGGTACCGTCTTTCTTGATGAGATCGGCGATATGGACCTTCAGATTCAGGCGAAGCTCCTGAAGGTGCTTGAAGAGAAGCGCTTCCGGCGTTTGGGCGATATCCGCGATCGGATCGTCGACATCCGACTGATTGCGGCGACACACCACGATCTCGGGCTTCTCGTCCAAAACAAACAATTTCGGAGCGACCTCCACTTCCGCATCAACACGCTCCCTCTCACTGTGCCGCCGCTCCGCGAGCGGCGCGAGGACATCCCCGTCATTGCCCGTCATCTGCTGCAGAAGATTGCCGCCGATCTCGGACGGGCAGGCATCGAATTAGCGCCAGACACGGAGCAGGCGCTGCAAACTTACGCATGGCCGGGCAACATCAGAGAGCTTCGGAACGTACTCGAACGAGCCGTATTGCTCAGTGACCAGGCGGTGCTGCACCGGAAGAGCTTGAGTTTCGATCTTTCGCCGGCGGGTGACGATTCGACGACCGACAGTCAGCTCACCTTGAGGGAAATGGAGCGGCGACACATCGAGCGCGTTCTACGGGATGAGCAGGGCCGGGTTGAATCGGCGGCCAAGAGGCTCGGCATTCCGCGCAGTACCCTTTATCAGAAAATAAAGCAGTATCAGATCAGCCTGCCCAAGCTCTAGCTCGAAGCTCGGGTTGCGGGATTGGAAAATTAATTCTTGCTTGCGCATGGTCGACCCGTAGCTGCTTTCGGTTGGATCTATGCTTTGTGGAATCGGAAGCAGACATCCCGATAAGTGATCGCGACGTATACCATGAGTCCGCGAACGAAAATAATACTGCCCGCCATCTCCAGGCTTTCCTCGAGTGTGGTAATCATCGTATATGTGAGATCGTCCAAGCCGCGCTGTTCCGCGTAGCGGCCGCCGATCATTTCCAGACCGATAGCTCCCGCGATGTAGAGAACACCGGCGATCACGAAAGATGACCTCGTTTGTGCAGGAAGGTGCAACATAAATCGCAAAAAGAACACGCCTAATACAAACGTCAGCGCCAAGCCAGGAATCACCCAAGTAAAATAGAAAATGCCGGTAGCCCGGTCGCTAAGAAGCTCCCGCAGCGGACGAGTCATTAAGTCATGCAGGCGAGCTGCTTCATCAACTGCCAAGTACAAGAATATGAAGGCGAGAATCGTCCAGTTTGAGGCATACGGCGCGCGCGCTTTTCTCTTGAGAGTGCTGATGATGGAAAGGAAAAGAGCCGCAGAAAGCAGTAGTGACGCGGAGAAGTAAGTTGGAATATTGGCCTCCGCATCGAGATCGAAAAGAGGAATAATTCCGTAAATGCTGTCGTGGCCGGTAAACAACCGTACCAATTGCCCGGCGGTGCTAGCCAGGACGAGAAAAAAAGCGCTGGCTCCTAGTGCTCGAACAACAACAGCTCGATTCAGCTCGATTCGATAGTCGCCGTTCATCGTAACGTCCTCAAACGGGCGGGCGACGGCGTCGTTCCCGCGACATCAGAAGGTAAAATCTATTTTAAAGAGCAAGGCAAAAGCATTTTTGCCGGAACGGCGAGCGTATGCTGAGCCGGCACGGAAAAAGCTCCCGATAAGGTCAATCTCAACGTGTTGCCATTCCTGCATTCCGAGGACAATATCCCAGCCTTGGCCAATGCCGCGTTTTCTACCGGTTGGATTCACATCGATGCGGGTGTCGCGTAGGAATGGTGCCGGATGGACCTGCCGATACAGGTGGTAAACGAACTCTATGGAACTTGAGCGCCAGAAAGGAAAGCCCAACGCCGCAGTCCATATCTGCAAGTTCGAAAGTTCAGGCTGTAACAGCTCGCCGTAGTAGTGAAAATAGTTAACCCCGTCGAAGCGCCCTTCGTTGCTCTGGAGGCCGGTCTGACGGAAGTTGCGATCGGGTCCACGCTTAGGTCTGGAATCGCCGGAACCGAAGGCGTATTCGAATGTCAAGGTCGGTTCTAGCGGCAATTCGATTTCCCAGCTCACATTGGCGCCAAGGGCCCTCCCTCGGACATCCTGTTGCCTCGGAAATCTAGCCCAACCAGCGGAATTTCGGCCACCAACCCAGGCTCCTTCTAACAGGTATTCCAATTCGCCCAGGCGTTTGAGGTCCGCCTCGCCGGAGAGCCTCGCGCCGAGCCACCACAGTTCCGGTTCGCTCGAAACTTGGCTTCTTGCTCGCCGGCGGGCGCGACCC
>DATMBL010000366.1:0-13052 GCA_035559295.1 Candidatus Eiseniibacteriota bacterium
GCCGCCGCTGATCAAAGACGGAGATTTCAGGGCGTGGCGCGCACAATCGATCGGTTGAGGAGACGCTCCATCCAAGCCTTGAGGTGCGGCAGCCTGTCATCGATCGTCGCCTTGTATCGTTCGCGCCGGACGAAAAAGGGAATGAACGTGATGTCCGCGAGCGAGTAGTCGCCCACGATGTATTCGCGATCGCGCATCTCTCGATCGAGGGTCTGCAAATACTGATTGAGTTCCCCGAGCGATTTTTCGACTTCATGGTCGTGCGCGATATTGCCGGCGGCGCGCTGGAGGCGAGTGTTGCAGTAGTCGATCCAGATGCGGGCACGCGCCCTTCGGAACGGGTCTTTCGGCATGAGCGCCGGATCGGGGTACTTCTCCTCGAGGTATTCGTTGATGATCGCCGACTCGTAAACGACCTCGTCCCCATCGACCAACACGGGAACCTTGCCGTACGGATTCAGCTCGAGAAGTTCTTTGGGTTTGTTCTTGAGATCGCACTCGATCAGCTGGTACGGAATTTTTTTCTCGGCCAGGACAAGCCTTGTCCTGTGAGCGTAAGGTCAGGGGCCGTAGGAAAATAGTTTCATTCGTTCACCTCCGATGCGCCGACCCGCTCACCCGCGCCCCGTCAAGACTTTTGCCGCCAAACAAGGACCGCTGCGCCCGCAATGATCGCGCCAATCGCAAGCCACTGGGGCACGTTGACCGTCTCCCTTTCGGCTACCGAGAACTCGAGGGGGCCGAGCTTTGCCTGGTGAGTCTCCTTTGTGTAGCTGAAGTTTTCGTAAACCAGGCCGAGAACGCCAGCGACAATCAATAGTATACCCAATATTTGTCTCAGGCTCACGGCTTCGATTCGGGAACGGCGCAGACTTGCGCTCCTATCTTCCGCCGCGCTTGTATAATGGCTTCGGCGCGTTGTCAAACCCGGGGGCGCACGCAACACAAGGTGACCCCAAGACAAACGCGGTCCCGAGGCGAAACAAATAAGGGACGGCGGGTGTTCTTCGCGTCTCAATTCCGGGACGCGCGCCACCAGCGCGACGCCCGCGGTCACCTGCCGGTGCGCTTTCGCTCTTTGTGGAAGCTTGGAGCGAAAGTTGTCGAGGCTTGGAACAGAAGTTGCTCCGGCAAATAAGCTGTCCCTTAAACGTAGCCGGAGATCTCGTTTTTTGACGCGTATCGAGAGTTCATAGAGCTTCCCCCGCATGGTGCACACGAAAATTGAATCGTCTGAAGCTAATACGGCCCGAGACAGCTTGAAACCGAAGCGACGTTCCACGGTCTAATCACCGTGAGCGCCATCGAGCATGGAGTCCGCGCGAGTGTTCAAATCCGAGCGGGCGAAAGCGGGCCGCATGGCGTAACGCGGGCTCGACGGGGCGGTTTTATGTACGAGCACTATTTTGGATTTTCCGATCTGCCGTTTCGCTTAACTCCTGACCCGCGCTACTTCTATAGGAACTCCATCTACCAGGAGGCGCTGGCGAGCCTGCGCTACGGCGTCGAGGCACGCAAGGGGTTCATCGTCATCACCGGGGAGGTCGGGACCGGAAAAACCACCTTGCTCAAACTGTTTCTCGGGAGCGCAGCGCCGAATGTGCACAGCGCTTTGTTGTTGAACCCGAGCTTCGGTTTTATCGAGTTGCTTCGATTGATCTTACAAGATCTCGGCGTTCCGCATCCCTCCACGAGAGACAAGTTCATTTTGATGGAGCACCTGAACCGATACCTGATCGAGCAGCTTGAGAGGGACCACATCGTCGCCCTTCTATTCGACGAAGCTCAAAGCCTGAGCGATGACGTGCTCGAAGAGCTCCGTTTGTTTTCCAATGTCGAGACCGACCGGCACAAACTCGTGCAAATCGTCTTGATCGGGCAGCCCGAACTTGAGGCAAGGCTCGAGCAACCGCGGCTCCGGCAGATCAAGCAGCGAATCGCCTTGCGCTGTTCTCTCGACCCGCTCCGTAGCTACGAGGTCGAGCGGTATATCGACTTCAGGATCAAAACCGCAGGCCATCGCGGCGCTCCGTTGTTCGATCGGCCGGCGATCGAACGGATCGCGCTCTATTCGAACGGTATACCGAGACTGATCAACGTGATTTGCGACAACGCGTTGCGCTTGGCCTGCGGCCTGTCAAAGCCTGCAGTCTCGGCCGAAATCGTCGAGCACGCGGCGCGCGAGCTGCAGTTGGCCCTCCCCGACGAGAAGCCGCCCGCGCCCGTTACCGATGGCCGGGACGCGCCGCGGGAAGAGCCGAATCCGCAAGACATGCCAGCTGTAATCGATCGAGGCTTGCGTTGGCCCGGCATCTTGCCGGCGCGGGGCATTGCTTTTGGGGCGCTGTGTTTGCTTGCGCTCGTGTTTGCCGGGCTTGCATACGTGCGCGAGCAGGGGAAGAACACCGCAGAAACCGTGCGAGCGACCCGCGCTCAGGCGAATCTCGGCCCAGCCGAAAGCAAAACCCGATCCGCGCCGCTGCAGCGCACAGACGAACTAGAGCCCAAGGAGGCGCCGCGCCCTTCGGAGGATACCGAGCGCGCGCCCGAGCTGCGCGGCACGGAAGGCAGGACGCGGCCGCAGGAACCCGCCGCTGTCGTGAATTCGCGACAGGAGCGGTTTTACACCGGTCATTTCAAAGTGACCGACAGGTCGATTCTCTTGAGCAAGCCTCAGCGGAGATCCGAAGTCGTCACCGCGCTTCCTCGGGGCGCACAGGTTCGCGTGGAGAGCAAAAACGGCAGTTACCTCCGCGTGCGATCGATGGATAATCCGGGCCTCGTCGGCTATGTCCATCTCGACGATGCGCGCCTGGAGCGGATCAGTGATCCGCGGCGGAGATCGAGCGGCTCACGATTGCGCTCGGAGCGCTCCGACTCGATCGCACTCGGTCGTTCGTTGCGCAGCCTCGTCGACCGTCTCAAAGAAGACCACGTTGCTCCGCCCCGGCCGCAGACGAGAAATTACGAATGGGAATAGTTGTCGCTCAGACTACGCACCGGGAGCTCCCGCTCCCGGCCGCTCGCCGCCACCTCGGGCGTGGCTTCCTAGGAGGCGATGATCTCCTCTAGCGGCGGCTCCGGCATGCCTGCCTGCCAGGTTGGATCGCGCAGTTCGAGTCGATTCCCGCTCGGGTCGAGAAAATAAAGCTCTCTTCCGGTAAAGTAACCTTTCTTGCGGTATGTCAGCTCCAGCAACGGCACCTTCTTTTCGTGGAACAACTTGCAGGCCTGGACGAAGGTTTGCGGGCTCACGGTGAACGAGTGATGCACCCGGTGTTCCGAGGGCGGAGTCTGGGCCGGCTGTTCGCGCTCGCACAGGAGGATGTTATGGTCGCCGACGTTGAAACACGACATCACAGAGTTGCCCAGCCGACCCACGTGTTTGAGTCCGAGCAGCTCGCCGTAAAAGCGCTCCGATTCCTCGAGGTTATTCACCGGAATGGACCAGTGGGTGACGCCTTCGATCTTCAGTAGTCCCATAAAGCCTCCCTTTCTCGGCGCGACGCGCGCTACGTGCGGCCATTTCTCTGGCCCTAGTTTGAACACGTCGCCGTGCCGATGGCAAGGGCAGTGGAGCCGGGCCGAAATAGGGCAAAGAAAACTTGAGCCCCGAGCGGCATTGCGCTATAGGGCAACAACGAGAGGTTGCGCATGGCACCGCCGAAAAAAGTGATCTCGGTCAAGGTCAACGGCGTTGAACACAAGCGCGAGGTTGAGCCGCGGCTGCTGCTGGTGCATTTCATTCGCGACGTTTTGGGCCTCACCGGGACGCACGTCGGCTGCGAAACCAGTCTCTGCGGCGCCTGCACTGTCATCCTCGACAACGCCGCGGTCAAGTCCTGCACCCTGCTTGCAGTCCAGGCCGACGGGTGCGACCTCCTGACGATCGAGGGCCTCGGAACACAAGAGAAGCTCCATCCGATTCAGGAAGCTTTCTGGCAGTGCCACGGCCTGCAGTGCGGTTACTGCACGCCCGGTATGATCATGGCCGCTTACCAGCTCTTGCGCCGCAACCCACGGCCGACCGAAGCGGAAATCCGCGATGCGATTCACGGCAATCTCTGCCGCTGTACGGGTTACCAGCATATCATCGACGCAATTCAGCTCGCGGCGAAGAAACTGAAACCGAGGCGGGCGGCCGCAGCTTCAGGCAGATAACCTAGGTTCAGGCGCGCCTGTATGCCACTCACGAAATTTGTCGGGGCCAAAATCAAACGCCGGGAGGATCCGCGATTACTCTGCGGTGGGGCGCGGTACGTCGATGATATCGATCTTCCAAATGCGCTCCATGTCGCGATCCTGAGGAGTCCGGTTGCGCACGCAAGGATCAAGGCGACCGACGCCGGCGCTGCCGGCCGCTTGCCCGGTGTGGTTGCGGTGGTCACGGGAGCCGACGTGAGGGAGCACATCGGGCCGCTCCCGGTTAGCGGCGGCAACCCCACCCTCCGGGTTCCAAAGCACACCGTCCTTGCGCTCGAAAAAGTCTGTTACGTCGGCGAAGCGGTGGCGGCCGTCGTTGCCGAAGACCGCTACACCGCTTGCGATGCCGCCGACCTGATCGACGTCGAGTACGAGCCGCTACCGGTGGTTTCCGATCCAGAAAAGGCGCTACTTCCCGAATCGCCCGTGATCCACGCCGAATGGCCGGACAACGTTGCCTTTCGCTTTCATCTCCAGGAGGGCGATTTGGACGCTGCTTTCAAAGACGCCGATCGTGTGATCAAGCAGCGGCTGGTTCATCAACGGCTGGCACCGGTGGCAATCGAGCCGCGCGGGGTTTGCGCCCGGTATCTCGGTGCGGAAAGGGAGCTGACCGTCTGGTCTTCCACGCAGATTCCCCACATTCTCAAGACGCATCTTTGTGAAATGCTCAAATTGCCGCAAGACCAGGTGCGGGTGATCGCGCCCGAAGTCGGCGGCGGCTTTGGCAGCAAGCTCAACGTTTACGCCGAGGAGGCGCTTCTCGGCCACCTCGCCATCAGGCTCGGGCGGCCGGTCAAATGGACCGAATCGCGAAGAGAAAACATCCGAGCGACGATTCACGGCCGAGGGCAAATCGGAGAGGTCGAGGCGGCGGTCAAGCAGGATGGGAGGATTCTCGGGCTGCGTACGAGGGTGATTGCCGATATCGGCGCTTATCATCAGCTCTACACACCGGCGATTCCGCCGTTTACCGGTCTCATGCTGTCGGGCTGCTACAAGATTCCCGCGATCGGCATCGAACTCACGGGCGTGTTCACGAACAAGATGTCCACGGACGCGTATCGCGGTGCGGGGCGGCCGGAAGCGACCTATGTGGTGGAGCGGCTGATGGACCGTATCGCGCGGGAACTGGAAATCGACCCGGTCACGGTACGGAAAAAAAACTTTCCACGCCCCGCCGAGTTTCCCTTTAAAACCGCCACCGGCTTGGCTTACGACAGCGGCGATTATGAACGCGCTCTGGATCGAGCGCTGCGGCGCGCGGGTTACCGGAAACTGCGCTCCGAGCAAGCCCGGCTGCGAAAACAGGGGAGATACCTCGGGATCGGACTCTCCACGTATGTCGAGATCTGCGCGATGGGCCCGAAAGGCATGTGGGAGTATGGCAAGGTTGAGCTGGATGGGCTCGGCAAGGTGACCGTCTTTTCGGGAGCATCGCCGCATGGCCAGGGGCAGCAGACCTCGTTTGCGCAGATCGTTGCCGATCGACTCGGCGTCCCGATGGACGACATTACTGTCGTTCATGGCGATACCGCGGCGGTTCCCAAGGGGATCGGCACCTTCGGCAGCCGCGCGACTGCAGTCGGGGGGACGGCAATCTACCAGGCGGCGGAAAAAGTGAAGGAAAAGGCGCGCGAAATCGCATCGCAGCTGTTGGAAGTCGACCCTGAGGATCTCGACTTCGCCGACGGACGCTTCAGCGTGAAGGGCGTCCCGCGCAAGGGCATCGCGATCCAAGAGATCGCACGCAGGGCAGCCGGACCGCAGCCCAGCGGACAAAGCGCCCGCTCTCCGTTGTCCGCGGATTCGACGTTCGAGCCGGCCAACTTTACCTTTCCTTTCGGCACCCATCTCTGTGTCGTCGAAGTCGAACCGCGGACGGGCGCGATCGAGATCAGAAAATACGTTGCGGTCGATGACTGCGGCAAGGTCATCAACCCTCTGCTGGTCGATGGGCAAATCCAAGGCGGGATCGTGCAGGGGTTGGGGCAGGCTCTGTTCGAACAGGTGGTGTACGACGAGCAGGCGCAACTCCTCACCGGCAGTCTGATGGACTATCCGATTCCGCGCGCCACCGGTCTGCCCCGTTTCGATTTGAGCCGAACCGAAACGCCGACGCCGGTAAACCCGCTGGGCGCCAAGGGGGTGGGCGAAGCAGGAACGATCGGCTCGACGCCGGCAATCGTGAACGCCGTCGTCGATGCGCTCGCGCCTTTCGGAGTGAGCCATATCGACATGCCGCTGACGCCGGAAAAGATCTGGCGACTCTGCCGCTCAAAAACGGCTGAAGCGGAGGGGGTTGAACGGTGATCCCCGCGCCTTTCGACTACGTCGCTCCGCGCAGGCTCGAGGATGCTCTCGGCGTTTTGGCTGAGCGCCGCGAAGACGCAAAAATCCTGGCCGGCGGTCACAGCCTGCTCCCGCTGATGAAGCTCAGGTTGGCCCAACCCGCGTTGCTTGTCGATCTCGGCAAGCTTCGTGAGCTGAAGGGCATCGAGCGACGCAACGACCAGATCGTAATCGGCGCCATGGCTACGCACTACGAAATTGAAAGCTCCGAGCTGCTCAAAAAATATTGCCCGTTATTATCGCAAACCGCCGCCAGGATCGGCGATGTCCAGGTGCGCAACCGGGGCACAATCGGCGGCAGCTTGGTTCATGCAGACCCCGGCGCCGATTGGCCCGCGGCGGTCATTGCTCTCGGCGCGGAGCTTCGCGTCGCTGCCGCCGCCGGCGAGCGCGTTGTTTCGGTCGAGGAGTTCTTCACCGGCCCGATGACCACTGCGCTCGAGCAGGCCGAGATCCTGACGGAAATTCGCGTCCCGATCGTCCGAACCCGCAGCGGAAGCGCGTACGTCAAGATCGCCCAACCCGCATCGGGCTTCGCCGTCGTCGGAGTCGCAGCCTGTCTCAAAATGGGCCGAGCCGGCCGCTGCGATGACCTTGCTATCGGTATCACGGGCCTTGCCGCCAAACCATTTCGCGCCCGCGCGGTCGAGCAGCGCTTGCGGGGAGAAAAGCTCGATCCTAAGTCGATCGAAGCGGCAGCCGCGAGCGCGGCCGCGGGACAGGAACCGCTCGATGATCTCCACGCTTCGGCAGAGTTCCGCGCAAATCTCGCGCGTGTTTGCGCCGCGCGCGCCGTACAGCAGGCGGCGCGCGACGCTGCCGGTCGCGGTCGTTCGATCTGAGGCTTTGGCGCGCGCAAAGATCACGGTCGCCAACGCTTTGGCGGCGTTGCATCATCGATCGTTCGGTATGTACGTGACCGCAATCGTCTCTAGGGCCTTTCGGCCGAGGACCGTGACCAGGGCCGGCAGAGGCCGGCACTTGAGGATCGCGTGGTATGGTGTTGTCACGCTCGTGGGATTTTTCGCGCTCAACGGCATTTATCAGGTCATACGAAAGCCGGGCGAGGTTTTCGCGCCGATCGCCCCTTCCTTGTCCAAGAGTCCCGACGCGACATGGCGCCGCTACGGAGCGACGTTCGAGCGGCATTCGACAGAGATCATTGCACCGGAGCTGCTTGCCGCTCTTGCGCAGGTGGAAGGCGCGGGAAATCCGGTGGCGCGCACACCGTGGCGTTGGGCGTGGTCGTGGAATCCGTTCGAGATTTACCGTCCGGTCTCGAGCGCCGTCGGTATGTTTCAAATCACCGATGGAACGTTTGCCGAGGCGCGAAAGTACTGTATCCATGAGCATCAGTTGGCGGCCGAGGGGCCGTGGCACGATCTGCGCTCCTGCTGGTTCAATCGCTTGTATCTGCGGACGTTGCCGAGCCACGCCACCGAATTGACCGCGGCGTACCTGCACAGCGGCGTGCTCCGCGCGCTCGGGACTCGACCGGCGACGCTCACCCGATCGCAACAGCAAAACCTCGCGGCAGTGATTCATCTCTGCGGCTTGAGCAGAGGCAAGGCCTTTGTTCGTCGAGGTTTTCGTGCGAGGCCGGGGGAACGCTGTGGAACCCATGATCTCAAAGCCTATCTCACCAAAGTCGACGCGATGCGAAAGCGTTTCGTCCGATTGAAAAACGCAGTCGGGTAAAGCGCGCGACATTAAAAAGGGGGCGTCCATGCCATCAGCCAACTGGCGCGGTACCGTGGGTGTCGTCAAGCCGACTTACGAATCCGGATCGCTCGTGGAGTTCATTCGCCTGCTGCCCGACGGTGTCGGCGTGATCCCGGTCTACGCCGGCATCCGCGAGCACACCGAACAGGGTTATCTCGCAGCGATGGAGACTTATCATCGATGTGTCGAGGAGCTGGCGCGCATCGGGGTCGATTTGATACATCCGGAAGGCGGACCGCCTTTCATGGTGCGGGGCTATCGGGGAGAGCAAGAGATCGTGCGCCAATGGGAAGAAAAATACCACGTCCCGGTCTTTACTTCGGGCATGACGCAGGCGGAAGCGCTTCGCGCCTTGGGGATACGAAGATTCGTCGGCTGCACGTACTATCGAGACAAAAGGCTCAACGATATCTTCACGCGGTATTTCGCCGACGCGGGGTTCGATGTCTTGGCGATGGAAGGGATGGATACTTCACCGGGTGAAGCGAAGGCTCTTACGACCGAGCAGATCTACCACCATATCAAACGATCATTTCTCAAACATCCGAACGCCGAAGGAATCTACCTCCTCGGCTCCGGCGCATGGCGGGTCGTGGACGTCATTCCTGCAGAAGAAGACCTCGGAGTCCCCGTCGTTCATCCCGTGGCCGCGCGCGCGTGGTACGTGCAGCAACGACTCCACATCCGGCAGCCGGCGCAAGGAGGCGGCCGGCTTCTGGCGGAACTTCCATAGCTCCAAACCGGCGCCGATACGCCTCAGCCCCCGCGCTTCTGCAGCGCCGAGTAAACTTTTTCCGACGTGAGCGGCAGTTCGAAGATGCGCACGCCGACGGCATCGGCGACGGCATTGGCGATAGCGGCGGCCGTCGGGACGTTCGGAATCTCGGCAATCGCCTTTCCCTGGAACGGAACCGGTCCCGTCGGGCTCTCGAGCAGGACCGTGGTCAATCTTGGCGCGTCCGCGGCCGTGGGTATCTTAAATTCCCCCAGGTTCGAGGTGGCGATCTTACCGTCGGTGATGGGATTTTCCTCCATTAACGCGAACCCCAACCCGGTGATGACCCCGCCCTCGATCTGTCCCTGGTACGTGAGCCGATTCAACACGCGCCCGGCATCGTGCGCCGTGGTGAGTCTTCGCACTTTGATTTGACCGGTCGAGGGATCGACTTCGACCTCGGCAACCTGCGCGGCAAAAGACGTGACCGGCGCGCGCGATGGCTCGTAGACGCTCAAGTGAGTGATCGGCGCGCGGTTTTCTTCGAGTGCGAGCGCCATGAGTTTGGCGAAACGACGCGCCGCGCGCCCGTCGGCGGGATCGTTTTTAGCGCTTGCGAGATCCTCCGGCTTGCAACCGAGGCGGGCAGCGGCGAGAGACAAAATTTTTGCTTTGATCTCGGAAGCGGCTTTGTAGGCGGCGTGACCAACGCTGTTCGTCGACTTGCTCCCCCCGGTTCCCGCATCGTAAGGCGAGGTATCGGTATCCCCGACCCGCACTTCGACGCGCTGCGGTTCGACGCCCAGGACTTCGCTGACGATTTGCCGCACGATCGTATGGATGCCCGGCCCGACATCGGGTACGCCGACGAGCACGGTCACCTTGCCTTCGCTTTCGACCGTGATCGCGGCGCCGGAGCGTCCGGCGCCCGAAGGCCGTTCGTACACGGCGATGCCGCGGCCGACGTTTTTCGCTTTCGGCCGGCGCCAGCCCGACGCCTCTATCGCCTTGCGCAGGGTTTCTCGGGCGAGCACGTGCTGGAATTTCTGTCCGAAAGGGTTCGGATCGCCGTCGCGAAGCAAGTTACGCATGCGGAATTCCAGCGGATCGATCCCGAGTTCGCGTGCAATGATGTCGATCTGCGACTCCATGGCGAACACGACTTGGGGGCTTCCAGGGGTGCGGGTTTGAGTGCACGAAACGTGATTCGTGTAGGCGCAGAGCGTTTGGACGCGAATGGCCGCTAGGCGGTAATAGCTTGCGATTCGACGCGGTCCCTGAACCGTCACCTCGGCATTCGCCTTGAGAGCTGCATAGGCACCGCCGCCGAAGACCACTTTGGCGTCCAAGGCGCAGAGTCGCCCCTCGGCGTCCACCCCGGTGCGGAGCGAGATCACGGCGGGGTGACGATGCGGCGCCGCCGCCAGTTCTTCGGTATAATCGAGCACCAGTTTGACGGGGCGGCGCGCCCGGTCCGCAAGGTAGTAGCAGATCGGCGCCTCGAGCACGGAGGTCTTGCCGCCGAAATCACCCCCGACAGGCAGGATGTGAACCTTCATTTTTTTCGCGTCGAGACCGAGATCGCGCGCCAGGCGGTCGCGCAGGCTGAACGGCGACTTGTTCGAGGCCCAAATCTCGACATGGCCGGCTTCATTGACGGCCGCGATGCAGGCATGGGGCTCGAGGTAGGCATGAAAACCCAGGGGCGTCCGGAAGGTATGCTCGAATATGCGAGAGGCTCTTGCAAGCTGGGCTTCCACGTCGCCGTTCGACCATTCGCCGAGCGATTGAACGTTGGGAAGCTCGGTCGAGCGCTCCGGCGCATTCGCATAGCCGGCCGGGTTTTCGTGGAGCACGGGAGCGCCCGGGCGAATCGCCTCGAGCGGGTCGGTGACACACGGCAGCTCTTCGTACCGAACCTCGACCAACCGGGCCGCCTCTTCGGCTATTTCGGGAGTGTCGGCGGCGAGGGCAGCCACCGGTTCTCCGACGTAACGCACGCGCTCACGCGCCAGGATCGGCATGTCCTTCATTCTAAGCCCGGTCAGCACGGGTGGAATATCGGCGGAGGAGATCACGGCGCGCACGCCCGGGCGTTGCGCCGCTTTGGTCGTATCGACGCTCAGGATACGCGCGTGCGGTAAGGGGCTGCGGACGAGCTTAGCCCAGAGCATTCCCGGGACATCGATATCCGCGGCATAACGCGTCCGCCCGGTGACTTTTTCCACGCCTTCCAAGCGGGGCAGCGCCTTGCCGACGATCCTGTACGCCATCAAAGTACCTCCCGTCATCCGAATTGTCGCTCTCTATATCAGATCGCGAGTATTTTTTTGAAGGGGACGGGGACTGGGCTGGAGCAGGAAAAGGGATGTGTTACAGTGCGCGTATGGCGAAGGATGCGCCCCCCAAGGACGTCGTCGGATCAACCGTTCGCTGCCCGTGTCGACACCCGAGCCACGGTCCGGACGGCTGCCCCAACCTGATGGAAGCCGATTCGGGCGAGAATCGGTGTTCCGCGTGTGAAGACCACGTTCCGTACAGCGAGCCCCCCTGAGGCAGATCACCGGAGGCCGCCCGCTCGAGGCGCCGGACCCTCTTGAGCCGGCTGAGGCCGAGAAAGTCGAATCTCGACCCCAGCTCGACCGCACTCGTCGGGCCGGCTGCGGCAGAACGCGTTACCCGGAGCTCTGGTCTCTCCGGTTGACACACTCTTTTTCGTGCGCCAGAAGCTGCTCGCGTGAGTCGAATTTGGCACCGCAGACGGCGCATTTGTACGGTTGTTTTTCTTCTCGTTCCATCGCGATTCTCACCTCCTGCGAGTTCGCTCCGCAACTAGCATGCCAGCGGTAGGAGCAGCGCTTCCCGGCAGTTGCGCAGTGCGCTTGTGCCAGGATCGGCCCACGCTCCTGGGCCGATTTCTCGGATCTAAGACAGGGCCTTTCAGCCCACAGAACCGAAACGCGCGGCCCGGACGGGAACTTATTTGATGCGACAAACTCAAATCCTAAAAAACAAACGATTTTGGCTTGCATGTCTGTTGGATTCTTGATTTATATAGGTGCCCGAATCGTCAACTCTGCACCGCGCCGGAGTTTTTCGCCGCGCGCCTGATCGAAAGGTGACGTCCAACCTCGGGTTGATACTGCCGCTATCGAGCGCGCAGCCGGGTTAACAGCACAATTTTTTGACGAGGGGGTGATGCGATGCCTTGGCCGCAAAACGGCGACTATTATGTTTTCAAGGAAGAATCGATCAAAGCGAAGGCACCTCCGGTTTCAGGCATTTACGGCCTCTACAGCATCAAGCACTACGTTTTGATCGAGGAGTCGGAAGACATTCGAGAGGCGCTGCTCAGGCGCGAGAAAGAGAAAGGGTTTCGCCTGAGCCTGTATCGCCCCATCGGTTTCACCTTTGAAGTATGTCCGCCGGAGCGGCGTCGCGAACGGGCGCAACAACTGGTCGCCGAGTACCGGCCTGTGCTGCAGACCCGAGACTTCCTTTCGATGATTCATTGGCGTAAAAGGTCCGCCAATGATGAAATCGGCGAGGCGTTGGCCACACCCTCCAGGAACGGCCGGTATCCCGCGACCCATGAGAAGCAGGCTCCCAAACTCTATTTTTCGCGCGAGCAGATCGCCGTTCTGATTCTGGCGTTTGTCGTCACCGCTCTCGGCATCGGCTTTCTCGGATTTCTTGCCGGAAAGAAAATCGAAGCGCGAAGAGGTCTGGTGAGCGAGGCTTCGCTGGCGAGAATCCCCGTTGATCGCTCACCCGATGCCGTGGCGTCGGCGGCAGAACCGGCGCCGGAACCCCTGGTCCCGTCCTACTTTCAGGCGTTGACAGAAAGTCCAGAAGCCGTTTCACGAGAGCGAAAAACAGAAATGGAACTGCAGCGGAAGGCGATCCCCGAGCAGAGCCTACGCAAGACACCCGCTAAGACGGCCGACCTTTCAAACGAACCCAAACCCGCCGATGAGGCGCGCGGCGAAGCGTCCGTAGAGCCTCAGGCGAAGACGCGGGCCCCGAAGTGGAGCGTGCAGGTGAATTCGTCGCCGCAAAA
>DATMBL010000367.1:0-33904 GCA_035559295.1 Candidatus Eiseniibacteriota bacterium
TGCTTGCGGGAGTCTGGCATGCCCGTGTCCCGGCGGATGCCGCGCCGATTCCAGTGTCGCTCGAGAAAGGCATCGCGCGAACCTTAAACGTCGGCGTCGGAGATCGTCTCGACTTTGAGATTCAGGGAGTTCCACTCGTGACGCAAGTCGCGAGCCTGCGGGAAGTCGATTGGCAGCGCCTGCGTCCGAATTTTTTCGTGGTTTTTCCCGAGGGCGTGCTCGAAGCCGCGCCCCAGTTTTTTGCGATCACGGCGCGTGTGCCGTCCGCGGAGGTGTCCGCAGCCATCCAACGGGCGCTTCTCGAAAACTTCTCGAACGTGGCGATCATCGACTTGAGCCTTGTGCTCCGAACGTTGGAAGCCGTACTGGACCGCGTCCTGATCGTGCTGCGCTTCGTTGCGCTGTTTACGATCGTCACCGGCATCGCGGTTTTGGTGACGGCGTTACTCGGCGCGCGCCGCCAGCGCGCGCAAGAAGCCATTTTGCTGCGCGTCATCGGCGTGCCGAAAAGCCGGATCGTCGGGACGATCCTCGCCGAGTATGCTTTTCTCGGCGTCTTTGCCGCTCTCGGCGGAGGCGTCTTGTCTTTGTTCGCGATCTGGGCGCTCAGTTACTACTTTGTCGAAGCGACTCCGATCATCCCGTGGGGCGCCATGGGGACGATTCTGCTGTCGGTCCTGGGTGGGACCGTAGCGGCGGGCGCGGTCGGCTCTTGGGGGATCCTCGCGCGGCCGCCGCTCGACGCACTCCGTGTCGAGAGCTAAGGTATGCGCTGATTCGGTCACTTGGCGGTCACATCCTTCGTTTACAAACACATCGACCCCTCTTGATTTCCCGGTGCCGTCACATACGCTGTTCGGTAAGGGAGGTGGCAACGATGCATGTAGATCTCAAGATGGCCGTCATGCGGAACATGTCCGAACTCAAGAAGGCGATTTCCGACAAGTCTTCCGAAGTCGCGCAACTGCAGCGCGAGCTCGAGCGTCACGAAAATATCCTTGCGTTATTGTCGCAGAGTAACGGCCAGGGCAAAGGCAGGACCGCGGGCGGGAAAGGCCGCGGGCGCGGTGATCTGAACGCCGTTCTTAGCCGGCTACCGGATACGTTCACGAGCAGGGATTTCGTCAAAGCCGGAACGCAAGCGAACAAGACCCCCATCTACCTGCGCCAGGTGCTTTCGCGATGGACGAGAACCGGAAAGCTCAAGCGACTCCAGAGAGGCAAGTACCAGAAGAGCAAGAAACTCCAGAGTCTCGCCGCCTAACGCATTGGCACACCGCCGCGAAAGACCCGCCGGGCTTTCGCGGCGGCCCACGGCCCACGGTTAAAGCCACCGATTGCTGTTTCCCGGACGCGCGACACGCCACGCGTCCGAATGATCCAACCGAAGCTCCTCCGAGCCCTCTCTGCGCCCGCAACCGAGGCGGCGAAAGCCATGAATTTTTCAACCGCTTGGTTTAAAATCAATCCACTCTATGTCGTACGACGGTAAAGCGCTGAAAAGCACGCGGGTTCCTCCGGATCTGCTCGTGCGTGAAATTCGAGAGTGGCTTCAGGCGTCTGCGGATCCCGCCAACGCGGACCTGATCGCCGAGATGGCCCACACGGTGCTCAAGCTAGCGGGGGACGAACCGAACCGCGGAGATCTCAAGATCCTCAACCGAGCGCTCAAAGAGCTCCGGCACGCGTTCCGTATTTTCGGCCCGTATCGCTCGGTGCGAAAAGTCAGCATCTTCGGTTCCACGAGGGTCACCGAAACCGATCCTCACTACCTCATGGCGAAAGCCTTGGGCGAGCGGCTGGTCGAGGCGGGCTTTATGGTGATCACCGGAGCCGGGCCGGGCATCATGCAGGCCGGGCACGAGGGCGCCGGCCGGGAAAAGAGCTTCGGCGTCAACGTTCGCCTGCCGTTTGCTCAGCTCGCAAACCGTTTCATTGCCGGCGATCCCAAGCTGATGACGTTTCGTTTTTTCTTCACCCGCAAGTTGGTCTTCGTGAAGGAAGCGGACGCCTTTGTCTTCTTCCCCGGGGGCTTCGGCACCCACGACGAGTTGCTCGAAACGTTGACGCTGGCGCAGACGGGAAAAAGCCAGCTCGTCCCGATCGTCCTGATGGATTTGCCGGGAAAGAAGTACTGGGGCGCGTGGGAATCGTTTGTGCGCGGGGAGATGCTCGCGCACGGATACCTCTCGGACGAGGAGCTGAGCTTCTACAGGATCGTTGACGGCATCGAGCCGGCGCTCGAAGAGATCCAACGATTCTATCGAAATTATCACTCCTACCGATTCGTCAACCATGACCTGGTAATGCGCTTGAATCATGCGCCCAGTCCGGAACTGATCGACACGTTGAATACACGCTTTAAACACATCCTCACCGACGGACTGGTGCGCGAGACTGAGCCGTTGCCCGAAGAAGCCGAGCCTTCGAACATGCACCTCCATCGGCTGATCTTCCGTTTCAATCGCCAGGACTTCGCCTATTTGCGCCAGATGATCGATGTGATAAACGAGTAGCGTTGGCTCGGAAGGGGCGGGCGATGGCCTTGCAGAAAATCGGCATTCTCAGCATCGGGGAGATGGGCTATCACTGGGCGCGCATCCTCACAGCGCGCGGCGTCGAGGTGCTGAGCTACCTCAAGGGCCGCAGCGAAACCACGCGCAAGCGGGCTGAAAATGCCGGCGTCAAACCGTCGCCGTCGCTGGCGCGCCTGGTTGAGGAGGCCGACTTGATCGTTTCGATTGTCGTTCCCTCCGCCGCCGCCCGCGTGGCGACCAAAGTCGCCAAGGCGGCCTTGCAAACCGGCCGAAAGGACTTGCTTTTTCTCGATGCCAACGCGATCTCGCCCATGACGGCGACGCGCATTGCCGGCATTCTCGAGCCGAGCGGCGTGATCTTCAACGACGGATGCATTATCGGGTCGGCGGCCAAAATGGACCAGGGGGCGGTGGTTTATGTTTCCGGACCGGAAGCAGCGCGCATCGAGGAGCTTGGAAATTACGGTTTTTCGGTCAAAACGCTCGGTAGCGGCGCGACGCAGGCTTCCGCGTTCAAGATCGTCTACGCGGGCCTCACCAAGGGGCTGCAAGCCTTGTTCGTCGAGCTCTTGGTCGGCGCGAGCAAACTCGGCTTGCGGGACGAGATCATCAATCGCTACGAAGAGAGTTTTCCTGGATTGCTCGACAGGGTGGCCTCCAGCATTGTCGGCCTGCGGGTCCATGCGGGGCGGCGCGCCGAGGAGATGGACGAGCTTCGGCGCACGTTCCGGCACTACGGTTTGAACAGTTTTATGGCGCCTGCGGCGCAAAAGCTGCTCCAGGAGATCTCTGCCCTTCACCTCGGCGAACCGTCGGAACGCGGTATGCGGGCCGGAAACCTTGTCGACACGCTCGACCTGTTTTGCGCCGAGGGCCTGCTCGAGCGGCGCCGCGACGGTCCCGAGCCGATACGAGTTTCCGAAAACAAGCCGCTGGAAAATTAATGCGCGACTGACAACACCAAGCGAGAGGAGAGCTAAAGTGGCCCAACCGCAGAGCCGAGTGGAGAGAAAACAACCGCAGTACGGATCCGACGTCGTCGTCGATCTGATGAAAGCGTTCGATATCGAATATGCCGCCTTCAATCCCGGCGCAACGTTCCGCGGCATCCACGATTCCATCGTCAATTACGGCGGCAATTACAAGCCGGAAGTGATTTTTTGCAACCACGAGGAAATTTCCGTGGCGATCGCGCACGGCTATGCCAAAGCCAAAGGCAAACCTATGGTGGCGATCGTTCACGATATGGTCGGGCTGCAGCACGCCAGCATGGCGATTTTCAACGCCTATATCGATCGCGTCCCGATCATGGTGTTGGGCGGAACCGGCCCGATGAATACAAAGCGACGCCGACCCCGGATCGACTGGATCCATACCGCTTTGGTGCAGGGAAATCAGGTCCGGGACTACGTCAAGTGGGACGATCAGCCTTACTCACTCGCGGACGTGCCCGATTCGTTCATCCGCGGCTATCGGATCGCCACCACCGAGCCGATGGCGCCGGTGTACATCAATTACGACGCCGATATCCAGGAAGACGCCCTTACCGCTCCGTTTGAGCTTCCCGATGTCGGTCGCTACGCGCCGCCAGCGCCCGCTCAGGCGCATCCGGAAGCCTTGCGCGCGGCGGCGCGGCTGCTGGTGGACGCCGAGATGCCGTTGATCATTGCCGATACGCTCGGGCGCAATCCGAAAAGCGTGCCCGCTTTGATCGAGTTGGCCGAGCTGCTGTCGATCCCGGTGATCGACAAGGGAGCGCGGTTCAACTTCCCAAGCACGCACCCGCTCGATGCGACCGATGGCGGGCGGGAGCTGCTCGGCCGGGCCGACGTCATCTTGGCTCTCGACGTGCCCGATCTCTACGGCTCGCTCACGACCGTGAGCAAACAGACACGCGCGTGTGAATACGTCACGCGCCCCGGCGTAAAACTGATCAGTATCTCGATGCACGACATGCTCGTCCATTCTTGGGCCGGCGATTATCAGGCGCTCCAGCCTCTGGACTTAGCCATGACCGCCGACACATCGGTGGCGCTTCCCGAACTGACCCGGCTATGCCGCGAGCGGCTGGAGCGCGATCCGGGGAGAAAGCCACGGCTGGAGCAGCGACAAAAGGAACTCGCCGAAAAGCACAAGAGTCGCCGGGCGAAATGGCTGGCAGATGCGCGCGCGAAAGGCGCGCAGAAAGAAATTTCAACCGCGTGGCTCGCGCTCGAGCTGGGCGAGGTGATCAAGAGCGAGGAGTGGGTTCTGGTGAATGGCAGCTCGAACGGTTGGGCGCGCAGGCTCTGGGACTTCAACAAACCCAACCAGTACCTCGGCGCAAGCGGCGGCGCCGGTGTGGGTTACGGCTCAGGAGCCGCCATTGGCGCCGCGCTGGCGCTCAAAGATTCCGGCAAACTCGCCGTCAATATTCAGGCGGACGGCGATCTCTTGATGACTTCGAGCTCGCTCTGGACCGCCGCCAAACACCGCGTTCCTTTGCTCATCGTCATGCACAATAACCAGTCGTTCTACAATTCGGAAGAGCATGCGATCGAAGTGGCAAAATTCCGCAAGCGCCCGGTCGAAAACGCGGGCATCGGAACCCACGTGGATGATCCCGAGGTCGATTTCGCCAAGATGGCCCAGTCTTTCGGCGTCAACGCCGAAGGACCCATCCGCCATCCGGCGGAGTTGAGGCCGGCGCTCGAGCGCGCGCTCAGGTTTGTCAAAGAAAAGAAGCTGCCGTACCTCGTCGATGTGGTGGCGGAGCCGCGTTAAGCTAACGCCGCGCTTTGCGAACCAAGCTCAACGCTTGGTGCATTCCTTGAATGTGAGAGCGAAAGAGGTGGTGAGAAAGAAATCGTCGATGAACGCCCGCGTCACTTGGCCCGGACGGATTTGCCAGAATCTGAAGCGGCGCAGACTGGACATTGTATGGCTCCAAACGCGCTCCAGCTCCTGGCGTGAGTAGACCATTCGGTTATTAATCGCATCGAACGCCACCAGGCCGAAGTTCGCGGGCGCGGGCAGGGAGCGGCGCAGCCGGGCGTACGCTTCCTGCCATTCGTGGACCCGGTTGCCCAGCCGGATCGTCTTTTGCACCTCGTGCATTTCGTCCAGGCAGCGCCGCGCCACGCCGGCTTCGAGTTGGCGCAGCTCCTGAACCCTGTCCCGGAGCGCGTTCCACTGGAGCAACAATCGGTTCAGGTCGGTTCGCGATAGCAAAACTCTGGACGACAGCTCTTCCAGCGGATCGAGCAACGAGCGAGCTTTCTCGGTCAAGCCCCCGCGGGCCGCGCCGTAGATCCTGCGCAGTTCTCCGATGCGCAGCGCCTGCCACACGTCGGTTTGGAGTTTCTGCAGCTGGGCGAGCGCTTTTTCTTCACGCTCGCTCCGCTTCCGCGTCTGCAGCCAAACCTCCTCCATTTCCTTTAGAAACTTGGCCCACGCAACGAACAGACCGGCAATTTCCTTGCTGCGCTTCCAGACATGTACCGGCAGCGGATCGATCGAGAATCCGGGCCGGCGCGTCTTTCGATCCTTGAGGCGAAAGAAGCCCGCGACCATCGGGTGCTGTTTTTCGATCAGCGCCGCGTTTTTGTACCAGAAGAACACCGACATGAGGTTCCAATAGTTGCGCGGGTGATTGGCCCACCGGGACAGCACCCGGATCATGTTTTCCTTGCTGTAAAAAGCTTTCCAGGCGTTCTCGTAGGCCTCGGTCCACTCCTCTGCGGTCATGCGCGGATGGCGGATCGTCGCATGGAAGGAATCCCGCTTGTTGAAGTCGGGGTCCATCCATTCGCCTCGTTGCTTCATCTCGCGGTGATCGTGCGAACCCGGGAGCGGCGTGAGCATGAAGAACGAAGCCTGATCGGGTCCGATCTCTTCCATCAGGAAGCGAATATCCGCCGCAACCTGCTCCTTGGTGTCCCAGGGCAGCCCGATGATGTAGCCGGTATGAACGACCACGCCGGCGTCGTGCCATTCGCGAATGATGTTGCGGTACTCGGCGACATCATTCTGCTGCTTACCCTCCGCCTTCAGGTTCTCCGGGTTGACGCTCTCCATGCCGATGAACACCTGCGTACAGCCCGCCTTGGCCGCAAGCGCGACGAAGTCCTTCGGTTTGCGCGCCAAGTCGACCTGCATCATGAACGACACCTTGATGCCTTCTTCGCGCAGCTTGATGATTTCCTCGAAGGTCTCGCGCCAGTATCTCTTGCGGGCGAAGTTATCATCGGTAAAGAAGTAGAAGGTAATGCCGTGTTCCACATAGTTTTTGCGCATCATGCGCGCGACGCTCTCGGGACTGCGCTCGCGCATCTTGCGGCCCTGAACGTTGATGATCGTACAGAAGCTGCAGGCGAAGGGACAGCCGCGCGAGGTGTCGGCCGTGCCGAAAGCCGGATGCGCGAAATGCTTCATCGTTTTCGGACTGGTCTTTGGAAGCGGCGCTTCGTCGATGCTGACGAGGCTGCGGAGGTCCTGAGCAAAACTGTAGAGGGGTTTTAGCTCGCCGCGCAGGAAATCGCCGAGAATCGCCTCCCACTTTCCTTCGACCTCGCCCGAAACCACCGAAATCGACTCGCGGAAAAGCTCCTGAATATCCGGCTCCTGATCGCCGAGCATATTGATCGTGCCGCTCGTGTGGAAACCGCCGATGATCACCGAGATCCCTCGAGATCGGAATGCCCTGGCGAGGTCGAGGGCGCGCGGGAATTGATTCGTTTGGACGCCGACCAGGCAGACAAGCAACTTGACACGCCGGTTGCGGCCCCAGCGCAGTATCCTGCGCATCGGAATCTTCTCGGCGGTTTCATCGAACGTGACGACTTCGATCGGTAAGTCGCCGAAAACCCGCCGTTCGCGCACGTCCTCGGTGAGCCCGTGAAGGACGTTCAACGTATTGCTGGGAAGGACGCCTTTCCAGAAGCGAATGACGTAGCCTTCGTCATCGTATTTGGAGGGTTTGATTAAGACGACCCGGAGTTTGTCACAGTCATAGGCAGTCAAGGTTTTTAAACTCCCGAGCGCTTGTAACTTGTTGCGAGATCTTTTATAGGTGGACGGTAACTCCAGCCAATCTAACAGCCGTGTTCCGCCGTGTCAAGCTGTTTGGCGTTGAACGGCGCTCGCGCCCGCGCCCGACCAACCCAGCTTTCATGATCGAGCTTTTCCACGTCTCAAAAATCTATCCACCGAACGCCCCCGCCCTGTCCGACATTAGCCTCCAAATCCAAAGAGGCGAGTTCGTGTTTCTCAGCGGCCCGAGCGGCGCGGGAAAAACCACTTTGCTCAAGTTGCTGTTTCGCGAAGAGGCGCCTACGCAGGGACAGATCATCATCAACGGCGAGAACATCCTGCGTTTGAAGCGCCGCGGCGTTGCGCGCCTGCGGCGCAGGATCGGTCTGGTTTTCCAGGAGTGTAAATTGTTGCCCCGTCTGACGGCGCTCGAAAACGTCGCGCTCGCGGCGGAAGTGGTCGGGCTATCGAAACGAGCCAGCGAGATCAAAGCGTACCACCTGTTGCGCGAGCTCGGACTGAGAGAAAAATACGCCGCCCGGCCCGTGACGCTTTCGGGCGGCGAACAGCAGCGCGTCGCCATCGCCCGCGCTCTGATGAACGATCCGATGCTCGTGCTCGCCGACGAGCCCACGGGCAACCTCGACCGTGAAATGGCGGAAGAGATCATGAAGCTTTTCGTGAAAGTGCGCGAGCGCGGCACGACGCTGATCGTTGCCAGTCACGATACCGAGCTGCTGGGCCGTTACGGCACCCGAGCGATTGCACTGCGCCGCGGCCGGCTCGAACACGATTCGCGCGCGCCGCGCCGCCAGGAGTTCGTTTTTTGAACTGGCCATACGCCGGATTCATCGCCCGCCGGGTGCGGATCAGCGTTCGGGAGCTCGCTTGGACGCACCTGTTGACCGCGGGAACCATGGGCATGACGCTGTTCGTCTTTGGCGGGTTTCTCCTGCTCCAGGACAACTTGCAGCAGCTTTTCAAGGGCTGGGGCGAGCAGATCCAAATGCACGCTTATCTCCAACCCGGCCTCCGCGCCGCCGATGTCCAGGCGCTGCTCCGCCGGGTTGAAAATTTTCCCGAGGTGGCCGCGGCCCGTTTCGTTTCGCAGGAGCAAGCGTGGCGCGATTTTCAAGCCTCTCTCGGCGCGCAGTCGGGCGTGCTCGAGGGTTTGCCGCGGGACGTGCTGCCGGCTTCGTTCGAGATCGCCGTGCGGCCGGAGTTCCGTCACGCAGCGATGCTCGAAAGCCTGGCCGCGCGGATCCGCGACGAGCAGGGCATCGCCAGCGTAGAATACCCCCAGGCGTGGGTTGAGCGCTTGAATCTCGTGCTGCTTGCGGTCGAATGGGCCAAATGGCTTTTCGGAGGCATCCTGTTTCTCGCGGCATTTTTCATTATCGGGAGCACGGTGCGACTGGCGGTTGTCGCGCGTAAGGACGAGATCGAAATCATGCAACTGGTGGGCGCCCCCGACGCGCTGATTCAGGCCCCCTTTGTTGTGGAAGGGATGCTTCAGGGCCTAGCGGGAGCCGGACTTGCGATCGGCGGGCTGCTCGCACTGTTTTTCGTACTGGGCGATCAGATTGCCTCCATGGCCCGGCTCCTCGGCGCCGTAGCCCCGCTTCGCTTTCTGCAGGCCGAGAGCATCGCGTTGATCGTTAGCATCGGCTGGTTGCTCGGGGCAAGCGGCAGCCTGTTTTCGCTGCGGCGGTTTGTCAAGACATGACGCGCCTGACCCGCTGGATGCTTCCGGTTGCGGTTGCTCTGCTGCCCGCGCTAGCGGCGGCTGGCGCCGCGCTCAGGGGCGATCTCGAAGGGATTAAAAAAAAGATCGAACGGGAAAAGCAGGGTATCAGCGAGGTGCATCAACAAGAAGGCTCGGTCTTGAAGACTTTGGAACAGATCCAAACCGAGCTGGAGAGAAAAAACCGGCTCTTGAGCGAAGCCAACGCGCGGCTCAAGGCGCTGGCGGCCGACATGCGCCGCGCCGAGGCCGAGCTCGTAAGACTCGAACGATCGATTGCCGAAAGAAGAGAGCTGCTGAAACGCCGGCTCACAGCCCTTTACCGATGGCACCGAGGCGGCAGCCCGCTCGTGGTGCTAAACGGCGATCTTTCCCTCGGCGCGCTTTTAAGGCGCCGACGCTATCTGGAAGCGACGGTTACATTCGACCGACAGCTGATCGACGCGCTCGCCCAAGAAGCCTCGCGCCAGCAAGCGCTCAAGGCGGAACTCGCCGAGAAAAAGGGAACGCTCGATCATCAGCGGCGGGAGCTGGCCGAGGTTAAAGAATCGGTGCAGCAAGAGGCGGCAAGAAAGCGGGAACTTTTGGCGACGTTGCGCCGCGAGAAAGAAGCGCGCACGCGCGCGCTCAAAGAACTCGAGGCGGCGGCGCTTCGACTGCAGAAGATGCTCGACGAGATCGCGCGCCGCTCCGCGCCGCAACCAACTCCGGGCTCGGGATTGGAGGCGCTTCGCGGCAAGCTCGAATGGCCGGTCAAGGGTCAGGTGGTCGGAGCCTACGGCAGAACCCGCCATCGCGAGTTCTCGGAGGAAGTGTTTCGCAAGGGCATCGATATCGAAGCGCCGCTCGGCGAGCCGATCCGAGCAGTCGAGAAAGGGACCGTCGTGTTCGCCGAACGCTTTTCCGGTTACGGTAAGATGGTGATCGTCGATCATGGAAAGCGGTTCTATACAATTTATGCTCATCTATCTGAATTCCTTAAGAAAACCGGTGAGACCGTTGACCGGGGAGAGCCCCTCGGCCTCGTCGGCGACAGCGACTCCCTGGAGGGCGCAAGGCTCTATTTCGAGATGCGCAAGGACGGGAAATCGATCGATCCGATACCCTGGCTAACAAGACCGTAGCTATTTAATTTCTCTTGATATAGTATGAGTGCGTTTTGATCAGGACTACGCAAGGAGTTATGGCATGCGTACGGTAGAAAAGCACGGGCTGCCCGTGCTGTTGCTCGTCGTCGGCATCGCGCTTGGATTCTTCTTGGCGGGGCAGTGGGTTCCCAATGTCTCGGCGGTTCCGCGCCAGGATTACGAAAGCCTGGAAACCTTCACCAATATCCTTTCGATCGTGAAGAAGAACTACGTCGAAGACGTGGAGACGAAGAACCTGATTAACGGCGCGATCAGCGGCATGCTCACGTCGCTCGATCCGCACAGCGCGTATCTCACCCCGGATCTCTACAAGGAGCTGCAAATGGATACGCAGGGACGGTTCGGCGGGCTCGGCATCGAAATCACCGTCAAGAACGGGGTGCTCACGGTGGTCTCGCCGATCGAGGATACACCCGCGTTCAAAGCGGGGATCAAACCGGGCGACATGATCTTCAAGATCGAAGACGAATTCACCAAAGACATGACGTTGGTCGAGGCGGTCAAAAGGATGCGCGGTCCGAAGGGAACCAAGATCAACATATCGATCAAGAGGGAAGGCGTTCCCGAATTGATCACGTTTACCCTGATTCGCGACACGATTCGGGTGCAGAGCGTGCGCAGCCGCGTTCTCGAGGAAGGTTACGGCTACATCCGGCTGGCGCAGTTTCAAGAGCGCAGCGATCGGGATCTGCAAAAGGCGTTGGAGAAGCTCGCGGCCGATAAGGGCGGCTTGAAGGGCCTGGTACTCGACTTGCGCAACAACCCGGGCGGCCTATTGACGCAGGCGGTGCGCATCTCCGATTTGTTTCTGGACTCCGGGCTGATCGTTTACACCGAGGGCCGCATTGAAACGCAGAAGCAAAAATACTACGCGCAAAAGGACGGCTCGTGGACCGACTTCCCGATGGTCGTCCTGGTGAACAACGGCAGCGCGAGCGCCTCGGAAATCGTTGCCGGCGCGCTCCAGGACCACAAGCGCGCGGTCGTGCTCGGTACCAAGACGTTTGGCAAGGGCTCGGTGCAAACCATTCTGCCGCTCGATGACAACTCGGCGCTGCGCCTGACAACGGCGCGCTACTTCACGCCGAAGGGCCGCTCGATCCAGGCCAGCGGCATCGTTCCGGACATCGTCCTGGAGAACGCGCCGCCGCAGGAGGCGAAGGCCGAGGAGAGGCGTCGCCAGGGGATTCGCGAGGAAAATCTCCCGAACCACATGCCGAACGAGCACAAGCCTCCGGCCCAGCAGCAACCCGAAGGCACCGAGAAGCTTGTGCCGCAGTCGGCGCCCACCGGGGATGAGAGCATTGACAACGACGCCCAACTCAAGCGCGCGCTGGATCTGCTGAAGAGTTGGGATGTTTTCAGACAGCTGGTGCAGAAGAAAGCGGCGTAGGTTCGGGCGAGTTTTCTTGACGAGCAGCGCCGGCGAAACCGAATTAGCCCTCTTCCAGGAGGGCTAATTTGTTTTCGCCCGCGTTTTTTCGATCATGGCTAGGGTACACGAAAAGCAAGCCGAACTGCCCCTGTTTGCCGCGCCCGCCCCACGCTGTCTGACGATCAGCCAACTAAGCCAAATCATCAAGACGACATTGGAAGCGCGCCTCGGTGGTTTTTGGGTCGTGGGCGAAGTTTCCAATTGCCGCATTCCTCCGTCCGGTCATTGCTACTTCACGCTCAAAGACGAGCGGAGCCAGATCTGCGCCGTCATGTTCCGCCGGCCGGGAAGTTCGCTTCCCTTCGTGCCGGAAAACGGGATGAAAATTCTCTGTTTTGGACGGGTGAGCCTTTACGGGGCGCGCGGCGATCTCCAGTTTTACGTCGAGCTGATGGAACCCCGCGGCCAGGGCGCCCTGTTCGTCGCTTTCGAACAACTGAAAAGGAGATTGAGCGGGGAGGGTTTGTTCGCCAGCGAGCGAAAGCGGCCGCTTCCCTTCCTGCCCGCATCGATCGGCATCGTGACCTCGGTCAAAGGCGCGGCCCTGCGCGACATGTTGCGCATCCTCGGCGACCGCTTCCCCGCCCGGCGCATCGTCGTTCGGCCGGTGCGGGTACAGGGGCCCGGGGCTTCCGAGGAAATCGCTCGGGCGATCGGGGAATTGGGTCGGTCCGGTCTTGTCGAGGTCATGATCGTAGGTCGCGGCGGCGGTTCGCTGGAAGATCTCTGGGCTTTCAACGACGAAATCGTGGCGCGCGCGATTTACCGGTCGCCGGTGCCGGTGATCTCGGCCGTGGGACACGAGATCGACGTAACGATCGCGGATTTCGTCGCCGACCGGCGCGCCCCGACACCGACGGCAGCCGCCGAGATGGTGGTGCCTCGAGCGGCCGATCTCGAAGCCCAGCTGCAGGTGTTTGAGACGCGTCTGGCGCGGGCGATGCAGGCGAGATTAGCCGGCGCCCAAGACGCGTTGCGCCGGCTGGCGCGCCGGCTTGCGGATCCGCGGCGGAGGGTGCGCGAATACCAGCAACGCCTCGACGAAGCTGCGCTCGACCTCCTCAGGCGCTTTCGCGAGCGGCTCCGGCGCGATCGGGATCGGCTCGCGCACGTTTCCGGCCGCTTGCATGCGCTCAGCCCGCTGGCCGTGTTGGATCGGGGATACAGCATCGCCCATCGTCTACCCGAAAACAAAATCGTCAGGGACGCGTCTGAAATCGCCGTGGGGGAGCGGCTGCGCATCACGTTCGCCCGCGGCCGCTCCGTTTGCCGCGTTGAAGAAAAAGAATGAAGACGCCGAAGAGAGAATCGGCTTTCAATCCATTTCTCGCCTGGCTCACCCTGCCATGCCTGCTTCTCGCCGCCGGCGGCCGACCGGGGGCGGCTGCGAGCGTGACGGTTTCATCGCCGGTCGTTTATCAAGGCGAGCTGTTCGAACTCAGAGTCTCCGGCATCGAGCTGATCGAGCTGAAGGCGCGGTTGGGGAACGACAGCATGATCTTCCAACCCGAAGGCAACCGGGTGTATGTCGCTCTCGGCGGCGCGGATCTGGAGGCCAAGCCGGGGCCGGCCAGGCTTGTCATTGTGGGGAAGACATCTTCCGGCGCGGAGCTGCGACACGAACGCAACCTCGAGATCAAAAGCAGAGAGTTTCCACGCGAAGAACTCTCGGTCCCGGGGGTTTTCGATCAGCTGACAGAGGCGACGCTCCAGAGGATCCGGCGAGAAAGAGAGCGGCTTGAACGCGTCTTCATGACCCCGGTTCAACAGCGGCTCTGGGACGGCCCCTTTATGCCTCCGGTGACGGGCGTCGTGACCGCGCCTTTTGGTTACCGCCGCATCGTCAATGGCATTCCTCGGGCGCCGCACGGCGGAGCCGACCTGCGCGCCCCATTGGGCACGCCGGTTCTCGCGCCGAATCATGGGCGGGTGCGTTTGCTCGACGAGTTTTTCTTTAGCGGCAAAAGCCTGGTCTTAGACCACGGAGCAGGGCTGTTTACGATGTATTTCCACCTCGCTGATTTCAACGTTCACGATGGAGCGATAGTGCGGAAAGGCGACATCATAGCGCGTTCGGGGATGAGCGGGCGGGTAACTGGGCCGCATCTCCATTGGGGCGCGCGACTGAACGGCGCGCGCATCGATCCGTTTCAATTGATCGAGAAACTCGGTCCGGTCCATCGGCCGCTCCCCGAGGCGGCGGTGGCGCCGGACCTCATGGAGGCGCGATGAATCAAGAACAGGCATCGAGTAAGAGGTTCGAGACGGCACTCGAGGAACTCACGCAGATCGTCGAGGAGTTGGAGGCGGGGGAGTTGTCGCTCGAGGATTCGTTGGCGGCGTTCGAAAAAGGAGTGGCGCTGGTTCAGTATTGCCACCAAAAACTCACCCAGGTCGAGAAGAAGATCGAGGTTCTGGTCAGGGACAAAAACGGCCGGCTCGAACTCAAACCGTTCGAGCCGCCGCCCGAGGAGAACGGCGATCGGCAAGACTGACCGGCTCGCTCGAGAGCTTTCGCACTTCCCGCTCAACGTGTCGGACGAGCGCGGCACGCGACTCGAAGGCATGGGCGTAAACCGGCTCTCCGAAACGTAAATCAACTTTCCAGCGACGCGCGCGCTCGTAGCGCGCGCCCACCGGAACAATGGGTACGGTGACGCGACGCCGCGCCAGTGCGGAAGCGATCGTCGAAAACCCGGGCTTGAACGGAAGAAATTCTTCGGGGCCGATCTTCGGCGTAAAATGGGGGTCGATATTGGGATAACCCTCGGGAAAAACAACCAGTAAACGGCCCTCACCGAGAAGCCGCAACGAATCGCGTAAGGCCTTTCTCTCGTAGCGAATGGCAAGAGGGACAAAAAAAGCGGGCGGTCGGCCGCCCGGCAACGCATTGCGCGCGAGAGCATCGCGGCGCAGGACGACGGGCCAGTCGGCCAACGTCGCGAGGAGTTCGACGAGCCGGCGCGTCCGTTCTGTGCGCGCCCAATCGACCGCCACGAGTATATGGACCGGACGCGGGATCGAAATCAGCAGCGCCAAACCGTCGAACCAGTGGTGATAGTGGCGCGCGGCCAGGAGGGCCGGACCGACCGTTGGAACGTTTTCGATTCCCGTCGCGCGCACGTCGAGCCACGGCGCGGCCAACACGCGGGCGATAAGGCGCATCGAGGCGGCCTTCGCCCGCGTGCCTGATTGCGCGTCCTTCATGGCGCGTCGGAACCGGGATTCACCCACGGCGATGGCGCCTGAGGACGCAAAAACACCGCCACGCGCTCGGACGTAGGTGCGGCCGCGCCAGTATTGGCGCCGGGCGAGAGCGCTGCCGATGAGTTTCAGCGCGACGGGCAGATCGCAAAGGGGTGAAAACCAGTAGGTCCATGGTCTTGAATCGTAGGCCCGGGCGGCCCCGAAGAGCACGCCCAAACGCAGAACGAAGAGTGTCGCGTTAATCGTCAAGAACCAGCGGGGAGCGCGCAAAGCCGCGCCCATGAAGAGGAGGGGCAAGGGCAGAGCCTGGACGAGCAGAAGCTGTGCCAGTCCCCAGAATTCACGCCAGCCGAAATATTGGTCGCGCATCGGCAGCGAGCGCGGCCAGTTGCTCCACGTTTCACGCCAGTCGGCGTACATCGTCGTCACGGCGAGCCGGTCGCTTTCATAGAATCCCACGGCTTCGCCGCATTGGGCCAGGCGGCGCGCGATGGTTACGTCCTCGCACAACGAGGACCGGGCGGCCGCGATCGCCGAGGTGCGAATCAGCGTTTCGCGCGGGCTGATGAAACACTGGCCGTTGGCTTGCACCCGGTGTGGGTCGCGCGTGGCCGTGCCGGGGATGCCGTAGCGGTATATCAGGGTGGCGAGCAGCGACGGATGAAGCATCGCGCTCATGGCGTCGCCAGGGCTTTGGAGGGTCGCCACCGAAAAACTGGAAACTCCCGTGCGCCGCGCATGGGCCAAGAGCGAGCGCACGAGGTAGGGGGAGACGCGCACGTCGGCGTCGATGCACAGGACCCACCGGCAAACGGGGTTGACGTGGAGCAAGCCAACGTGAAGGCCCCAGGCTTTTCCCGTCCAGCCGTCGGCGATCGGCGCGGCGTCGATCAGCCGCACGCGGGAGTCGCGAGCGCCGTATTCGGCGATGATCGCCCGGGTGCCATCGCTGGAACCGCCGTCGACCGCGAGGATTTCCTCTAGTTCCGGGGGTTGGGCGATCAGGGCTTCAAGACAATCCGGCGCGCGCTGCGCCTCGTTGAGCAGCGGCAGAATTACGCTCACTCGATCCGGCGTCGGTTCATCGCAGCGGCGAATGCGCTCTCGCGCGAACGAGCGACACAGAACACGAGCCACGAACGCCGCGCCCGCGAGTTGGAGTGCCGCCAGCCAAACGATCACGGACGACCCCTTCGGTTTTCCTGGCCCAGGCCGGACCCCCGCTCGCGCAGCGACGCGCAGGTGGAATCGGGAGCCAGCCGGGTGAGCGAGAACCGGCTTTCGCCCGGCTCCGCTCGAATCTCGGGCGAACGGTTGAGAAATCCGGGGCGCGCCCCGAGAACGCGCTGCTCAAAAACGCGCACGTCGATGCTTCCTTCGACTTTTCCCTCGCCGGTAATGCGTCCGTTTAAGATCGAGTGGCCTCGCTGAACCACGTACAGTTCGCCGTCAGGAAGCAGCGGCACGGCGATTTTGAGAGTCGCGGCCGGCTGCCCGTCCCCATCCCAATCGTACACTGACGGATCGTCGATCGTCGTTGGCAACCGGCTGCCGTCGCGCTCCGGCGTGTAGCCGATTTGCTCCACCCCGAGATCGGCGCGATAACGCCACCCGTGAGTGTCGCGTTCCAACTCGACCGGGTAGGTGTGCACGGCGAGGGCTGCAACGAACCTGT
Source organism: Candidatus Eiseniibacteriota bacterium (assembly GCA_035559295.1). GTDB lineage: Bacteria > Desulfobacterota > Binatia > UBA9968 > UBA9968 > DATMBL01. The sequence continues at coordinate 16,757 of DATMBL010000367.1, forward strand.
CGGGGAAAACCATTTTGATCATGGCGGAATCTTCCAAGACGCGAAACTCGCAGACCTGATGGCGTTGAATCCGGGCCGACCCTTCTTTACGGACGGTAACCAACGAGACTGATTTCGAAGCCGACTTCGACTCGCCGAACAGAGGCAGGCGTGCCCGGCTGGCCATGATCATCTCCAACCGGTAGGTACCGGGCGGCAACGGCGGGTCGTCTTCGCCGGCAACGGCGGGCAAGGCGGCGCACAGGCCCGCGAGCAGGAGCCACGCTGCGCTTTGTTTGAAGGAGCGCTCCCGTCGGGTTCTCATGGTGATGTTTATTATTGATGACATCTCAGGAAAATATGTCAAGTATAGTTGACCGACGGCGCGAGTGTGGTAAAAATCGTAGTTACAGGAGCCAAATCCATGCATATGGTCATTGCCGGAGCCTCGGGTCTCGTCGGGTCACATCTGCTTCGGCGCCTGCCCCTCGAGGTCTCGGCGCGTCTGCTGACGCGCCAGCGGCGCGTTGCAAGCGGATTTTCCGGTCGCGAGTGGATCGTCTGGGACCCGGAAGCGCGGGGAGACTGGGAAGCGTGCATCGAGGGCGCGGAAGGCGTGATCAACCTGGCCGGTGAGCCAATCGCCGCCAAGCGCTGGAGCGCCGCGCAAAAGCAAAAAATCCGTTCGAGTCGCCTCATGAGCACGCGCGCCCTGGTCCGGGCGATCGAAGCCGCGCGTAACAAACCCAGGTTTCTCATCAACGCTTCGGCGGTGGGTTATTACGGCGCGTGCGGAGACGAGATTGTGACCGAGACGAGCAACCCCGGCGCAGGATTCTTGGCCGAACTATGCCGCGAGTGGGAAGAGGAAGCTCGCAAGGCCGAAGCGTACGGGGTGCGCGTGGTGCTGTTACGCAGCGGAATCGTGTTGGCTAAAGGGCAGGGTGCGCTTGCCAAGATGGTGCCGCCTTTCAAGTTCTTCGTTGGCGGTCCCCTGGGTTCGGGCAGGCAATGGATGCCTTGGATTCACATCGAGGATGAAGTCGGATTGATTCTTTTTCTCGCGCAGCGATCGGACGCTGCCGGGCCTTTCAATGCGACGGCGCCCAATCCGGTGAGAATGGACGAGTTTTGCAAAGTTCTGGGTGACGTTCTTAACCGCCCGGCTTGGGCCGGGGTGCCTGCTTCCTTGTTAACGCTCATGTTGGGCGAGATGGCGGACATGCTGCTGACGGGACAACGCGCCATTCCACAAGCGGCGCAAACGTTGGGTTATAGCTTTCGTTATCCCACGCTCGAGGAGGCATTACGGTCGCTCGTGCTGTGAGCGAACGCGGACTTTATGCGTCTGCCCCGGCGGCGGTCTCACCCGAAGGGCAAGCGCGTCGACCCGGTTCCGCTCACGGTCTGTTGATCGATGACCGACAAACGAAACGCAGCTAGAACAAAGCTCCACGCGCGGCGCTTTCTCAAGGCTCTGCTGGAAGGCGACAGCGACGAGGCCGGGACGGTCGTCAGGGAGCTCTTTTCTGCGGGAGTGAGCGTGGGTGCAATTTACGTCGATGTGCTGGGGGCGGCAATGGCTGAAGTCGGTCAGGCTTGGTGCAAGGGGAAGGTCAACGTCGCTCAGGAACACCTGGCAACGCAGATCACATTGGCCCAAATGGACAGTTTGCGGCGCGCGCGGCGGGCGCCGGAGCCGCTGCCTTACCGAGCGATCGTCGGCTGCGTGGAACGAGAGCAACATTTCCTCGCTGCGCGGATGACGGCCGATCTCTTTGAGATCGAAGGATGGTCGGTTGATTTTTTGGGCCCGGACGTTCCCGGTGACGCGCTGCTCGAAATGATCTCGGCGCGGCGACCCGACCTCGTGGCGTTGTCCGTGACGCTCCGGTCCAATCTGCCGCAGGCGCGCCGCTTGCTCGGCAAACTGAAAAGGCTTCCGGAGCCGCCGCGGGTCGTAATTGGGGGCCACGCCGCCCAGGACGAGGGAGCGTGGAAGGATCGGTCGCCGGGAGTCAAAGTAGCGTCGACAATCATCGAAGGGTTGAGCGTGGCGAAGCAGCTCGTGGCGCGTCAAAGTCGCCGGATAACGCTGGCAGACACGCTCAAAGAGCTCGGCCGCCGGATTCGCGGCCTGCGGGGAAACGTCGGCTGGACCCAGAGGCAATTGGCTCGAGCCACCGGGTTGACGCGCGCGACCGTTGTTTCCGTCGAAGGAGGAAAGCAAAACGTCTCGATGGACGTCGTCGTCAGAATCGCGAACGCGCTCGCTGTCGCCCCCGAGTCGCTGCTTGCTCCGGAACGGCGTTCAGCGCGGTCCGACGGCGGCTTGCCGGGGTTTCAGATGGAGGATTTATGATCGCTCATACGTCCGATGCCGCGAAGGTGACCGGCGGGCGACGTGAGCAACCCGATCTCAAACAGCGCGACCGAGCCCGCGTCCGTGACCACGGGGAATTCGATCACCTTTTGGGGTTCAGAACGACCGCGTCGGTGCGGGAGATCATTCGATGCAACCTCCTGGAACCGGTCAGGAGCGTGATCGACAGCCGCGGCAAGCGCGTCAGAGGCCGCTTGGTCGCTCTGAGTTATCATCTGCTCGCGGGAGACGATGCCGTAGCGCACGAAGCGATCGAGCGATGCCGGATCTGCGCCGAGGTCGTCGAATTGATCCACGCGGGATCGCTGGTGGTGGACGACATCGAAGACGGCAGCCCGACCCGCCGCGGCAAGCCGGCGCTGCACGTGCGGTACGGGCTTGCGCTCGCCCTCAATGCCGGGAACTGGCTTTACTTTTGGCCTTTTGAATTGATCAGGACCCTGGAGTTGGGAAATCAAATTACCCTGTCTATTTACGAGTACTACCATCGAACTCTTCTGCAAGCACATTTCGGGCAGGGCGTGGACCTTGGTACCCGGCTCGAACGATTGCTCCAGTCACGCGTCGCGGACGTTTGTCTTGCGTCGATGGAGTTAAAGACCGGGGCGTTGATGGGTTTTGCCGCGGGCTTGGGCGCGATGATGGCGAGTGCGGCGGAACCGGTGGTTTCCACGCTCGATCGATTCGGGCGCCGGCTCGGCGTTGCGCTGCAGATGTTCGACGATCTCGGCAATGTGCTCGGCATCCGCGACCCGCTGAAGAAGTACGAGGACTTTAAGCTACGGCGGCCCTCGTGGGCTTGGGCGTGCGCGGCCAAAACCAGTTCGCCGACGAGCTACCGGGATTTTATCTCGGCGGTCGGGAAACTGCCGAAAACCCGGGAGCTCGAGCTTTGGCTTGAAAAGCACCGTTTGATCGAAACGATGCGCGAGGGCGCGCGCTTTCGCCTCCAAGCAGCCTTTGACCGCTTGGAGGAACGGCTCGAGGTGCAACGGGTGCGCTGGTCGCGCGCGCGGTTGGCGGAACTCCGTGCGCTCGGCGAAACCATCGCGGGGGCGTATGAATAGGGCGCGCGCGGCAGTGATCGGCGCCGGATTCGGCGGCCTCGCAATCGCCCTGCGGCTCCAGGCTGCGGGCATCCAGACGGTTGTCTTTGAAAAGCGCGACCTGCCGGGCGGCCGGGCTTACGTCTATCGCGACGACGGTTTCACCTTTGACGCCGGACCGACGGTGATCACGGCGCCGCACTGTTTGGAAGAATTGTTCGCCGCGGCCGGAACGTCGTTGGACGAGCACGTCGCGCTTTTGCCGGTGCATCCGTTTTATCGTGTCTTCTGGCACGACGGCTACCGTTTCGATTATTCGAACGACGCGGCCGCGGTCGAAACTCAGATCGCGCAAAAGTCGCCGTGCGATCTCGACGGCTGCCGTAAGTTCTTCGCCTATTCGGAGCAGGTCTTCAAGCAGGGCTACGAACGACTCGCCCACGTGCCGTTCACGCGCTTCTCGCTCATGCTGAGGGTGGCGCCGCAGCTCGTTCGGCTGAAGGCGTATCGATCGGTTTACGGTGTCGTTGCGCAGCTCATTCGCGACGACCACTTGCGCCAGCTCTTCAGTTTTCACTCGCTCCTCGTGGGCGGAAACCCGTTCACCACGACGTCCATCTACGCCCTGATTCACTGTCTCGAGCGCAAGTGGGGCGTCTTTTTCCCCAAGGGGGGCACCGGAGCGCTCGTCAACGCGATGGCGAGGGTCCTGAGCCGTCTCGGCGGCGAAATCCGGCTCAATGCGGAGGTCGCCTCGATCGTGACGAAGGGGGGCAAGGTGAGGGGCGTCGCTTTCGGTGATGGACGCACGGAGCCGTTCGATTGCGTCGTCAGCAACGCCGACGTGGCGTACACGTACAACGTGTTGTTGCGGCACGAGCGCCGCGCGGCGCGGATGCGGCGCAGGGTCGCGAGGATGTCGCACGGCATGTCGCTTTTTCTGGTTTATTTCGGCACACGGAAACGCTACCCGGATTTGGCGCATCACAACATCATGTTCGGGCCGCGTTATCGCGAGTTGTTGACCGATATTTTCAGCCGTGGTCGCCTCGCCGAAGACTTTTCGCTCTACCTCCACGCTCCCACGCGTTCGGACCCGTCGCTGGCGCCGCCGGGATGCGAGTCGTTCTATGTTCTCGCCCCCGTGCCGCACCTCGGTAAGCTGGCGCTCGACTGGAAATCGGCCGCTCCGGGGTACGTCGACGCGATTCTCGGCTACCTCGAGCGACACTACATGCCCGGTCTTCGAAGTGCTCTCGTAACGCTCAGGGTTTTCACGCCCGAAGACTTTAAGAACGAACTCAACGCGCATCTCGGTTCGGCTTTTTCGTTCGAGCCGAAGCTGATGCAGAGCGCGTACTTCAGGGTGCATAACCGCGATCGCCGTCTCCACGGGCTTTATTTCGTCGGCGCGGGCACGCATCCCGGCGCCGGTATTCCCGGAGTCGTGGCCTCGGCGAAAGCCACCGCGGGGCTCTTGATCGACGACATGAGAGGGGCGGTGCGGGTTGCGCCCGAGTTTACATGGGGGAACCGCCATGGGTGAACCGATCCCCGCCGAGGTGCGGGCGGCGCTCGACGAGTGTCGCTGGATGATTCACAAGGGCTCGAAGAGTTTTTCCCTCGCGGCGCGGCTCTTCGAGCCGGAAACACGCGATGCCGCCTGTTTTCTCTACGGCTGGTGCCGCTACTGCGACGACCAGGTTGACGGCCCTGCCGGCGGGCCTGCGGCGGTCGAGCGGGTCCAAGCGCTGAAGGACAAGACAATGGCCGCGTTTTCTTCGGCGCCGCAGAACGAGCCGGTATTTATCGCGCTACAGCACGTCGTGCGCCGCTACGGTATTCCCGCGCACTATCCACTGGAGCTCATCGAGGGGATGGCGATGGACGCCAGGGGCACGGATTATCGGACGTTCGAAGATCTGCTGCTCTACTGTTATCGCGTCGCCGGCACGGTCGGTTTGATGATGTCCCACGTCATGAGACTGCGCGATCAAGCGGCGCTCAAGCACGCAGCCGACCTGGGAATCGCCATGCAGCTCACCAACATCGCGCGCGATATCACCGAGGACGCCGCCATGGGCAGGATCTATCTGCCGCTAGACTGGCTCGACGATGTCGGGATTCCGCGCGCCCGAGTCGCGGCGCCCGAACAGCGAGAAAGGCTCGCGCTCTTGACGCGGCGGCTGCTCGACGAGGCCGAGCGTTACTATCGCTCCGGCGACGCGGGCCTGTGGTATCTCTCGTTTCGTTCGGCCTGCGCGGTGGCGGCCGCGCGGCATGTGTACGCGGAGATCGGTCGTGTTCTTCGGCGCCGCGGGGCCCGCGCTTGGGACTCGCGAACGCACGTCAGCGCCGCGCGCAAGCTTCGCCTCGTTGCTCTCGCCCTCGCGAGCGTGACGCGATCGATTCCAGCGCGGTGGGCCCGACCCTGGTCACCCGTGGTTATCCGCACGGTTTTGAAAACTCCCTTCCGGGAGCCCATAGCCAGATAGAGGAGCGGCCTCATGAACGTAATCCCATGGATGTTGTTGTCGATTCAGGCGCTCATCGTTATCGCCAGCCTGGCGGGGTACGGCATCTTCACGGCGCGTCCCGATTGGCTCGCCCAGGTGGATCCGGGCGCTCGTTTCTTCGTCTGGGCATTCCATGGATTCGCCGTCGGTAACATGGTGTTCGGCGGCCTCGCGGCGTTCGCCGATATTTTGCTCCGCCACCGTGTTCGCGGCCTGGCGGCGTTTGCCGCCGTCTATCTCGTGAGCCTCGCGAGCGAATTGGCGGGCACCGCGTTCGGAGTTCCGTTCGGAGCTTACGCTTACACTTCCCTGCTCGGGCCGAAGTGGCTCGATAGCGTGCCGGTTCTGATACCCCTCAGCTGGTTTACTGTGAGTTGGGCCGCCTGGAGGATCGCGCATGTGTTCGTGCGCGGGCTGGCCGCCGTCGCGTTCGGTACATGGTTGCTGGTTGCGTGGGATTTGCTGCTCGATCCCGCGATGAGCAAGGTCACGAGCTACTGGGTTTGGGGGGAAAGCGGGAGTTATTACGGCATGCCGCTCACCAATTTGGCAGGTTGGGCAATCACCGGCTTCGTGCTTCTGGCGGCGCTCGCCCGGTTGGTCCCGAGACCCGGAGGAGGCGCGCGGCTCGCGGCGGCGATCTATGGTGTGAATTTTCTCCTGCCGCTCGGGTTTTGTGCTTTGAACGGTTACTGGATGGCTGTGGTCGCTGCCCTGGGCAGCCTCGGCGCTGGTTTTGCGTTGTTCAGCCGCTACGTTCCCACCGCCGGCTCGTCGCCCGGGGGCTCGCTGGTCGATTCGTACCAAGACGCGGCCGGGCGGTGAGCCGCCGAGCGGGCAGAGCTTTGTTTGAACGCGTTGCCGGGTCGGTGGTAAACTGGTCTTTGTCCCGAAATCACCGGTGATCGAGACGAATTTGCAGCAATACCTAAGCTCGCGTCGCGCGGCGATCGATCGCGCGCTCGAGCGGTATATAAACGAGCAGCCCGGCCACTCGCAGTCGATTTGGCGTGCCGTGCACTACGCTCTCTTTCCCGGAGGTAAACGCATCCGGCCGGTTTTGACCGTCGCGGCCGGCGAGCTTTTCGGATCTCCCACCGAGGCGCTGCTTCCCTTTGCCTGCGCCGTGGAGATGATCCACGCCTACTCATTGATTCACGATGATCTCCCGGCGCTCGATGACGATGATCTGCGCCGGGGCGAGCCCACAGTCCACAAGGTCTTTGGCGAAGGCGTCGCGCTGCTTGCCGGGGACGCGCTTTTGACTCAAGCGTTTCATGTGATGTCCGGCCCAGAGGCGGCGCGCTCGGTACCGGCCGAGACGCTTCTAAGCCTAGTCAACGAACTGGCCCATGCCGCCGGACTTGCCGGTCTGGTCGGCGGCCAGGCGTTCGATCTCGAAGCGGAAGGAAAGGACGCCGATGTCGCGACTGTGGAGTACATCCACGTGCGCAAAACCGGAGCATTGATTCTTGCTTCGGTACGCATGGGGGCGCGGGTTGCCGGCGCCGGGGATGAAGAGTTACGGCACATTTCGCGCTACGGGGAATACCTCGGTCTGGCGTTCCAGATCGCCGACGATGTTTTGGATATGCAGGAGCCGGGGGCGCACCGGCACATGACCGAATCGGGCCGCAAGGAAAGAAAGAAGGCGACCTACCCTGCGGTTGTGGGTTTGGCGCAAGCCAAGGAACGGCTGCGGCAGTTGCACCGACAGTGTAAGCTCGAGCTGTCGTCGCTCGGCTCTGCGGCCGAGCCTCTTCGAGGCATTGCCGAGCAAGTCATAACGCGCGCCACGCGAGAACAACCGGGCGAAAAGCCACAGGACGGATGAGAGCATGGGGCGACTACTCGATAGCATCGCGGAACCCAAAGACCTACGCGGTTTGACGGTCGAACAGCTTGCGGCTCTGGCCCAGGAGATTCGCGAAGAGGTGATTTCGGTGGTTTCGGAAGTCGGAGGGCATTTCGCATCGACGCTCGGGGCCGTGGAGCTGACGCTTGCGCTTCATTGCGTCTTCAATACCCCGCACGACCGCATCGTCTGGGACACGGGCCATCAGGCTTATGCGCACAAACTGATTTGCGGGCGGCGCGATCGCCTGCCAACGATCCGGCAGCTCGGCGGTCTGAGCGGCTTTTTGAGCCGCGAGGAGAGCGAATACGACGTCTTCGGCGCGGGCCATGCGGGCACTTCGATCTCGGCGGCGCTCGGCATGGTCGAAGCCAAGACGCTTCTCGGCGTGTCGCGCAAGGTCGTGGCCGTGATCAGCGACGGGGGCTTAACCGCCGGACTCACGTTTGAGGGGCTCAACCAAGCGGGTCACCTCGAGAGGGATCTGATCGTGGTGCTGAACGACAACGCCATGTTCATCGATCCGCGCGTCGGCGCGGTCTCGTCTTTTTTAAGCAAGCAGTTTACGACCGAACTCGGCGTGCGGCTGCAGAAAAACCTCTCGAGTTGGCTCCATACCTTGCCGAAAGGCGAAAATTTGTTTCAGGTCGCGCGCAAACTCAAGGATTCGTTCTTGGGGCTCGTGACCCCGGGCTTTCTGTTCGAAAGCCTGGGGTTTCAGTACGTCGGCCCGATCGACGGCCATAACATCGCCGAGATGCTGACCACTTTCGAGAACGTGAAGAAGCTCGAGCGGCCGAGTTTGGTTCACGTCTTGACCAAGAAAGGCAAAGGCTATCCGCCCGCGGAGCAAGACCCGGTCCGATTCCACGGCGTCACGCCGTTTCACGTCTTAACGGGCAAACCGAAAAAGGAAAAGAGTCCCATACCGACGTACACGGAAGTTTTTGCCGGCGCGCTCACCCGAATCGCCAAAGAGAATCCGAAAGTGGTGGCGATCACCGCGGCCATGGGCAGCGGTACCGGGATCGACAAGTTCTCGCGCGAACTTCCCGGCCGGTCCTACGACGTCGGTATCGCGGAGCAACACGCGGTGACGTTCGCTGCGGGAATGGCAACCGAAGGCTTTATCCCGGTGGTTGCGATTTATTCCACTTTCCTGCAGCGCGGCTACGACCAGATCCTCCACGACGTATGCCTACAGAACCTGCACGTCGTCTTTGCGCTCGACCGGGGTGGGCTCGTGGGCGCCGACGGCCCGACACATCACGGCGTGTTCGACTTCGCCTACATGCGCTCGATCCCCAACCTCGTGATCATGGCGCCGAAAGACGAGAACGAGCTCCAGCACATGCTCAAAACGGCGATCGATTGCGCGGCGCCGGTCTCGCTCCGCTATCCGCGCGGGGAGGGTTGGGGCGTTGGCCTCGATCAGGAACTCCACGCGATCGAGGTCGGCAAGGCGGAACTGCTGCGGGACGGCGATGACGTCGTCTTGCTTGGAATCGGGCACACGGTGATACCGGCGCTCAGAGCGGCGCAGGATCTCGCAGCCCTGGGTATCGATGCCGCCGTGGTCAACGCCCGCTTCGTCCAACCCCTCGACGCGGACCTGCTGCTCGAGTTGTTCGCGCGCGTGCCGCGGGTGATCACGATCGAGGATCACGTGCTCGCGGGAGGTTTCGGCAGCGCGGTTTTGGAGCTACTTGCCGATGCCGGCCAGGGGGGCGTAGCCGTCAAGCGCCTTGGAGTTCCGGATCGCTTCATTTCGCACGGGACCCAAGACGAGCTCCGAAAGCTGTGCGGCTTCGACAAGGACGGGATCACGCAAGCGGCGCTGCAGATGATCCGACGGGAAAAGAAAAGAAGCCGGCAGGGATGGGAAAGAGGCAGCGCCTAGACAAGTTGCTGCTGGAGCGCGGGCTGGTTGGGAGCCGCGAGGAGGGACGGGGCAGGATTCTGGCGGGCGAGGTTGCGGTCAACGGTCATCCGGTGACCAAGGCGGGCGCGCTGGTCGATGAAAGCGCTTCGGTCCGGCTGAAACATCCGCCGCCGTACGTGAGTCGCGGCGGGCTCAAGCTGGAGCGCGCGCTGGAAGCTTTCTCGATCGACGTCAGCGGACGGACGGTTCTCGACGTCGGCGCCTCGACCGGCGGATTCACGGACTGTCTGCTGGCGCGCGGCGCGCGCCGCGTTTTCGCGGTGGACGTGGGCTACGGCCAGCTCGACTGGAAGCTGAGAAACGATCCCCGCGTGCTCGTTTTGGAAAAGCGCAATATCCGTTATCTCGAGCCGGCGGATTTGCCGTCGCGCGCCGATCTCGCCACGATCGACGTGTCGTTCATTTCTCTTCGATTGGTCCTGCCTGCGGTCGTGCGACTCGTCGTGCCCAACGCGCCGCTGGTTGCGCTCATCAAGCCGCAATTTGAAGTCGGCAAAGGCAAAGTCGGAAAAGGGGGCGTGGTACGCTCGGAGGAGGAGCGCGCACGCGTCATCGAAGAGATCCAGCGAGCGGCCGCAGGCCTCGGGTTAACCACAGCGGGTGTGATCGAGTCGCCCCTGCTCGGTCCGAAGGGCAATAAGGAATTTTTTATTCACCTCACCGGCAGTGTACCGGCGGAGTAGCGCCGCCGCGGACGCGCCGCCGCCTCTCGCTTCCGACTCCGATCGAGGCGTTACGATGACCCGGCTTTGCAACATCGCTCATCGCGGCGCGTCGGGCAATTTCCCGGAGAATACGCGGCTTGCGTTCGAGAAGGCGCTCGAGACCGGCGCCGACATGATCGAGATCGACTGCCAGCTCAGCCGTGACGGCCATGTGATTGTGTTTCACGACGAGCGCTTGGATCGGACGGCGGGCGTGGGCGGGCGCGTTCACGACCGCACGCTCGCGGAGCTCAAAACGCTTGATATCGGCAGTTGGCGCAAACGCGCCTTCAGCGGGCAACGCATCTTGACGCTCGAAGAAGCGCTCTCGATCATTTGCGGCAGGGCCGACCTGTGTGTCGAAATCAAGGCGTACGCCGGCGCTCCGCGAGGCATCGAAATCAAGCTGCTGTTCATCTTGAGCCACTACGACTACTTGCATCGGACCATCATCGCTTCATTCGATATCGGCAGTCTGGCGCGCGTGCGCGAGCTCGCGCCCGAGGCGCGGCTCGGCGTCATCGCCGGGAGCGCCGGCTTGGAAAACCCGTTCGAGCGTGCGCGTCAGATCGGGGCGGCTTCACTGCACATCGAGACGCGCTTGGTCACGCGTGAGTTGATCGATCGGGCGCGTTTGCAAGGTCTTCATACGTTTGCGTGGACCGTCAACGACGCCAAAGAGATGGCGCGTTTTGCCGCGCTCGGCGTGAATGGCCTGATCACCGATTTTCCGGAGCGACTCGCGGCTCTCGAAGCCCATCGCGCGTAGTTGTGCTCCCTTACGGCCGTACGCAGGCGCGGAGGCGGCGGCTTTGCGAGCGCGAGGATGCGGTCAGAGCGCTGCCGGTGATCATGTTTTCGGCCGAATTTACTTGTGTTTCCTTGACTTGGCGCGCAAATGAGCTAAAATCCCCTCCTGAAAATTGGGGCTCGCGGGGAACGGGGGTGATTGGAACTCTATGACAGGTGTTCGTGTCAGAGAAAACGAATCGATAGAAAGCGCCATTCGACGTTTCAAAAAACTTTGCGAGAAAGCGGGCATTTTGGCTGAGCTTCGAAAGCGTGAGCACTACGAGAAGCCCAGCGTCAAGCGCAAGAAGAAGGCGATTGCCGCAAAGAAGCGAGCGATGCGACGGGTCCGTCATTCGTTCTAACCGGTTGGGCGCGCGTTCGAGTACGAGCGAGAACCGAGTGCAAACCGAGATGGCGCTCAAGGCGGCAATCCAGGAAGCAGCCAAGTCGGCCCTCAAGCGAGGCGACCAGCCTAGCCTTGCGACCCTGCGATTTTTGCTTTCAACGCTGCACAACGAAGAAATCAAGTCCCGTAGAGAACTGACCGACGAGGAAGTGCAGAAGACGATTGCGACGCTTTGCAAACAGCGGCTGGAGTCGATCGAACTTTTCACGCGCGGCGGCCGCGCGGATCTGGTTTCAAAAGAACAGGCGGAACTGGAGCTCCTTCGTCATTTCTTGCCTCAGCCGTTGAGCGACGACGAGGTGCGGTCGTTGATTCGCGCCTCGATCGACGAGGTGGGCGCAAGAGGCGTGCAGGACCTCGGTCGCGTGATGAAACAAGTGATGCCGAAGATCGGGGGGCGAAGCGACGGCCGGCGCGTGAATGAATTGGCGAGGCAGATTCTGGGAGGATAGGCGAGCAGGCGGGCCATGAAATGTGACGGTTTTCCGACGCGACGGATGTAGGTCCTGACGCGGCGCCGTAGGTGGAGCGCGACGGCGGCGCCACACAAGAGGCCGCGGATCACGAAGCGAAGACACCTTTCGCCGCGAGCGGTCGTTACGTGAATTTAGTCGATCCGATTCTCCTCGTGATTCTGTTTCTGTTCGGCCTGCGCGGCTACTTCAAGGGCCTCTTCCGGGAGGTTTTTTCATTGGCCGGGCTGGTCGGCGGCTTGGTCATGGCCGCCCGCTATGATGGCGCGGTCGCCGCGTTCGCCGCAAACTATTGGAACCCATCCTCGATCCTTCTCAAAGCCGCCGCGTTCGTGGCGGTTTTTTTTCTCGTCTATTTTCTTTTCAACCTCGCGGGCTGGGTCATCCACCGCTCGTCCAAGGCTCTGTTTCTCCACACGGTCAATCGCTTCGGCGGAATTTTAGTCGGTATCGGAAAAGGAGCCGCGCTTGGCGCCCTGGCGCTTTTTTTTCTGTTGTCCGCCTCGTGGGCGCCGGCGTCGACCAAGCAGCGGATTCAGACGTCTTATCTCGGCCCGCCTTTGTCGCGGCTCGCCGAGGGCATCGTTCGCATCGGAAAGGAACGGTTGTTTTCCAGCCGCTCGGAGCAGGCTCGGGCGCGCATCCGGCTCGTTGGTTGACCCACGATGATCAGCCAGGAAAAGATCAGCGAGGTGCGCGAACGCGCGTCCATCGTCGAAGTCATTTCCGACTACGTAGCGTTAAAAAAAGCGGGCCGTAACTATGTCGGGTTGTGCCCGTTTCACGCCGAAAAAACCCCGTCGTTCACGGTCAGCGCCGAGAAGGGCATCTTTCATTGTTTCGGTTGCCAGAGCGGGGGGAGCGTTTTTAACTTCCTGATGCAGTACGACCACGTCTCGTTTCCCGAGGCGGTGGAGCGTATCGCCAAGCGCTACGGAATTGTCATCCCACGCGGGTCGCAATCACCGGCGAACACGAATGACTCGCTCTACCGCGTGAACGAGCTTGTGGCCGCGCACTATCATCGCCTGCTCGCGCACCCCTCGTTGGGAAAAAAGGCGCGGGACTACCTGAAATCACGCGGTATCACCGAAGCGTCGGCCGAGCGCTTCCGGTTGGGCTTCGCTCCGGCAGGCGGCGCGGGTCTCGCTCGGCTGCTGCAAAACGAAAAACTGGCTGTTCAAGATGCCATCCGTCTCGGTTTACTGGGCGAGCGTTCCCGGGGCGCGCTTTACGAGAAATTCTTTGCCCGGCTCATGTTCCCGATCTTTAATGCAGCGGGCAAGGTGATCGCCTTTGGCGGGCGCGTGCTCGACGGCGGATTTCCCAAGTATCTCAACTGCAGCGAGACGCCGTTGTTCCACAAAGGATCCACGCTCTACGGGCTCTATCAAGCCAAGGAGGCGATACGCACGGCCGATCGCGTCGTTGTCGTCGAGGGCTACCTGGATGTCATTGCGCTCCATCAATGCGGTGTCGGCTATGCCGTGGCGACGCTCGGAACCGCGCTCACCCCGGAGCACGTCCGTGTGCTGGCGCGCTACACGAAAGAGATTATCGCGTTATTCGACGGCGACGACGCCGGCAGAAAGGCGGCGGCCCGGAGTTTTGAAATTTTCGTCGAGGCCGGTCTCATCGGCAAAGCGGCGTTCCTCCCCAGAGGAGACGACCCCGATACGTTCGTGCGCCGGGAAGGGCAAGAGGGGATCGAGCGGCGGCTGGCCGAAGCCGTGCCTCTGGCCGATTACTTTTTCACGTGGCAGGAAGAGCGCCACGGGCGGACTCTCGAGGGCAAAAGCCGCATCGCGACGGAAATCAGCCGTCTGCTGGCCAAGGTGCAGAATCCTCTGGAGGTCGATTTGCTCGTCCGCCGAGCGGTCGATACGTTGGGGGTGCGCGAGGAGACCCTGCGCCGCCCGCCGATGGCCGCCAGCCGAACGGCGCTGAGGAGGGCGATCCCGGTTCCGTCTTCTGCGCGCGGCGATGTTGCAGAGCGTTCGCTGCTTAGCCTGGTTCTGCGCTTCCCTCAAATCGCGGCGCGGGTTACGCAAGAGGAGGGAGCCCGCGAGTGGATCGGGGAGAATTGGCGCGAGTTGTTCGATTTGATCGTTGCCGAATACCACGAACGAGGTCGCGTCGACCCGTCTCGACTGACCGAAAAAGTCCCGGCCAACCGGGCGCCGGAGATCGCGGCGCTGGCGCTCGAAGGCGAAAAAATAGCGGATGCATTGTGCGACCAAATGGCGGCCGACTGCCTCGCCCATCTGCGCCGGCGGCATCTGAGGAGTTTGGAACGAAATCTCCGACTTGCGATTCGCGCTGCGGAAGAGCGAAGCGATGACAAAGCCAAAAGGGAGAGGATACTAGAATGGCAAGACGTCGTGCGAAAGGAACGCCAACTCGAGCGCCAAAGAACCGAGGCGAAAAATCCTCCACGGTAGCGGTTGAGCGCTCGGTTTCTGAGGAGCCTTCGGCCGAGAAGAAAAACATCAAGGAAGTCAAAAAGCTCATCGATCTCGGCAAGGAAAAGGGCTACCTCACCTACGACGAGGTCAACGACATGTTGCCGGCCGAGGTGGTTTCGCCGGACCAGATCGACGACGTCATGTCGATTTTCGGCGAAATGGACATCGAGGTGGTCGATGCCAACCAGCGGGTCGCTCTCGGCGGCGCAGCCGACGAGCTGGGTGAGGAGGAAGAAGAGGAAAAGGACGTCGATAGCGATCTCGACGGCGATGTCGTCGGGAAAACCGGCGACCCCGTGCGCATGTATCTTCGGGAGATGGGTACGGTTTCGCTCTTGAGCCGCGAAGGGGAAGTCGAGATCGCCAAAAAAATCGAAGAAGGAGAAAAGCAGGTCATCGACGAGGTTCTTTCCAGCCCGCTTGCCCTGCGCCACGTGCTCGACCTCGGCGCCCGGCTCGCGGACCGTGAAATTCGCGTGCGCGAGATCATCAAGGACGGAGACGAGGAGTCGGAGTACCTCGAAGACGAGGAGATGCACGAGAAACGGCTGCTCGAGCAAATCGGAAAGATCCGGCGCCTTGCGCACGAGATCGAGAAACTCAAAAAGCAACTCGATGGAAAGCGCCTCTCGTCAAGACGCCGCCAGGCGCTCCAAGAGAGTCTCAGGCGCCAGCAAGAAAAGATCGTCGGCGCTCTGAAAGGGCTCCAGCTCAACCGCAAGCAGACCGAGACGATCGCCAACGGCCTTAAGAAGGCGATGGAGCGGATGCAGGCTTTGGAGCGGCGCGTCAAGGAATTCGAGGAGAAGACCGGGAAGTCGGCGACGGAAATCCTGAGGCTCGTCTCGAGCGCCAACGGCCACAAGAAGCACTGGCAGCGCATCGCGGGTTCGCTGCGGATGGGACACGACGCGATCCTGCAGATGTCCGAAGAGATCCGCAACGCGCGCCGCGATATCAAGAATATCGAAAAAGAACTCGAAATCCCGGCGCAGGAAATCAAACGGCGCGTCTGGTCAATCATCGAAGGCGAGACCAAGGCGAATCTCGCCAAAAAAGAGCTGATCGAAGCCAACCTCCGTCTGGTCGTGAGCATCGCGAAGAAGTATACCAACCGCGGGCTGCAATTCTTGGACCTCATCCAGGAAGGCAACATCGGACTGATGAAGGCGGTTGACAAGTTCGAGTATCAGCGGGGCTACAAGTTCTCGACCTACGCGACGTGGTGGATCCGCCAGGCGATCACGCGCGCGATTGCGGACCAGGCGCGGACGATCCGCATCCCGGTGCACATGATCGAGACCATCAACAAGCTGATTCGTACCTCGCGCTACCTGGTGCAGGAAATCGGGCGCGAGCCGACGCCGGAAGAGATCGCCACCAAGATGGAGATCCCTCTGGACAAGGTGCGAAAGGTTCTCAAGATCGCGAAGGAGCCGATCTCGCTCGAGACGCCGGTAGGCGAGGAAGAGGACAGCCATCTCGGTGACTTCATCGAGGACAAAAGAATCATCACGCCGTCCGACGCCGTCGTCAATATCAACCTGCAAGAGCAAACGAGAAAAGTGCTCGCGACTTTGACGCCCCGTGAAGAGCAAGTCCTGCGGATGCGCTTCGGCATCGGCGAAAAATCGGATCACACGCTCGAGGAGGTCGGCCAGAAATTCACCGTCACGCGCGAGCGAATCCGGCAGATCGAAGCGAAGGCGCTGCGCAAGCTCAGACACCCGAGCCGCAGCAAAAGGCTCAAGAGCTTCATGGAGAGCTAAAGCAGAGAGAAACACGCGCCACGGAGCCAAAAAAGCGAAACTCCTCGCCGGGACGCCGTCAAAAATTCCGGTCCTGCCACGCCTGGACCGCAAACGCCAAATCCTATACCGTACGATCTACGGGCCCATAGCTCAGTTGGTTAGAGCCACCGGCTCATAACCGGTTGGTCCCTGGTTCGAATCCAGGTGGGCCCAATTCCCTTTTCCTCCAAACTTCCAGCTACTTGTCTTCGTTTCGGGCGCGATCCGCGGTCCAAGGTTTCACTTGAGGTTTCACTTTTGACCCCAAAAAGCCGCTTAAGCTGCTCCTCGGAGTCGTTGCGGATGTACTTCCCGTAGTGCCTCTGGATCATGTCGAGCGAGGTCCCACAGTAGTCCGCAAGCCACTTGAGATTGACGCCGTTACTCAACCCGGCGCTGATGAACGTGTGCCGCATCGCGTAGGGCTTTCTGACGCGCATCCCCTTTGCCCTGAGCGCCCGATACCAGATCTTGGCGCGCCAGGTGTGAAAATCGACCGGCTCGCCGTCCTGGTTCAAAAAGACCGGCGTGTCGTGGCCGACGTGCAGGGGCTTCAGGCTCTTTAAGACTTCAACCACTTCGGGGAGAAGCTTTATCTCGCGCTCGCTCCCAACGGTCTTCGGCGCGCCCTCGGCCTCGAGGTAGCGGCTCTTGGTGATCGAGATCTCGCCGAGGCGAAGATCGACGTCGCCCCAAGTGAGCGCCAGCGCCTCCGATGGCCGCATGCCGGTGAAAAACAGCGTGTAGACGAGCGGGTAGTAGAAGGGGCTTCGCTGCTTGAAGTAGGTGAGGATCGA